>NZ_CP044012.1:782500-1138596 GCF_016864555.1 Sinorhizobium sp. BG8 | reverse complement strand
TTCCCAAAGGTTTCGATACCGATCGTGTGTTACATCGCGCGCACATAGTCGCTTAGTCGCTGTCCTGGATGGAACTGCGGAAACGCCCTGCGCGTATTCTGGTTGTCGTCGGTGCCGTCGAGGACTGAGCCTAGTAGGTCCTGCCCGTGATCGGTGAAGGCCTTGCGGATCTTCTCGATCGTGGCTTGATCGGCCAGCGGGCTTGCCATCAGCGCGTCGTCCGGCAGGTCTCGGCCGCGAGCGACGACGAGGAACGGTACATTCGGGAATGCCTTTCGGGCGCTGTTGAGGTGGTCGAAACTCATGCCGACGGCATCGAGGTCGCCGTTGATCAAAGCCTGGATCGCAACGTTGCGGTCGATGTGCAGCGACTGGTAGTCCTTGCCGTAGCTGAGCCCTGGTCGGTCAGCACCTGCGCCGGGCCGAGATGGGTTGACGTGGAGCCGGCGGAACCGAAGGCAATCTTCTTGCCGGTGAGGTCCTTCGGCGAATTGATGCCGCGGCCGGCGATGGTGACGACCTGTGCGAAATAGTCCGGACGCTGCCATCCGACGATCACGTCAGCCTTCGTCATCTCATGCATCACGACATATTCGGACGGGCCGGTGAGCGCCAGTTCGAGTAGCCCCGAATTCATCGCCTCTACGGCCGAGGTGCGGGAACTGACGGGCTGGAATTCGATCTCCAGGCCAGTCAACTGCTGGAGCTTGTCGCGGAAGGGGCCGAACTCGGTCTGGAGTTGTTCAAGGCCCTCGATTTCCGTGACGGCGAAGCGAACCTTGTCGGCGGCGAATGCGGTGGAGGCTGTGACGGTCACTGCGAGCAGAGCAGGTATCAAGCGACGCATAAGAGTTTCCTCATCGGTTGTAATAATAGCGTCACGGAATTGCTCTATAAGAGTTCGGTTCTGTCGGAAACTCAATATCTAGACGCAATTGCATTTAACTATACCATATATTGTTAGTACAGTGACATTATCGCTAAGGCAATGTGAGAAAATGGAACAACGAAAACGTCGCCTCCCGCCGCTCAAATCTCTGTTGTTTCTTGAGACCGTGGTGCGGACCGGAAGCGTTACTGCCGCGGCGGACGAATTGTCGATCACCCATAGCGCTGTAAGTAAGCAGCTTTCGCAGTTGGAAGCGTGGATGGGCGTTCCGCTCTTTATAGAGAAGCGTAAAGGGATGATCCCGACGGCCGACATCGACCGTCTGGCGGCGGTGCTCGGCAATGCCTTCGACGAGATCCACGATGCACTGGAGCAACTGCGTCCGTCACGGATCGAGCGCTCTAAGCTGCAGGTGATCGCGCCCGCGACATTCGCGATGCGATGGCTGATCCCGAAATTGCAGGAATTCCACACGCCGGAGCGTCCGGTGGATACGATGGTGCGTCCGACGCATACGCCGGACAATTGGCTGGATATGCCATTCGACGGGCGATCCGCCGGCGGCATCATCCCATCGCAGTTTTCGCCCCGGCATCTCTTTACCGAGACGCTGTCGCTGGTGTTGCCCGCACGGATCGCCGGCCACGGCAAGGTCATCACCAAGGAAAGCCTGAAGGAGATCGGGTTGCTCGAAGCGGTCACCCGACCGGGTGAACTGAAGACCTGGCTGAAGACCGCCGGGTTGGCAGGCAGCATGGCCGGTCAGGCGCTGAAGCTTCCGCATTTCTATATCGCGCTGGACGCGATGTTCGCCGGTCGTGGAGCGCTGGTCGTGCCCACCTTCCTGATTGAGGACACCTGCTTCGCGGCGAGGTCGTCGAACCGTTCCCGGAATTGCGGGTCGAGGGGCCGTCCTATCAGGTCTTCGCCAATCCGGCGTCCCGGGAAAGAGAGGCGGCGGCGGGCTTCGTCGATTGGATCGTCTCCTGCGTACCGGAACGACGCCAGTCGGGCGGACAGAAGGAAGCCCGCCTGCATAGTGAAGCGCAGGCGGGTCCGTTGGCCTGAAACGGCGATAAAGCCTGTTAAATGACGCCGTTCACCGCATAGTCGAAGACATCGAAATTCCGAAGGCCGGTCGTCGGCCGGTTGGCGTAGTCCTCGTTGAGCGGGTGCGAGATGATGAACGGCACCTGCTGTTCGGCGAGGCTTCCATGCGAGCGCAGCCGTTCACCGGCAAGCTGCGACAGGTCGTGGTCAACCGTCCGGGCGCCGACCGCCACACCCTTCGAGCCGACGACGACGATGTCGGCTTCGCGATCCAGCGGGAACTGGAAGCGTTCCGCCGCATCCTCGCCCGTCAACGCAAGCTCGATACCCGGCTGGGCGACAATGGTCTTCAGCACGGCGGCACGATCCATGCCTTCCGCGATCAGGTGGACGCGCACGAAGCCGCCGAGCGCACCGTGATGCTTCACGAAGGGATCGGTGATCGGGCAGATCACGCGGGTGGTATCGAAGCCATAGGCCTTGTCCAGTACGTCGCCGAGATAGACGACATTGGGTGTTCCGTCCTCATGGGAAAGGTCATTCATACCGTGGTCGGCCACGATGCCGATCGTGGCGCCGAGTTCGATCAGGCGAGCTAGGCGATCGTCGACGGCCTTCATGAAGTCGTGGGCTTCCGGCGCATCCGGTGCATGCTTGTGCTGCACGAGGTCTGAGAGTGAAAGATAGAGAAGATCAAGCGGGCGGGTTTCGAGCAGGCGGATGCCGGCATCGAGAACGAAAAGCGAGAGATCCGGCGAGTACTGGTCCGGCGTCCCGCGGCCGACGAGGCCGGTGAGGTCGTCGATTCCGTTCTCGTCCATCGTGCACTTGTCGGCATACTGGGCGGACACTGCGATGCCATGCATCTCGTGGGCGAGCGCCTTGCGCAGCTTGTCTTTGGCGGTGACGACAGCGATCCTGGCGCCGGCCTTGGAGAATTGCGACAGAATGGTCGGCGCCCGCATCAGCCGCGCGTCGAGCATCATCACTTCCTGCTTCGTCTCGCGGTCGAGATAGTAGTTGCCGGCAACACCATGCACCGCCGGCGGCGCGCCGCAGACGATCGACACGTTGTTCGGATTCGTGAAGGTCGGCATTGCAGCATCGGCGATCGCATAGAACCCCTCCTTGAGGAAGCGGCTGATCGTCGGGATGTGGCCAGCGGATCCGGATGCCGCGATGTAGGCTGGATCGCAGCCATCGAAGCAGACCAACACCGTTGGCCGGAGTGGCCAGCGATAGGTTCTCCCATTGGCTTCGATCGATGTGGTGTGGGCTGTTGCCGGCATTCGTTATCCTTTCCGTCCTGTGTCCGATGTGGTCGAGTAAGTCGGCCTCATCCGCTGCAATAGGCGGAGCGCAGGAAAGGATAAATTTGCATTATTTCCACATGGCTGTGAGGTTTTGGAACATTGACGATCCGGTCGCCGAAGAAGGCGCTACCAGGCGGCGTGGGATCTCGTATCTCGCACCGTGTGACAGTTGGGGCTCACTGAAACAGAGCCCAACTGCGTTGTGGTCGGTTCGATTTCCATCAAGAGCATATTTGCGCAAGCATGTCGGGTAAGCCGATGGCGTGTTCGATCAGGGCGCACTCGCAGGAGGTACGATTTGATGGTGACGCTCCTGGAGATCGCCAAAGTCCGCAGGTACCTTCCGAAACTTGGTTCAGGATTCGTGCGGGCAGCGCAGCTTGTCGTGTCAAGACATCGACCGCAATGCTGTGAACCATGTCTGCGGTATCTTCGACGGCATCGCCGACGGTCTATCGCGCTCGGACAGCCTTCCGGCCCTCGGCAACAGTCTCCTGTTCCCGGAGCTTGCTTTCGATTACTTCGCGGATTGGAACTGCCGCGTCCTGTATGTCGGCGCGCATCGCGGTGGCAGCCGCTTCCGGGTCTTGATCCTGGAACCCCTTGATGATTTCGAGATGCCGTTTGTGGCCCGACTTTGAAAGGACGCCACTCCTGACGATGTTGAGCATCGGCCCGTATCGCATCCAGAGCAATTCTATCATGTCGACCAACTCCGGATTGCCGCAGGTCTGATAGACATGGAAATGGAATTTCTGGTTGAGCCTGAGATACGCCTTGATGTCTTCAGACGGAACCTTGGAGTCCATCTCCTCGGTGATCGCCGCGAGCTCCTGCGCCAACTCCGCTCCCTTTGCGATGACTGCGAGCCGAGTCGCTTCCCCTTCCAGAAGCAATCGAAGGGGCAAAAGCGAATCCATCCTTTCAGTGGTGGCTTCGGGAATACAGAGCGATCTGCGGGGCGGCGCTTCAATAGCCCGCGCCGCTATCAATCTGTTGGTTGCTTCCCGGATCGGCATTTGGCTCGTTCCGAACGCGTCAGCCAACATTGGCAACGTGATCTTCTGTCCCGGCAGGAATTCCCCGATCATCAGCAATTGCTTGAGTTCGTTGTATATAAATTCGTTGTCCAGTATCGGGCGACGTCCCGCGAAGCTAGGCATCTGTCCTGTTTTAGTCGTCATATGATTTGTTCCTGTCGATTGCTTTTTCAGGGCAGTGCAATTGGACGGGGTGAATTCTGCCGCGGGTTTAGCCGCTTCATGCATATAGAGCGCGGACTCAGAGTGTCGATCGTCTTCTTCTAACGGTTGGACGAGGCATATGCGAGCACCGAAATGCGAGTGAGCTTTCAGTCGAGCCAGCCAATAGGTGCGAATTCGGCTGCCTCCCGCTTTTCTCCTTGAAATCAAGACTTGCACGGCCAATCGCGCAATTTAGAACAGATTACTCCATCCAGTCGATCGCTCCGGCGCATCCTCGCTGACGCGAATGCACACAACTTTCAGGCGACGTCTGCACGGCCCTCATCTCCCTCATAAACTATTTTCTTCGATGAATAAGTCAAGGCTTGATCAGATATCAGATTCGTGATCTGATCAGATATCAGCGAATTTCAGGAGGAATATTCCTTGCGCGGCAACGAAGAGAAGTCGGGAGAAGCTGTAGGGGCCGTCGCCATCTTGGGCGCAGGCTTGATCGGTTGCAGTTGGGCTGCACTGTTTGCAGCAACGGGTCGTCCCATTCATCTCTATGACAGCCACGTGGATGCGGGTGCGAAATTTGCCGAATTCTGGAACGCCGTTCGGGACACCCTGGCTGAGATGGGCCTTCCTCATACTCCGGTCATGCCCGAGTACAGGGTGTTTGGCTCGCCCGCCGATGCGGTTACCGACGTCGATTTCGTGCAGGAGTGCATCCCCGAACGTCTCGAGCTGAAGAGGGTACTCTACAAGGAGATCGAACCGGCTCTCCGTCCGACCGCTGTGGTGGCAACGAGTTCCTCCGGCCTCAAGCTGTCCGATTTGCAAGACGGCTGGCAGAACCCGCGAAACCTCATCATCGCCCATCCCTTCAATCCTCCTCACATCATTCCTCTTGTGGAACTTTACGGCAATGAAGCCACGATGCCGGAGGCGCTAGGCGTGGCGCGCGGCCTCTACGAAAGCTGCGGGAAGAAGACGATCACCTTGAAAAGGGAGGTGATGGGCCATGTCGCCAACCGCCTCCAGGCGGCACTCTGGCGCGAAGCAATCCACTTGGTGGCTGAGGACGTTGCCAGCGTGCGCGACGTGGATATCGCGATTTCCGCCGGGCCGGGCATGCGGTGGGCGGTGATGGGACCGCACATGTTGCTGAACCTTGGCGGAGGCCAAGAAGGGATCAGGGCCTACTGCGAGCAGTTCCGAGACAGCTATGCGCTTTGGTGGGACGACCTTGGAAAGCCGAACCTGGATCACGACACCGTCAGCAAGCTCATCGATGGCCTCGAGGAGGAAATCGGCGGGCGCGACTACAACGCGCTCAGAAGAGAGCGCGACACCAAGCTGATCGCGCTGCTCGGCGCGATCAAGCAAGTGGAAACCGAAAACAATGAGCCAGCCGTCGTCGGTTGAAATGATACTGGCCGAATGTGGCCCAAGGGAGGGCATATGAAACGTAAAGTCGTATTGACCTGTGCCGTCACGGGTGACGGGCCGATCCATCCAAAATACCCGAACTATCCGGTAACCGCAGAGCAGATCGCGGCCGCGTGCATCGAGGCTGCGGCGGCGGGTGCCTCGGTGGTCCATATCCACGGACGCGACCCGGAAACAGGAATTGGCGATCGTTCGCCAGCCGTTTTTCGCGCCATCGTGGAGGAGGTCCGCAAACATAACCCGGACGTTCTCATCAATCTTACGACAGGAATGGGAGCGACGCTCGTCCCCGATCCCGCCGATGAGGGGCGTGCGCATCCGACAACCGATGTCGGCACCGCCGCCGAACGCGTCGGCCACGTGATGGAACTCAGACCGCAGATTTGCACGCTCGACGCCACGACGATGAACCTGGAAGGCGGTATCGCGGGCGCGCCGGATTGCGTTTTCATGAACACGCCCGGCAAGCTTCGGGATATGGCGGAGATGATCCGGGAAGCGGGCGTGAAGCCGGAAATAGAGGTGTTCAACCCTGGCGATATCCTGCTTGCGCGGCGTCTTGTCGAGCAGGGGCATATCGATGAGCCTCCCCTTTTCCAGATTTGCCTCGGCGTGAAGTGGTCCGCACCCGCGGACTTGAAAACACTGCTCTACATGAAAGATCTTCTGCCACCCAACGCGGTCTGGAGTGCTTTCGGCATCTCTCGGTGGCAAATGGAAATCGTCGCCGCTTCGACGATCCTCGGCGGACACTGCCGTGTCGGCCTGGAGGACAACATCTATCTCGAGCGGGGTGTCTTCGCGACCAACGCGCAGCTCGTGGAACGTGCGCGACGCATCATCAGCGACCTGGGATGCGAAGTGGCGACACCAAAGGAAGCTCGAGAAATTCTCGGCGTGAGCTGACGAGGACCGGTCAGATGGAAAAGAAGAGCTCGGAATTGACATCGTTCGTGGTGCACCAGTGGCAATGCGACCACTTCGGTCATCTGAACGTCCGGCACTATGCCTCCATGTTCGATGACGCCATCTTCGTTTTCTGGAATAGAGCGGGACTCAAGCGAAATAGCGTGGTCGTACCGGTTACCGCCAGCATGAAGCTGACATTCCGTTCGGAAGTGTCAGCCGGAACGGTGGTCAGGATAGAAAGCCTGGTGGAACGGGTCGGCGGGAAGTCCGTCACCATCGTGTTTCGCATGCTCGACTCGACTGATGCGAGCCTCCTCGCCGAGAGCGAGGTCGTCGAGGTTTTCTTCGATTTGGGCAGCAGGGAAAGCCGCCCGGTTCCGGACAAGATCCGGAGCAGCCTGGAATTGCACTCCTAACGACTGGGAGTTGGGTGCCTTCTGAGGCGGGTGAAACCTGCGATCGCGTTATCCGTGATCAGATATCATGTTTGTTGACAGAGGAGCCTGAGCGGTCCAACATATTCGCCAACGACAAGCAAGCCGTGGCGCAAAACCAAGAAAAAGAATCGGTAAGGCAGCAAATCTTAACCGTCATGGGGAACCACAATGGAAAACTGGAATGCGACCAACATTACGAGAAGGCGGGTTCTGAAGAGCAGTGTTGCCGCGGCCGTCGGTTTGGCGGCTCCGAGCCTGATCTCTTCCCGAGGCTTCGCCGCCGAGGCGGATGTCATCAAAATGGGCATCGCGATGCCCCTGGAAGGCGAATGCGCGCAGTGGGGCATTCCGATCCAGCGCGCTGGTCAGATGTGGGTGGACGAACATAACGCCAACGGCGGCATCCTTTGCGGTGATGGCCAGAGGCACAAGATCGAATTCTCGGCCTACACCAACGTCTGCTTCCTACCCAACGAGGAACTGACGGCGTTCCGCAGCGCGATCCTGCAGGACGGCTGCAAGTACATGTTCCAAACATACACGCCGGCGTCGCGCAAAGCGATCGCCCGCATCGCTACCGAGAACCAGGTGCTCACCAATTCATATGGCGGCGGCTTCCTCGGTGCGGACTTTCCATACCTGATGGGAGGGATCACCGGGTCGCCAACGGCATTCCTGGGACTTGTGTCCCATGTCCTGGAGCAGAATCCAGACGTCAAACGCGTGGCGCTGATGTTCACGGACAACTCCTTCGGTCTAGCAGGTCAGGGATATTGCGCCGCGGGTTGCGCGCCTTTTGAAGCCCAAGGGAAGATCGAGGTCGTCTACAATGACGTGTTCGATCCCAACACGACCGACTACTTCCCCTTGATGGGAGCCGTATTGAAGACAAAGCCCGACGCGATCTTCTTCTCCGATCTGCCTCCGGGCAAGCAGGCGATCCTCCTGGAGGCCGCGCAGTCCCTGAACTACAAGGGCATTTGGATGTGCCACTCGTGGGATTTGCCGCAGATCGCCCAACGCGTGAATCTCGCCGATCTCGAAGGCCGGGTCTATTGCGGGTTTGGCGTTGATGCTTCCGAGCCGACATTCTCGCCCAAGGCGCACAATATGTACAAAACCTACGTCGAAAAATTCGGCGAGGGCGAATGGATCGGGTTTGCGGGTTTGACATATTCGGCGATGGCCACATTGGACCAGGCCTTTGCTCAAAGCCCCTCCATCGAGCCTAAGGATGTGATGGAAGCTCTTTATGGCATCAAGAACATGGAGCACCCGATCTACGGGAAATCGGCCTGGTCGGGCATGGACATCTTCGGCGTGGATCATCACCTTCTGACCCCGACTCCGAAATACGTGATCAAGGACGGGAAGTTTGCACTTTCCGGCGTGACCGACGACTTCGCGTGGTGGAACGAGCACAAGAACGACGCTCTTCCCGCCTTGCAGAAGTACAAGATGACCGAGACCTGATCGGTCGGTCCTCTGCTCAGTTTTCATTCTCACGCTTGAAGCGGGCGCGTCAGCGCGCCCGCCAGAGACCACTTGTCAAAACTTGGGAGAATTTCATGGCAAGAGACGACATTCTCATTCCTCCGTACAAGACGGAGTTGTTCGCTGAGCCCATCCGTTCCGAAGAGATTGCGGGATTGCCCGGAGCCTTGGACAAGGGACTCGAACAAGTCGATCCCGTGACTTTCTCGGTCGTGCATGCGCGTGTCGAGGGGATCATGACAGAGATGACCCAGACGATCCTCGCGACGGCGCGTAATCCAATCCTGCACGGGGCAAAGGATTTCACGTGCTGCCTGCTCGACACGCATGGCGCATCGATCCTGTCGATGGTTGACTGCATTCCCGTGCACGTTGGGACGATGAGTCCTCCGCTCCGCTTCATCATCAGGGCGTTCGGAAACGACATCAAGGAAGGCGACGTCTTCCTCAACAACGCTCCCTACGCTGGGAACTCCCACGTCGGGGACTTCACGATGTTCGCCCCGATCTTCTTCGAAGGGAAGCTGGTGGCGTGGGCGGCATCGAAGTGCCACCTGCTCGACATCGGTGCGCATCTTCCGACCAGCATGGACCCGTTCGCCAAGGATATCTACGAAGAGGGCTTCCACTTTCCAGGCGTGCGGCTTTGCCGCGACCACAAGCCGATCACCGACCTCGTCCGGTTCATCGCCTACAACTTCCGCTACTCGCAACAGTGGCATGGTGACTTCCTGGCGCAACTCAGCTCGCTGTGGGTCGCCGAGTCCCGCATCATCGAACTCTGCAAGCGGTTCGGCTACGACACCTTCAAGGGCTGCCTGACCGAGGCACTGCGCTACGGCGAACGAGCCATGCGCGAGGAAATCAAGAAACTGCCCAAGATCACTGTGACGGAGACACTGCGGAGCGAGTGCTTCAAGGGCTATATCGACGAGCCGCTCGAGTTCAAGATGACGCTGACGATCGATCCTGATGAGGGATACATCGACTTCGACTACAGCGAGATGCCGGATCAGATCGATTTCAGCTACAACCTGAGCTACGCAACCTGCCGATGCTCGGCGATCCAGGGAACCTTGCCTGTCCTTTCGCCGGATCTCCCCTACAACAGCGGCGCGCTGGACCGCATCCGGGTCAAACAGCGCGAAGGGGCAATCGCGGGCATCCCGCGCTGGCCTGTGGGCACCGAGGTTGCGACTGTAGGCTTGAACGACGAAGTCACAAACCTGGTGTTCAAGACCTGGGCAAAGGTCCTGCCGCATCGTGCGCTTGCCGGCATGGGCGAGCATCCGGCGGCCAACCACACTGGCGCGGGCGTGGATCCTCGCAAGAACAACCAACCCTACGGCCACCTTCACTACCTCGCGGCAAGCGCCGCCGGCGCGACCGAGGGCTTCGACGGACTGCCGCACATGTTCGGCCACTGCATCATGGGCAACATGGGCTACGAGTCGATCGAAATCCATGAGCAGTCCCTGCCTCGTATCGTCTGGGAAGTGAAGGCGGAGGCTGACTCCGGCGGCGCCGGCAAATGGCGAGGTGGCATCGCGATGTCGCACCGCCTGCAGCCGATCGACCACGACATGCAGCTGATTTACTGCGGCACCGGACACACCTGGCCCGCGTTCGGTCTCTTCGGCGGCGAAGGCGGCACGGTCGCGGATCACTGGCTTCTGGACTCGGAGACCCTTACCGAGGAAGCGCATCTCCGGAACATGGGCGAGACGATTTGCCGGCGTGACCAGCATTGGTACGCCAAGACCGGCGGCGGCGGTGGCTTCGGCAACCCGTTGGAGCGCGATCCCGAGAAAGTGAAGGACGACGCTCGGGACGGGTTCATCACGCTCCACTCCGCACGCGAAGTCTACGGTGTCGTTCTCGACACGAAGCCCGAACTTTACGCAGTCGACGTCAGCGCTACTGCCGCTCTCCGGGCGAGCATGATCGCGAACATCCAGAACTAAGGGAGAGGTCAGACAGATGAAATATCGTATCAGTGTAGACGTGGGTGGCACTTTCACGGACCTCGCGATCGCCGACGCCGAAACCTTCACGCAGTTGGGAAGCCACAAGTCCCCGACCACCCCGCAGGATCGTTCGGTCGGCATTCTCAACGCCATGTCACTTGCAGCTGAAGAGCTCGGCATGTCGCTTGAAGAAATGCTCGGCAGCACCGCCGTGTTCTGCCACGGCTCTACCACGGCGACCAACACCATCCTCGAGATGAGCGGAGCCAAGACAGGACTCATCTGCACTCGCGGCACCAAGTACACGCTATGGCGGGGCGAAGGCCGTCGCCAGACGATGTTCAACTACAAGATGGAGCCGAACCGGCCGCTGATCCGGCCATATCTGTGCCGCGAAGTCTCGGAGCGGATCAACGCGCAGGGCGACGTCGTCGTGCCGCTGGACGAAGATGAAGTCCGCAAGGAGGTCCGGCAGCTTCGCGAATGGGGCGTCGAAGCGATCGCAGTCTGCACAATGTGGTCGATCGTCAATGATGCGCACGAAAAGCGGATCGGCGAAATCATCAAGGAGGAGTGGCCGGAGGTAGATTACTGCCTCAGCTCCGAAATCCAGCCGATCATTCGCGAGTACTACCGGACGAGCTGTGTCGTGCTCAATGCGATGCTGCAGCCCAAGGTGACACGCTACCTGAACAACCTTCAGGGTGAGCTCGAGAAGCGGGGCTTCAAGGGTGAAACGCTGATTGTCGTATCCAACGGCGGCGTAGTACCCATCTCGGAAGTCGCTAAGAAGCCGGTCTTCATGCTGTTTTCCGGACCTTCGATGGCTCCGGAGGCTGGATATTACTTCAGTGAGATCGAGAAGTCCCAGAACTGCATCACGGTCGACATGGGCGGGACGAGCTTCGACGTTTCGACCGTGCTGGATGGCCAGATCACAACTACGAAGGACGGCCGCATCCTGAACTACCCGACCGGCGTGGCGTCCATCGAAATCGCGACCTTGGGCGCTGGCGGCGGGTCGATCGCCGCGATCGACAGGGCCGGGCTGATCACCGTCGGGCCGCGTAGCGCCGAAGCCGTTCCGGGTCCGGCCTGCTACATGCGGGGTGGTGTCGAACCGACCGTCACCGACGCCTATGTGGTGCTTGGATATATTCGGCCGGAGTACTTCCTGAACGGTCGCATGAAGATCGATCGACAGCTCGCACACGATGCGATCAAGAAGAATATCGCTGATCCCTTGGGCATCAGCGTCGAGGAGGCGGCGCTTGGTATCACCCAGGTCGTCAACGAGAACATGCTTGGCGGCATTCTCGACATGACGATCCGCCGCGGCGTCGACCCTCGCGAGTTTGCAATGGTGACGGGCGGCGGAGCAACCTCGGTGCCGGTCGCGTTTCTTGCGCGGGAGATGGGTATCAAGAAGGTCATCATCCCGCGGGAAACCTCCGTGTTGTGCGCTTTCGGGGCCAACAACGCTGCTATCGCGATGAGCGAGGTTGTCTCGAAGTATAGCGACACGGGCAATTTCGACTTTGTCGGCGTGAACGAGGCCTTGTCCGGCATTACTGGAAAGGGCGTCGCTTTCCTCAGCCGTATGGGCGTCGATCCCAAGGACCAGAATTTTGAACTGTTCGTCTCTGCACGCTATCCCATGCAGACAACGGAACTCGAAATCCCGATCCAGTTGGACAACGGCAAGATCACTACCGCGGTCCTGGAACGGATCACCGAGATGTTCCACGAAGCATATCTCGCCCGCTACAAGACCAACGACCCTGCGTCCGACGTCGAGTTCCTGATGTGGAGATGCATGGCGACGTTCGAGCGTCCCAAGATCGTGCTCGCTCCTCAGGAAAAGACCGCACAGGCGGTGGACAGCACGCTCATGAGCAGCGGCAAGTCCTATTTTGGTGGCGGGAAGTGGGTAGAAACGCCCGCCTATGACGGGTCGAAGCTCAAGTTCGGAATGAGCGTGCCCGGGCCGGCGCTCGTGATCCTTCCTGACACCACGATCGTTGTCCCGCCATTCGCCGCTCTCGAGACCCGTGAATACGGATACTTCGTCATGAATGTCGACACGGTGATCAAGAAGAGCGTTTCAAAGACGAAGGTGCTGGAACTGATGCCAGCTGAGTAAACAACCAGGTGCCGCCGCGGCTTGCAGTGGCGGCACCCTCCACTGAGATTTGGTTCGAGGCGGTCATGGTCGACTTCAACGTCACGCAGGTGTTCCTGAATTTCATCGCGCTCAGCTCGTTCTACGGCCTGTTCGCAGTCGGACTCGCGCTGGTGTTCGGCGTGATGAAGGTGGTCAACTTTGCCCACGGCGAGCTTTTCATGCTCGGCGGCTACACGGTCTGGCTGATGCTCTCGGGCCTTCTCGGACTTCCGCCATGGGCGGTGTTTGTCGCGGCGCTCATTGTCGGCCCCATCCTCGTGGGGCTGGCAGGCGCGTTGTTCGAGAAGACCATCTTCGAGCGGACCGCGAGCGACGCCTTCGGAGGCTTCATCGCCTCCCTGGGCCTTTCTTACGTCCTGCAGGCATTGGCCGCGATTGTGTTTGGGGTCGTTTCCAAAAGCCTGCCCGTAATGATACCCGGCCAGCTGAATGTCGCCGGAGGCATCCTCACATATCAGCGCCTGGCCGTGATCGTCTGCGCGGTGGTGATGATGGCGTGCCTCTGGTACTTCCTGAATCGAACGAGGGGTGGCCGGGCTCTCAGAGCGGCATCGCAGAACCGCCAATCGGCGCTGCTTCAGGGCATAAACCTCAAACGGGTCCGGCTTGTCACGATGATTATCGGCGCGTCCATGGCTGGAGCGTCCGGCGTCCTGATGGCCAGCATCATCAATGTCGGTCCCTACATGGGTCTCGAGGCGATCTGGAAAGCATTCATTGTCGTCATCGTCGGTGGTCTGGGCAGCATCACGGGCGCGATCGTTGCTGCGATGCTCTTCGGCTTTATCGACAGCTTCGCCAGCGTGATCGGCCTTGGCCAGTACATCGTCATCATAGATACGGTCATCATGCTCGTGGTCCTGGCGTTCTTTCCCCGGGGCCTGCTTGGGCGAGAAGCGCCATTGCTCGAACAGGCTCCCGTCAAACTCGTCGAATGGAAGACGGCAGCTTTGCCAGCCGGTACGCTGACGGGCCTGACGCTAGTGCTTCTGGTCGCAATGGTCGGCTTTCCGTTTCTGGTCCCCCCGTACTACGTCGGCGTCGGCATCCTCTTCCTGGTCAATGTGATGCTGGTGACCAGCTACCGCACGATCACAAGGATGGGAGGGTGGTCATTCGCTCACATCACGATGCTGGCGATTGGCGCATACACCTTCGCTCTGCTCCAAACAGAGTTCGGATTGTCATTCTGGGTCATATTGCCTTTGTCCGGCCTTGTCGCAGCGTTGGTCGCACTTCTGATCGCATACCCGGTCATGCGCACGCGGCAATTCTACTTCTTCCTCAGCACGTTCGCGGCTGGTGAAGCGATCCGGCAATGTTTCATCCAGTTCAAATTTCCGTTCGGAGGGATCGAAGGCATCCCGTTCCTTTCGCCTCCGGAAAAGCTGTTCGGCATCAGCTTCTTCGACACCAGGAACTATTACTTGCTGGTGCTGCTCGGGACGATCGTCATCGTGCTCCTGCTCTATGTCATCAACAGCAGCCGAACCGGCCGCGCTATCCACGCGGTGGCGGAAAATGAGAACCTGTCGATGGCCGTCGGTCTGAATACATGGGGCCTGAAGACATTGGCTTTCTGCATCGGATCGTTCGCTGCAGGGATCGCGGGTGCTTTCTACGCCGGCTACAATGGCTTTGTCGCTCCCACCGACTACACGCCACAGTTCATGTTCAAGATCATCGCGGCGGTGATCATTGGCGGCAACCGGACCTATTGGGGACCGATCGTTGGCCTGGTGGCCCTGACGGTGATGGAGCAACTGCTTCGCGACACGGCCCAACTGATCCCGCTGATATGGGGCACCACGATCATCCTAACGGTCTTGTTCATGCCCCGCGGTCTCGAAGGCGTGATTGGTCAACTTTTGTCACACCGTCCCAAAAGCGGACTGAAGAATGAACAAGGAGCCGTAAATGCTTCGCGTGCATGAACTCACCAAACGTTTCGGCCAGGCCGTCGCCTTGAACTCGGTATCGTTCGGTATCGAGCCCGGGACCATCCACGGTCTCATCGGCCCCAACGGCTCGGGAAAGACTACTTTCTTCAACGTGACGACCGGATTTCTTGCGCCCACGGCGGGCCGCGTCATGTTCAAAGACATGGACATCACGGGGATGCCTTCCCACAAGATCGCGCGTCTCGGAATTGCCCGAACATTCCAGAACACGAGCAACTACGCGAATCTGAGCGTTCGAGAGAATCTCGTGACGGCGGCGCGCAACAGGATCGAGACGAGTTGGTTGGCCAACATCCTTGGACTTCGCTCTGCGCGCACCGAGGAGGAGATGCACCGGAAGTCCGCGGATGCCATTCTCGAAAGGTTCGGCATGCGCGAGTTCGCGTCCTCTTTGGCCTGCGACCTCCCGGGCGGCACGCAGAAGATACTCGGAGTGGCGATCGCCTTTTCGACTGCTCCCCGCCTTCTCATGCTCGATGAACCGTTGGCGGGTCTCAATTCAGGCGAAAAGGTTCGGCTGATGGAAATCATCCGCGGCTTGAGAGACGAC
Source organism: Sinorhizobium sp. BG8 (assembly GCF_016864555.1). Lineage (NCBI taxonomy): Bacteria > Pseudomonadati > Pseudomonadota > Alphaproteobacteria > Hyphomicrobiales > Rhizobiaceae > Sinorhizobium > Sinorhizobium sp. BG8. The sequence continues at coordinate 1,123,202 of NZ_CP044012.1, read as the reverse complement.
GGAATGACCCTCCTCCTGATCGAGCACGACATGAAGGCCATCATGCAGGCGTGCGACAGGATAACGGTCCTCTGTTACGGCGACCTGCTTGCCGAGGGAACCCCGGCGGAAGTCAGCCGGAATCCCGCGACGATCCAGGCCTATCTCGGCGAGGAGGCAGCCTGATGCTGACGATCAACAATCTGACAGTCGAGTATTCGGGGATCACGGCCGTGGACGGGGTGTCGTTGTCCGCAAAGGAAGGGACGATAACATCGCTCGTCGGTGCCAATGGCGCGGGCAAGTCCACAGTTCTCAAATCTGTCTCGGGGGTGGTGCCGCTCAAGACCGGGCAGATATCCTTCGACGGAGAATCGTTGGTCGGACTTTCCCCGAGGAGATTGTCCGCAGGGGAATATGCCAGGTTCCAGAGGGTAGGGGGCTGTTCCCATATATGAGTGTGCTCGACAACTTGCTTGTAGGTGCACACCTCAGGAAGGATCAGGCGGGAATTCGCGACGACCTAGACAAGGTCTTCGGCTATTTTCCGGTGTTGAAGGATCACCGGCATCGCGTCGTCCGCAACTTCAGCGGCGGCCAGCAGCAGATGATCGCGATCGGTAGAGGCATCATGGCACGGCCCCGCTTCTATCTCTTTGACGAGCCATCCATCGGATTGGCTCCCCTCATCGTGCGCGACGTGCTCAACACGATTGCCACGATCGCGCGGGAGGAGAAATGCGGCGTCCTGTTGGTCGAACAGAACGCCAACCTTGCATTGGACATCTCCTCGCAAGCCTATGTCATGGAGCTCGGTCACATAACGCTGGCGGGCGCAGCCAGGGACCTGAAGTCCAATGAGGACGTCAGGCGAGCCTATCTCGGCCTTTGATCCCTTTCGGAGCGACCAGTGTTTCAGCCTCCGAAACGGCTTCAGTGCAATGATCGGATGGAACGACCGTGCAGAGGTCAAACGAGGTTTTTGACGGCGCTCAAAGGAAGCCCAGGCGGTCTCCCATTGCATGGTGTCAATGCCGCTCGCATAGTTTTGACCGCTGCGAGAGGGCCGGCGCAGTCGTGAGGGCCTTGGAACGGACATGCTCCGGCATCTGTTCGGCGTGCTGACATAAGCGGCAAATCGGATGTTCTATCTGCACGAGGACAGCGTGATATAGCTGCCTCGTGGCGGTCAGGCCTCCACGCTCACGCGGCCGATTGGTTTGGAGCAGCACGCGAGGATGTAATTGTCATCGATGTCCTCTTCGGTGATGCCTCCATTGTGCACCATATGGACCTGGCCTTCGGTCTTGCGAATCTTGCAGGTGCCGCAGATACCCATCGAGCATCCTGATGGGATCACCAATCCTGCGGCCTTCGCAGCAGCCAGAATCGTATCCGTCTCGTTGCAGTTCGCCGTGATGCCGGAGAACGCGAACTGGATCTCAGCCTGGTTCTGCACATCGGGAAGCACGTCCTCGGGAACGTCTTCGGCATGGTCAGGTTCCGCGCTGAAGCTTTCCTGATGGTAGCGGTTCATGTCGAAGCCCAGACCCGCTAGTGCCTCGCGGACCGCGCGCATGAACGGTTCAGGGCCGCAACAGAATACCTCTCGCTCGAGATAGTCCTGCGCCATCAGGCCGAGCATGATCTGATTGAACATCCCACGATACCCGGTCCAGGGCCGGAAGGGATCGGCCTCTTCGACGACCCACTTGAGGTCGATACCGACGATGCGCGAGGCCATGAGTTCCATCCGTTCGCGCAGGATGATCTCCGAGGGACGACGCGCGCAGTTGATGAAGACGATGTCCGGTTCGCGGCCGGAATCGTAAAGCCACGTCGTCATCGCTACCATCGGCGTGATACCGGAGCCGGCCGAGATGAAGAGGTACTTCTCGACCGGGTGATGGGCGATCGAGAACGTCCCGGCGGGGCCTGTCGCTCGGATCCGCATACCCTTGTGAAGGTTGTCGAGCATCCAGCGCGTGCCGACAGACGAGCGTTGCGCCTTTACGGTGATCGTGAGCGCCGTCGGCCGCGAAGGCGAGGAGGATATCGTATAGGTCCGGTATAGCGGTCCGCCGGGGAGGGGGAGCTCCAGCGTGACGAATTGACCGGGGTCGTGATTGAACAGCGCTCCGGAAGGGCTCTGGAAGCTAAAGGTCACGACATCGGGTGCTTCCGGTGTGCGCGTCACGCATTCGAGCATTTCAGCGTCGGTCCAGAAGGAAAGGTTCTTGAAGACGCTCATCCCGCTTACTCCGCGGCCTGTCGCAGCGGGGTCAGCGAGCGTTCGAGCCAGGTGGCATACCAATCCACGAACTGGATGACGCCGCTTTCCTGGTTCGGCGAATAGGGCCCGGGAACGTAGCCGGGTGAGAGAATGCCCTGCTGATTGGTCTCGACGATCTCGCGGTCCTCGTCATTGGTGGCGATCCACACCTCGGTCAAGCGCTTGAGATCGTAGTCCACGCCCTCGACGGCATCCTTGTGCACGAGCCAGGTGGTGGTGACCTCCGTCTCCATCGGGCCGATGGGAGTTACGCGGAAGGTCAGCGAATGATCGGGCAGGAAGTGGTTCCAGGTCGACGGATAGTGGAACTTCAGGAGGGTGCCCGCGTCTGGCAAACGCACGCGGCCGAGGTTCCTTGTTACGGCTGCTTTGCCATCCATCGTATAGCTCAGCGCTTTTTCCTGCAGGGGCATGCGCGCCAGGCGGTATTGGCCGTCTTCGGAAATCCGGAACTGCGCGGGCGCACCCGAGACTTCGCAGCGATCGAAATGCGCCTGGAGGACATCTGAGACCGATCCGTCCGGCGAAACTCCGGCGACGTTGGGATCGAGGGGAAGGACCGGCAAAGAGCGGGATGGTTGCTGCTACAGTGATAGCATTCCCGATTGTTCTCCCACACGAGTTTCCAGTTCGCCTTCTCCACAATGGTCGAGGTGTAGGCGACCTTGGCGTCGTTGAGGTTATGGATGGCGAGATACGGGCGGGCCATGTCGGCGAAGGCGTCGAAATCCGGCGCCTCGTGCGACAGACAGATGTAGATCAGGCCCTCGAGATTGCGCAGGTGGACCGGTTTAAGGCCATGTTTGGAGGCGTCGAAATCCGGACCCATATCGTTCGCCCAGATCAGCTTTCCGTCGAGCTCGTAGGTCCATTGGTGATAGGGACAGACGAGTTTCGCCACCTGTCCCTGCCGCGCCTTGCAGATCAGCGAGCCCCGGTGCCGGCAGGAATTGTGGAAGGCGCGGATTTCGCCGTCGCGGCCGCGCACGATGATCACCTCGTAGGCGCCCACGCGCATCGTGACGTAGCTTCCCGTCTTTGCAAGCTGGCACGCAGGAACCGCGTACAGCCACTCTTTGTAGAAGAGGTGCGCCAGATCGAGATCATAGACCGCCGGCGAGGTGTAGAAAGACTGTTCAAGCGCGTGACCAGGGACGCGGCGGGCCAGGAGGTCGTGAATGGAAGACGAGAAGGCTGTCATGAGTGAATCCCACGTTCGGCGTGTTTAACCGAAGACGATTGTCATCGCGACAAACCCAGTTGACAACGGCACTTTATTTGATGTGAGATTAGATAAACTAATGTCATGTTTTGGCAGGGAACCCTCATGCGAAGACCCTATGATCTTCCCTCCCTGACAGCTCTTGCCTGCTTCGAGGCCGCCGCCCGGAAGGCGAGCTTCAAGGAAGCTGCGAGGGAAATGAACGTGACGCCGGCCGCCGTCAGCCACCAGATCAAGGCGCTTGAGACAGACCTCGGCTGCAGCCTCTTCGTCCGCCGCAGTCGTGGCGTCGAGCTGACGGAGAAGGGGGCTTTCCTGTTCCTGGCGATACGACGCGGCTTCGAGTCGATATCGGATACCGTCACGCAGATCCGCGATCGCCGCGAAACCGTCGATGTGACCATCCGCACGACCACAGCTGTGAGCTCCCTGTGGCTCACGCCAAAAATCTCTGCTTTCTGGAAGATCTATCCGGCTATTACCGTTTCCCAGATTACCAGCGATATACCCGGCGTGAGCGGCCCGTGCGATCTCAGCATCCACTATGGAGACCCGGACGAAAATGGCGTCGAGAACAGCATACTGTTTCGGGACCATATTGTGGCGCTGGGAACCCCGACATTCGCCGCCCAACATCGCATCTCGGGGGTCGAGGACCTGCTCAAGGTCCCGCTGATCCACATGAGCAACGAGGAAAACGGCTGGACGACCTGGACCGACTGGCTCCAGTCGCTGGGGTGTGCGCCACCGAAGGGCCGCGGTTTCTACGTGAACAACTACATGATCGCGCTCCAGGCAGCCCAGGACGATGTGGGTGCGGTGCTGGGCTGGGATGGGCTGGTGAAAAGCATGATGGAGGCCGGGCGGCTTGTCCCCCTGGTGCCTCAGTCAGTCCCTTCGCCCGTCCCGTTCCATATGACAATTCACGCGAAGGCGACCGCCCAGTCCCGCCTGTTCGCGGATTGGCTGGTCAGGGCCACCTAGCGCAGTCGATCTCGCCCTCGGCAGCGGAACGCGGCCGCCTTCCTATGCACGATCGGAACCTGCTGCGGCAAGCCTGCGAACGGCCTCGTAGACGTCGGCGGGCACCTTCAGCTTCTTTGTGAGGGATGGTGGAAATTCGATGCCGCTTACGCCGGGAATGAAGACGTCGAGTGCCGCCAGTCGACGTACCTGCTCGCCCGCGCGCGCGATACGTCCCTCTTCAGGGGCGCCGGGCACAATGGCCAGCACAGTCAGGCCGACGGCTGGACGAGCGCTGCCGGACTGGAAATGCGGCGTATCGAGCGACCATGGGCCACCCGAAAGGCCCGCGGACAGCATTTCGACAAGCAGCGCGACGTTTCCGCCTTTTCGCCCGCCGAAGGGAAGCAGGGCGCCGCCGATAGCTTTTGCCGGATCCTCCGTGTCCTCGCCGTTCTCGTCCACTGCCCAGCCTTTGGGGATGGATTGGCCCCTTGCCGCGGCGGCGACGATGTTGACGAAGGCCGTGGCGCTGGAGGCCTGATCGATGACCATTGGCAGGGAGCCCTCGCCAAGAGGAAAGCCGAAGGCCATCGGGTTCGTACTGTAGACGGCGGGGCCGCCGGGTTTCGAGACGAGCATGGCATTGGCATTGGTGGCGGCCAGCCCGACAAGACCCTCCGCGGCGAGGCGGCGGACATAGTATCCCAGTTCGCCGGCCGTATAGCTGTTCGTCTGCGTGAACATCGCAATCCCGAAATTCCGGGCGGCCCCGACGACATCGTCGAAGGCAAGGTCGAAGCCAAGTTGAGCGACGCCACCGTCGGCATCTGAGACGAGCATCGCCGGAAACGGCCGTGCCAGGGTCGGCGAGGGTTCACAGTTAATTCGTCCCTCGCGAAAACTGTTCAGGTAGTCCACGAAATGCGGAAAGCCGAGTGTGGCCGGGCCGAAGCGCGCCGCTGAAAGCGTCGCCTCGACGAGGGCGCGCGTGGTCTGTTCATCTGCACCGGCACCTCGGCAGGCTCTGAGCGCCAGCTCTTCTGCTTCCGCCTGGCCAAGTTCGACCTCCTGCGTCATCTCAGATCTCCAATCCTGCCTTCCGGCCTTCGTAAAACGCGTAAGGTGCCTGCCGCGGTGCTGCGCAATCGCCGATCAGGCGCGTCGCGAGGCCGAGTTCCGCCAGGCCCGGCGCCAGCCAGTCGGCCGGGGAATTCGTGGTGGCGGTGACAAGCGTGTCTGCTTCGACAAAGCGGTGCTCGCCCGTGTTGTGGTCGACGATCGTCGCGCCGTTGCCGTGCCATTCGGTAATGCTCACCTCGACGATCCAATCGACGTCGAGTTTGCGAAGCGCTTGCCGCATGGGCACGTCCGCTGCGGTTCGTTGCAGTTCCTTGCCGACGAACGGATCGGGTGTGAGAATCGTCACGCGGTGGCCTTCTTCGGCAAGTTTCCAGGCGGTGCCGCAGCCGCGCCAGCCTCCGCCCTCGTCGAGAAGCAGGATGTGACTGCCCGGCCTTGCCTGTCGCGCCATGATGGCTTCGACGGTGAAGACGTTACCCTTGTCGACGCCGGGCATCGTTTCGACAGTCGGAAGTGCTTTCTGGAAACCGGTTTCAGGCGAATAGGATCCGGTTGCCGCAATCACGACATCGAATTCGGAGGGATCGATTTCCTCGGCTTCGAGATAGGTGTTGAGGCGAACGGCCACGCCGAGCTTCTCCAGCTGCAGCTCGTACCACGCAATGAGATCGAGGATCTGCGCGCGCCGGGGCTGCATGCCAGCGAGGAGAAAGTTTCCACCGAGGCGGCTCGACGCTTCGGCGAGGGTCACCCGGTGCCCGCGCTCAGCCGATACGCGGGCGGCCTCAAGTCCAGCCGGGCCGCCGCCGATCACCAGCACGCGTTTGGGATCGTCGGACCGGCGGAAGCGGTCGCCGTTCCATTCGGCCTCGCGGCCGACGGAGGGGTTGATAAGACAGCTGATCCAGTAATCCCTTGATCGTCGGCCCCAGCACATCTGGTTGCAGGAGATGCAGCCGCGAATATCCTCGGGTCGGTCCTCGCCCGCCTTTGTGGCCAGATGGGGATCGGCGATCTGGCCACGCACGATCGACACGAGATCGGCTGCGCCCTCGCCAAGCACGGTCTCGCCATTTTCCGGCGTACGGATGTGGCTCTCGGCGATCACGACCGCATTCTTGACAACACCCTTGAGGACAGCGGCGAGGTCGGCGCCGAGCTTCTCCGGATAGAGAAAGGTCGGCATCAGCTTGTAGAAATCGAGATAGCCGCCAGATCCGCAGGTGACATAGTCGATGAGGCCGAGGTCGTCGTGCAGCTTGATGATCTCGGCGAGCTCGTCGCGTTGGAGCGCTACCTTCACATCCGGCTCGTCGGAAACGGCAAGGCCGATAATGAAGTCGGGGCCGCAGACTTCGCGGATGCGCGACAGGATCTCCCGCGACATGCGCGTGCGGTTTTCCAGCGAGCCACCCCATTGGTCCTCGCGCCGGTTGCACCAGGGTGTCCAGAACTGGTCGACCATGCCGAGATATGCTGCCCAGACTTCGACCCCGTCGAAGCCGGCATCCCGACATCGCCGTGCAGCTTCGACGAAGCCGTCGATCGTCTCCCGGATTTCGGACTCGCTCATCGGGTGCGAGCCGTCGCTGTCATGATAGCTCGGCCCCCCGGATGGCGACCAATGGGGATGGAAGGAATTGTCGGAATCGCCATGGGCGCCAACGTGATAGAGCTGCTGGATGGCGATGGCGCCGTGTCTTTGGATGGCCTCGACCACCCTCCTGAAATGCGGAATGACGGCATCGTCGCAATGGCGGAAGTTGCCGCCGGTGAGAACGGCTGCCGCATGCACGGGCATGGGTTCGACGACGATCATTGCTGCACCGCCGATCGCGCGTTCCTCATAGTAAGCTGCATGGCGCTCGGTGGGCAGGCCTTCGACGGCCATATTGGCGGTGTGTGCGCCGAAGACGATCCTGTTTTTCAGCGTTTTCGAACGCAGCTTCAGTGGTGAGAAGAGGCGGGGGAATTTTTTCGACATCGCGCAGTTCCGGGCGTGCAGGTTAGTTTTCATGTCGAGGCGGCAAGACCGGCGTTTCAGCTGGTCTTGCCAATATCAGGCCGCCGCGCGGTGACCGTTGTCGTGGGCGTTGACCATTGCGCCCACCAGCTGGCGGAAGGTGACGGTGCCGATCGGCCTGCCCATGGCGTCTATGACGTTGATGTCGCCCTCGGGCGCAGAGGAGAGGGTGCGTACGGCCTCTTCAATCGTGACGCCGGCTGCAATAGCCGGCCCGCCCACTGCCACTGTTGGGCCAAGCGGGCTCATCACGGCCTCGACATGGACGACGCGCCCTCGGTTCACTTCCTTGACGAAGTTGGCGACATAGTCGTCCGCGGGACGGAGGACGATGTCCTGGCTGGTGCCCTGCTGGATGACCTCGCCGTCGCGCAGGATGGCGATCTGGTCGCCGAGGCGCAGCGCCTCGTCGAGGTCGTGCGTGATGAAGACGATCGTCTTGCGGATCTCCTTCTGCAGGTCGAGGAGAACCGTCTGCATGTCCATGCGGATCAGCGGATCGAGCGCCGAGTAGGCCTCGTCCATCAAGAGCACCGGCGCATCGTTGGCAAGCGCGCGGGCAAGGCCGACGCGTTGCTGCATGCCGCCCGACAGCTGGTTGGGATACTTCTGCTCGAAGCCCTTGAGACCGACCCGCTCGAGCCACCGCATCGCCGTCTCGACGCACTGCGAGCGCGGAACGCCCTGCAGTTCCAGCCCGAAGACCGTGTTGTCGAGGATGTTGCGGTGTGGAAGAAGCGCGAACTTCTGGAACACCATCGCCGTCTGGTGCCGGCGGAACTCCTGCAGCTCGGCGTCGGACATCTTGACGACATCGACGCCGTCGACGAGCACCTCGCCGGCCGTCGGATCGATCAGCCGGTTGATATGGCGGATCAGCGTCGACTTGCCCGAGCCGGAAAGCCCCATGATCACCTGGATCGACCCGGACGGCATTTCGATGTTGATGTCGCGAAGCCCGAGCACGTGGCCGTGCTTCTCGTTCAGTTCGCTCTTGGTCAGACCGTTGCGGACGGCATCGATGTGCGCGGCGGCGTTGGGTCCGAAGATCTTGTAGAGGTGGCGGATCTTGATGCCGCCGAAGACGTGGTCAGCCATGGACGACCTCCCGGTGCTTCTGGAGTCGCTTGCCATACGCCTGGCTGACCCGGTCGAAGATGATGGCAATGCCGACGATGGCGAGGCCGTTGAAGATGCCCAGCGTGAAGTACTGGTTGGCGATGGCCTTGAGAACCGGCTGGCCAAGTCCCTGCACGCCGATCATCGAGGCGATGACCACCATGGCCAGCGCCATCATGATCGTCTGGTTGATGCCGGCCATGATCGTCGGAAGGGCGAGCGGCAACTGTACCTTGAAGAGTTTCTGCCTGGGATCGGCGCCGAACGCATCGGCGGCCTCGAGCACGTCCTTGTCGACGAGGCGGATGCCGAGGTCGGTGAGGCGGATCATCGGCGGGATGGCATAGATGACGACGGCGATCAGCCCCGGCACCTTGCCGATGCCGAGCAGCATGACGACGGGGATCAGGTAGACGAAGCTCGGCATCGTCTGCATGACGTCGAGGATCGGATTGACGATACGCTGCATGCGGTCGGAGCGCGCCATCAGGATCCCGATCGGAATGCCGATGGCGATCGACAGCACCGTGCAGACGAAGATCATCGAGATCGTCCGCATCGTGTCGTCCCACATGTCGAAGTAGCCGATCAGCATCAGCGTCACGAGGCAGCCGAGGGTGATGCGGGTGCTGCGCGTGGCGGCATAGGCGATGGCGAGAATGAGCAGCGTGATGATCGGCCAGGGCGTCTTCAGCATGAAGCGCTCGGCGGCGATGAGGAAGTGCTGCAGCGGCGTGAAGATGCTCTCAATCATGTCGCCGTAGTTGCGCGTGAAGCCGCGGAAGCCGTCGTCGATCGCCTTCTTCATGTTGCGCAGCGCGTCGTCGTTCATATGCGGGAATTTGTAAAACCAATCCATTCGGTTCCCCTGGTCCAAAGAGCCGATCCGTTGTTCTTGTTGTTGTTCGGCAGGAAAGGTGCGACGTGCCATCCGGCACATCGCACCAGTTCTTGAAGAGCCGCCCCGTTGCGGCCTTCAGGCAAGGCCTAGAGCGCGGCCTCGATCTTTTCGGCGGCTTCCGGAGAAACCCAGGTCTTCCAGAGATCCTTGTTCTCTTCGAGGAAGTGCTTGGCGCCATCCTCGCCGCTCGCCTGGTTGTCCGTCATCCAAGCCATCAGCTGGCCGAGCGTCTGGTTGCTCCATGAGCGCTTCTTCAGGTAGTCCATCACCTCAGGACCGGCCTTTTCGGAGAAGGGCTTGGCCACCAGCGTGACAATCGTGTCGACCGGCCATGCATTCGGCTTGGGATCGTTGCAATCGGCCACCGTGTTGCAGCGCTTCCATTCTGCCGGATCGTTCGGAACGCCGTAGTCGAGCTTGACCATCTCGTACTTGCCGAGAAGCGCTGTGGGCGCCCAGTAGTAACCGACCCATCCCTCCTTGCGCTCGTACGCCTTGGCGATCGAGCCGTCGAGGCCCGCCGCAGAGCCGGTATCGACCAGCGTGAAGCCGGCCTTCTCGGCCTCGAAAGCCTTGTAGAACTGCGCGGTCACCACCGTACCGCCCCAGCCCTGCGGGCCATTGTAGATCGCGCCCTTGCTCGGATCTTCCGGATCGGGGAAGAGTTCGGGATGCTTCAGCGCATCCTGGATGGTCTTGATGTCGGGATGGGCGTCCGCGAGGTACTTCGGGATCCACCAGCCCTGAACACCGCCATCGGGGAGTGGCGAGCCGACCTGGACGATGCGGCCTTCCTCCGTGCCCTTCTTGACGACCTCAGGCAGCAGGTCGATCCAGGCTTCCGGCGCGATGTCCGGCTGGCCCTTCTCGGCCATGGAGGTAATGGTCGGCACGGTGTCGCCAATGGTGATCTCGGCGCTGCAGCCGTAGCCTTCGTTCAGGATGATCTTGTCGAGGTTGGAGATGACCTCCGCGCTCTGCCAGTTCATGCTGGCGATGGTCACGTCGCCACAATCGGCGGCCTGGGCCATCGCAGAGCCGGCGGCGGTCCCAAGAAACAAGCAGGTCGATGCAAGAAATTTATTCATTATCGTTCCCTCTGTAGCGGCTTCTTATGTCGGACGGGGTGCCGCGAAAGCCCGCCCCCTACGGCGCTAGGAGTTTTCTCCCATGCTGACCGATTTCGCGAAGGCTGCAGCGAGGCCGCGCGCGACGGCGGAGCCAAAACCCGCCGTCATCATTTCCTCGATCGCGGCCGCCGTTGTGCCGCGATAATCAAGGAAGGTCTGGACCGTTTCGGTGGGACAGACGTCCCGCTGTTCGAGGAGCCTGCCTGTGCCGACAAGGACCGTATTGACCGCCCGCTGGGCAACCTGCCGGTCCAGCCCATGCGCGATCGCATCCGCCATCATGGCTTCGGCGAGCAGCGCCGGAAAAGCCGGGCCGGACCCGGTGAGGCCGGTCAGATAATCGATCTCCGCCTCCGTGCGGACTTCATCCTGAACCCCACAGGCATCAAAGATCGCGCGAACGATGGCCCGGTCCGTGTCGTCGACATCGCCGGTGGCAATCCACGGCGTGTAGGACTTGCGCACCTCGGCCGCGGCATTCGGCAGGGTGCGGACGGCACGGCGGGTCTGGTGCTGCGCACATAGCGCAGCGAGGCGGATGCCGGCCATCACGGAGACGATAAGCTTGCCTTCGACATTGATGTTCAGGTGAGGCCAGTCGGCCGGGCGGACGGAGAGGACGATGACGTCCGAGCGATCGGCCAGTGCCTGATTGTCCCGGGTCCAGAAGGCGCCGGGGAAACGGTCGGGGCGCTTGCTTCGATAGGAAAGCGAAAGGTCCTGAGACGCGGCAATGCCGGCATCCAGCACGGCTGCGGCGATTGCACCACCCAGCCAGCCCGCGCCGCCGATCACGCCGATCCTCAAACCCTTGCCTGCTGCCACCTTCCTGTCACTCCGGTTTGTATCCATGCCGTGCGAAGAAACGGTCGAGTTCCCGCTTCTGGGGAACCTCTCCGGTATAGATCGCGATGTATTCCGGGATGCGCTTCATGCGGAGCGCGAGATCCTCCCTGGACTGCATCGAGATGTATCCGATCTGGACCAGGTAGGTCGTTCGCGCGCGAACGTCCGCCGGGCCCTCGTCATAACCGAACCTCATGAACATGCGGCCGATTGCTTCCATTCTCGTCTGGTCGGCCGCGTGCACCTCTGCCAGGATTTCCGGCGACTGCAGGGCCCAACTGCGGACAGCGAACTCGAACTGCGAATCGAACAGATCCTTGTTCACCCAGCAGTCGAAGACGTTCAGCATCGCTTCGGCGAGCGTCTCCGCATAGGCTTCGGTCTGCTTCACGAGGTTACCCGTGTTCTTTTCTCTCCAGCGCGAGATCAGCGCGCTCAACAGTTCCTCTCGGTCCTTGAAGAACCAGTAGAAGCTGGTCCGGGAGAGATTGAGCCGCTTTGCGAGCGGCAGAATCTTCACCGATTCCACGCCGGATTCGAGCAGGGAGTCGTAGGCGGCCTCCAGCCATCCCTCGTGGGAGCCGCGCCAGCCGCTGTCACTCGTCTCCTGTTCCATGATTACCTCCTAGCAAATGCTGTCTGGCCTTACAAGTAAAATGTACATGTGTGTCAATAATCCGTTCTGTCGTGTTTTTGATTGTTGACACTTGTGTACATTCCTGGTTAGCGTTGATAGTGTATTCCCCTAGACCGGAGCCCGGCGCATGTCGAACGATCCCCTGCTGCAGCCCTTCCAGCTGAAGCATCTGACCCTGCGTAACCGTATCATTGTCACGTCGCACGAGCCTGCCTATCCCGAGGACGGGATGCCGAAGGGTCGTTATCGTGCCTATACGGTGGAGCGGGCGAGGGGTGGAGTGGCGCTGACGATGACCGCGGGCTCCGCCGCCGTCTCGAAGGACAGTCCGCCGGTCTTCAACAATCTGCTCGCCTACAAGGATGAGATCGTTCCGTGGATCCGGGAAATGACGGATGCCGTGCACGAACAAGGCGCGGCGATCATGATCCAGCTCACCCATCTCGGCCGTCGCACGCGGTGGGACAAGGGCGACTGGCTGCCCGTCGTGGCCCCGTCCCATCACCGCGAGGCCGCTCACCGTGCCTTCCCGAAAAAGCTGGAAGACTGGGACATCGAGCGCATCATCAAGGATTTCGCCGATGCGGCCGAACGCATGAAGGCCGGTGGCATGGACGGCGTCGAGCTGGAGGCCTATGGCCACCTCATCGACCAGTTCACCTCGCCACTCACCAATGAACTCGACGGCCCCTATGGCGGTTCGCTCGACAACCGCATGCGCTTCTGTTTCGACGTGTTCAAGGCCATGCGCAAGCGCGTCGGCAACGACTTCATTCTCGGCGTGCGCTACACGGCCGACGAATGTCTTCCCGGCGGGACCGGAAAGGCCGAAGGCCTGGAAATCTCCCGTCGCCTCAAGGAAAGCGGTCTCATCGACTACCTGAACGTCATCCGCGGTCATATCGACACGGATGCGGGTCTGACGGACGTCATCCCGATCCAGGGCATGGCAAGTGCACCGCATCTGGATTTCGCAGGCGAGGTGCGCGCCGCGACCAATTTCCCGACCTTCCATGCGGCGAAAATCCAGGACGTCGCGACGGCTCGCCATGCGATCGCAGCCGGCAAGGTCGACATGGTCGGCATGACGCGCGCGCACATGACCGACCCACACATCGTGCGCAAGATCATCGAAAAGCGCGAAGACGACATCCGCCCCTGCGTCGGTGCGAACTACTGTCTCGACCGTATCTACCAGGGCGGTCTTGCCTTCTGCATCCACAATGCGGCGACGGGCCGCGAGGAGACGATGCCGCACAACATCCCCAAGGCGGATGTGCGAAGGAAGGTGGTCGTCGTCGGTGCCGGCCCGGCTGGTCTCGAAGCCGCTCGCGTCTCCGCCGAGCGTGGCCATGAGGTCGTGGTCTTCGAGGCCGCGAACAATCCCGGTGGCCAGATCCGGCTGACGTCGCAGAGCGAGCGCCGGAGGGAGATGATCAGCATCATCGAGTGGCGCATGAACCAGTGCGAGAAGCTGGGCGTGACCTTCCATTTCAACACCTGGGCCGAAGCCGACACGATCACGGCAGAAGACCCCGATGTCGTGATCATCGCGACCGGTGGCTTGCCGCATACAGATGTGCTCACGAAGGGCAACGAGCTGGTCGTCTCGTCCTGGGATATCATCTCGGGCGATGTGAAGCCGGGCTCGAATGTGCTTGTCTATGACGATGCCGGCGACCATGCCGGCCTGCAGGCGGCTGAGTTCATCGCCAAGGCGGGCGGCAAGGTCGAGATCATGACTCCGGACCGTGCCTTCGCGCCTGAGGTCATGGCCATGAACCTCGTGCCCTACATGCGCTCGCTGCAAAAGCTCGATACGACCTTTACCGTCACCTACCGGCTCGAGGCGGCGGAAAAGAGCGGCAACCAGATCATTGCCCATATCGGCAGCGATTACGGCGGCGTAGCAAAGCAGCAGACCTTCGATCAGATCGTCGTCAACCACGGCACCATCCCGCTGGATGACCTCTATTTCGAACTGAAGCCGGGGTCGAAGAACCTTGGCGAAGTCTCATACGATGAGCTGCTCTCCGGTGCTCCGCAGACCGTCGAACGCAATCCTGACGGCGCCTACCAGCTCTTCCGCATCGGCGACGCGGTCGCCGCCCGTAACACGCACGCCGCCATCTACGATGCGCTGCGTCTTGCCAAGGATATCTGACGATGGCGCGAGGCGAGGTTCTGCAAGGTTTCCTCGACGCGGCTTTCGCGGCCTTCGATGAGTGCGCGCAGGATGCGCGCGCACGCGGATCCATCAAGCAGATCTTTGCGCGTTTGGGCGAACCGCAGCCGGAGCGACCGGATATCGGCAAGCGCCTCCCTGTGAGCATCCGCTATCTCGAAGAGGTTCTTGCAACCAAGACCGGACGTCCAGCGCTCGACCTGTTGATCGAGCGGTTCAAGATGCTGGAACCCCAGCTGGAATGGAGTTGGCGCTCGACCTACGACGATACGGCGAGCGAGAACTTCCCGACGAGCCACGCCAATACCTTGATCGTCGGCCCGGACGGTCTTGAGGATCGCGGGGATGTCTGGTTCGGTGCCAGTTTGATGGCGCCGAACGTGCGCTATCCGGATCACGATCATGCGCCGGAGGAAACCTATCTCGTCCTGTCGGACGGCGAGTTCCAGCACGGTGATTGCGATTGGTTTTCGCCCGGCATCGGTGGGTCCTTCTACAACCCGCCGGGCATTCGCCACGCCATGCGCTCGGGCAGCAAGCCGCTCTTTGCCTTCTGGGCATTGCTGCCCGACCAGCCGAAACACTGACAGGAATCGGTCGGCGCCGGCCGACCGCGGGAGGAAAATGCGCCATGAAGATCTTGGTCCCCGTTAAGCGGGTTGTTGACTACAACGTGAAGATCCGCGTGAAGGCGGATGGCACGGGTGTCGAGCTTGCGAATGTGAAGATGTCGATGAATCCGTTCGACGAGATCTCCGTGGAAGAGGCGCTGCGTCTGAAGGAAGCCGGCAAGGCGGAGGAGGTCGTGGTGGTGTCGATCGGTCCCGCCAAGGCCGAGGAGACGCTGAGGACGGCACTCGCCATGGGAGCCGACCGGGCGATCCTGGTCGAGACCGAGGATCAGGTCGAGCCGCTCGCCGTCGCCAAGATCCTCAAGGGCGTGGCCGAGGCCGAACAGCCGGGGCTGATCATCGTCGGCAAGCAGGCGATCGATGACGACTCGAACCAGACCGGCCAGATGCTGTCGGCGCTGCTCGGCTGGGCGCAGGGGACGTTTGCCTCGAAGGTCGAGATCGGCGAGGGCAAGGCAAAGGTTACCCGTGAGGTCGACGGCGGCCTGCAGACGATCGAAGTGACGCTGCCGGCGGTGGTGACGACGGACCTTCGGCTCAACGAGCCGCGCTACGCCTCGCTGCCGAACATCATGAAGGCGAAGAAGAAGCCGCTCGACAAGAAGAGCCCGGGCGATTTCGGCGTCGACACGACAGCCCGGCTGAAGGTGCTGAAGACCGAGGAGCCGGGCGGGCGCAAGGCCGGCGTCAAGGTGAAGTCGGTCGCCGAGCTCGTCGAGAAGCTGAAGACCGAAGCCGGCGTGCTTTGATCCGGAAGAGATAGGAGATTACATCATGGCCATTCTTCTTCTGGCTGACCACGACAAGAACCACCTTTCCGACCAGACGGCCAAGGCGCTGACGGCGGCAACGCAGATCGGCGGCGCGGTGCATGTGCTGGTTGCCGGCTCCGGTGCCGGGGCGGTTGGCGAACAGGCGGCAAGGCTGTCCGGCGTCGCCAAGGTGCTCGTCGCCGACGACGCCAGCCTCGCCAACAACCTGGCCGAACCGCTGGCGGCCCTGATCGTCTCGCTGTCGGGTTCCTATGACACGATCCTTGCGGCCGCCACCTCGGTCGGCAAGAACGTGCTGCCGCGGGTCGCGGCCCTTCTCGACGTCGCGCAGGTGTCTGAGATCATCGAGGTGGTCTCGTCCGACACGTTCAAGCGGCCGATCTATGCCGGCAACGCCATCCAGACGGTGCAGGCGACCGATGCGAAGAAGGTGATCACCGTGCGCACGGCAAGCTTTGCCGCAGCGGCGGACGGCGGCTCGGCTGCGGTCGAGACGGTTTCGGCCGGCGCAAACCCGGGCCTTTCCAGCTTCGTCGGCGATGCGCTGTCGTCGTCGGACCGTCCGGAGCTGACGTCGGCGAAGATCATCATCTCGGGCGGCCGGGCGCTCGGCTCGTCGGAGAAGTTCAAGGAGGTGATCCTGCCGGTCGCCGACAAGCTCGGGGCCGCCGTCGGTGCGTCGCGCGCCGCCGTCGATGCCGGCTATGCGCCGAACGACTGGCAGGTCGGCCAGACCGGCAAGGTGGTCGCGCCCGAACTCTACATCGCCTGCGGCATCTCCGGCGCCATCCAGCATCTGGCCGGCATGAAGGATTCGAAGGTCATCGTCGCCATCAACAAGGACGAGGAAGCACCGATCTTCCAGGTCGCGGACTACGGCCTCGTCGCCGACCTCTTCGACGTCCTGCCGGAAATGCAGAAGGCGATCTAGGGAACGCTGGTCCACGTGCGTTCGTGGAGCGTGGCGCATGGGCGCTGGACATCCCGATGATGTCGCAGCAGAGATAGCGATCCTCTTGCCGGTCGGCGCATCCTGGATTACCGGTCAATCGCTTCATGTTAACGGAGGTTTGGATTCGTGCAGCAGTCCCGCAGTCGTTCCACGGACGCGGCGAAACCCGCAGATGCTGTTGCATCCCTTTGGCCGGAAGAACCCGCAATGACCGGGGGAATGGTCAAGCCTCGCAGGCGGCCGCACGCTCTCCAGACGCTTATTACGACCGTCTTCACCACACTCCTGTCATCGGGGTCACCCGTCATGGCGCGGCTCGTGGCGGGGCAGGCCTATGCCCGGCTCGAAAGTTGCGGGCGCTCAGGAGGGTTGCCAGCGGATATCGTCTCCGATTTGCCCTATTGGGGCCGGGCACTTCAAAACCTGAAGAAGATAAAGGGCGATCTCGGAAGTCTCGCCGCTCTACTCGAGCAGCTCGGGCCGCACTTGTCCCGGCGCATCGGGGCAGGGGGACCCTATGCCAGCGTCAACTTTTCAGCATCCCACGCCCATGCCACCGTGGCGGGACCGGGTGGTTTGGAAGAACGTGCCGACGTGCAGGTTGGGCTGACCGTGATGGCGCCCTATTGCCGCTTCCCCGATCACAAGCATCCTCGGCGGCGCCTGATGCTGTTTCTCTCCAATGCCGAGGTTTCCCTCAATGATGGCGAGTGGGAGAAGAAGCGTGTCGGCGGCGTTCAACTGGTCGACGCGGGTGAAAAGTTTGCCATACGCTGTACGGCAGAACCGATGCTTGCCGTGTGGTGCGAAGTCGACGCTCTTCGTTGATCTGAGTTTGGATTTTCTTGGAAATCGCAATGGAACAAGCAGACCTCCCCGACCGCGAGAGCATGGAATTCGACGTTGTGATCGTGGGAGCGGGCCCGGCAGGGCTGTCGGCGGCGATCCGGTTGAAGCAGGTCAATCCGGAGCTGTCGGTCGTGGTTCTGGAAAAGGGCGCGGAAGTCGGGGCGCATATTCTCTCGGGCGCCGTCGTCGACCCGATCGGTATTGATCGGCTGCTGCCCGGCTGGCGCGAGGAGGCCGACCATCCCTTCAAGACCGAGGTGACGGACGACCAGTTCCTGTTCCTCGGCCCGGCCGGCTCGGTGCGCCTGCCCAACGCCCTGATGCCGCCCTTGATGAACAACCACGGCAACTACATCGTCTCGCTCGGCAATGTCTGTCGCTGGCTGGCCACCCATGCCGAGGCGCTGGGCGTCGAGATCTATCCGGGCTTTGCCGCGACCGAGGTGCTCTACAATGACGCGGGTGCCGTCATCGGGGTCGCCACCGGCGACATGGGCATCGAGCGCAGCGGCGAGCCCGGCCCGAACTATACCCGCGGCATGGCGCTGATGGGCAAGTACGTGCTGATCGGCGAGGGCGTGCGCGGTTCGCTGGCCAAGCAGCTGATTGAAAAATTCGATCTGCAGAAGGGTCGCGAGCCGCAAAAATTCGGCATCGGCCTCAAGGAGCTCTGGCAGGTCAGGCCCGAGCATCACCGGCCCGGCCTGGTGCAGCATTCCTTCGGCTGGCCGCTCGGCATGAAGACCGGCGGAGGCTCCTTCCTCTACCATCTCGAGGACAATCTGGTGGCCGTCGGCTTCGTCGTCCACCTCAACTACAAGAACCCCTATCTCTTCCCCTTCGAGGAGTTCCAGCGCTTCAAGACACACCCGGCGATCCGCGGCACCTTCGAGGGCGGCAAGCGGCTGTCCTATGGCGCGCGGGCCATCACCGAGGGGGGCTTCCAGTCGGTGCCGAAGCTGTCGTTCCCGGGCGGCGCGCTGATCGGCTGCTCGGCCGGCTTCGTCAACGTGCCGCGCATCAAGGGCAGCCACAATGCGGTGCTGTCGGGCATTCTCGCGGCCGAGAAGATCGCCGATGCGATCGCCGGCGGCCGGGCCAATGACGAGCCGCACGAGATCGAGGCCGGCTGGCGTCTCAGCGCCATCGGCCAGGACCTGAAACGGGTGCGCAACGTCAAGCCGCTGTGGTCGCGCTTCGGCACGGCGGTCGGCGTGGCGCTCGGCGGCCTCGACATGTGGACGAACACGCTGTTCGGCTTCTCCTTCTTCGGCACGATGAAGCACGGCAAGACCGATGCGCAGAGCCTGGAGCCGGCGGCCAAGCACGAGAAGATCGACTACCCGAAGCCCGACGGCGTGCTCACCTTCGACCGGCTGTCCTCGGTGTTCCTGTCCAACACCAACCACGAGGAAGACCAGCCGATCCATCTGCAGCTGAAGAACCCCGAGCTGCAGAAGTCCTCCGAGCTCGACGTCTATGCCGGCCCCTCGACGCGCTACTGTCCGGCCGGCGTCTACGAATGGGTGGAAAAGGACGGCAAGGACGTGTTCGTCATCAACGCCCAGAACTGCGTCCACTGCAAGACCTGCGACATCAAGGACCCCAACCAGAACATCAACTGGGTGCCGCCACAAGGCGGCGAAGGACCGGTCTATCCGAACATGTAGCTTGTTCCTCCATTCGTGCGGAACGAAACACAAGTTTTCACAGCTACACTGAAGGCGCCCGATGCTTCTTCGTCGGTGCGCGCGCCGACTCCCGAAGAATGAGCTGATGGGGAACGTATTCGACGCCCGATTCCGATGCGCGGTTCTTCATCGCCCGCAGCAACCGGTACATGCTGCGCTCACCGATATCCGCGGTGGGCTGGGCGATCGTGGTGAGCGGCGGATTCATAAGCGCTGCGTAGCGCGTGTTGTCGAAGCCGACGACGGAAATGTCTTCGGGTACGGAGAACCCCAAGATGCGTAGCTCGGCCATGGCACCGAAGGCCATTTCGTCGTTGGCGCAGACGATTGCCGTCGGTCGGCTCTGCGCGTTGATCAGCTGCCGGGTTGCGCGCCTTGCGCCTTCTGCCGTCAGGTTTCCGGAGGCCATCCAGTCGTCTTCCACCGGTAGACCTGCATGTTCCATCGCCGAGCGATAACCGGTCTCGCGATCCTGAACCATGGCCGAGCCTTGTTCTCCGCGCATGAAGCCGATCCGTTCATGTCCGAGGCCGATGAGGTACTGCGTGATTTCGTTGCAAGCCTGATGGCCATTCACCTGCACGCGGGGATAGGGCAGAAGCTCGGTATCGGCAGTTTCACCGCAAACGACGATCGCCGGATGCGCTTCGACAGAGTGATCGTCGCTGCGGCGAAAGGGTGCTGCACCGCCAAGTACCACGATGCCGTCGGCCTGGCGCGATGTGACGATATCGTTGAGGTCGGTATTGGACAGGCTGCCGGGCGCGAACTCCCGGATGCTGATGCGATAGCCCTTCTCGACCGCGACGCGGGAGATTCCGGAAAGGACATCCCCGTAGAACGGATCTCCGATGGTCCAAACCAGCACCAGTATGGTGCCCGTCTTACCGAGCCTGAAGTTGCGAGCGAGATTGTTCGGCAGGTATCCGAGCGCTTCGATGGCCGCCTGTATACGCAATCGGGTCTCGTCCTTTACCCGCTCGGGCTCGTTGAAATAGCGCGACACCGTTCCCACGGAAACGTCGGCGCTCTTCGCGACGTCCTTGATCGAGGCATTGGATCTGGTGAGGCTCATGTTTTCACCCATGGCGGACGGAAGTGACTTGTCGAACTTGCATCGCGACATGCGCTGCAAGGCTGTTGACATGCTAATCAGTTTATGAAAACGTTTCAATCAGAGGAGTGAAGGTTTTGCACCTTCTGCGGCAGAAAATCCCTGAAAGTATGCGTTTTAGTGCAGGTTGCATGGAAAATTCAGATCAAATAATTGAAACGTTTCAATTTCCAGTAGACCCGGCAAGTGAGCGGGATGTTCGCTGGGGCATTCTGGGCTCCGGTGAGATCGCCCGCACCTTTGGCGATGCGATTGCGTTGAGCAAGGGTGCAGTTCTCGCTGCTGTTGGTAGCCGCGTGCCGGAACGGTTTGCTGCAACCGGGCAATTTGAGGGGGCGAAGGTCGAAACGTATGAGGCCGTGCTTGCGTCGACCGAGATCGATGCCGTTTACATCGCACTGCCCCATAGCGAGCATGCGCGATGGGCGATCCGTGCGCTGGAGGCGGGCAAGCATGTCCTGTGCGAAAAGCCGCTGGCACTCAATGGATACGATGCCATGGCGACGGTCGCCGCGGCAAAGGCTTCTGGCCGCCTCCTGATGGAGGCTTTCATGTACCGGCTGCATCCACAATATGCAGCGCTTGCCAATCTTCTCAAGAAGGGCGCAGTGGGGCGGATACAGTCGATAGAGGCGAGCTTCGGATTTGCCGCCGAATTCGATCCCGATGCCCGGCTCTTCAAGAATTCACTCGGCGGCGGCGCAATCATGGATGTCGGATGCTATGCCGTTTCCGTGGCGCGCATGATCGCGGGCCTGGCGAGCGGCGGCACTTTCTCGAATCCGCTTTCCACTGAAGGGGCGGCCGAGATCGGACCATCCGGGGTAGACCATTTCGCCCGGGCGACCTTGACATTCGCCGACGGCATTGTTGCCGATATCTCCTGCGCGATCGACCGCGACCTCGACAATAGGGTTCGCATCGTCGGAGAGACCGGGAGCATTCTTATCATCTCGCCGTGGCTGCCCGATTGCTGGGACTATCCGGCAGCTGAAATCGTGGTGACCGACGCCGACGGCACGGCAACCAGTCATGCCTTCGAGCGCAACGTCAATCAGTATGTGCTCGAGGTGGAGGCCGCCGGTGCGGCGATCCGGGCCGGCAAGGGCGAAGCCGCGTTTCCGGCCGCGATCTGGGCCGACAGCATCGGGAATATGCAGACGCTCGATGCCTGGCGCAACACCGCCGGTCTCACGTTCGAGGCGGAATATTGGGAGAACCGCAAGGCGCGTTTTTCGGCGCGGCCGCTTGCGGCTAAATTTCCCTATCGCGTTCCGGAGACGGACCGCGTCGCCGTCGGCAAGCGCGCCTCCGCTATCGCCATGGGCTGTTGCGATATCCAGACCCTCGTGCACGGCGACCATCTCTACGACGTCTTCTTCGAAGCCGGCGGGACGATTTTCGATACGGCCTGGATTTACGAAGAATCGGATACCGCCCTTGGCCAGTGGATGGAGAATCGCGGCGTCCGCGAGGATGTAATCGTCGTCGGCAAGGGGGCGCATAGCCCGGACTGTTTTCCGGCACGGGTGGGCCTGGAGTTGGACGAGTCTCTCGCCAAGCTCCGTACATCCTACGTTGATATCTACATGCTCCATCGCGACAACCCGGAGGTTCCCGTCGGCGAATTCGTCGACGTGCTTGATGCCGAGCATCGAGCCGGGCGAATTCGCAGCTACGGATTCTCCAATTGGACGCGGGAGCGTTTCGACGAAGCGGCCGACTATGCGCGCGTCAACGGCAAGTGTCTGCCGACCACCCTGAGCAACAACTTCAGCCTCGCAGCCATGGCCGAACCTGTCTGGGAGGGTTGCATTGCCGCATCGTCCGAGGACTGGAAAGAATGGTTGCGCAAGACAGGCACCTCGCTGCTCGCATGGTCGAGCCAAGCGCGCGGTTTCTTCGCCGAGCGCACGGCAAGCGATCCACTTGCCGACCCGAACTTCGCCCGCAGCTGGGAAACGCCGGTCAACCTCGGTCGCCGGGAACGGGCGCGCGAACTTGCCGAACGCATCGGTGCAAAAACCACGCATGTCGCGCTGGCCTATGTGCTGCAGCAGAAGCTGCCGGTCATCCCGATCATCGGGCCGCTGACGCTCGATCAACTCGACGACTCTCTGAAGGCCGCGGCGATTACGCTGACCGAGGACGACATCCGTTGGCTCGAAGGCTGACGTTCGCAAATGCTCAATCAATAAAAGGGGAATGCCATGAAGAAAGATGAACTCATCGACCGAGTAGCCGCTGGCCATCTCCCGCGTCGCGACTTCGTGAGGTTGCTTTCGGCGGCCGGCCTGGCGCTGACCACGTTGCCGGCAACTGCCAGACAGGCGCGCGCCGCCTCGACCGATAATGCCGTGTCCTTCACCTGGTCCGGATACGACGTGCCGCAATTCTTTCAGGCCTATATCGACAAGCATGGCAAGCAGCCGGAAATGGCGCTGATCTCGACCCCCGAGGATGCCCTGTCCAAAATACGCGGTGGTTTCAAGGTCGACGTGGCGCATCCCTATAGCAGCAATGTCGCGCGCTGGAACGAGGCAGAGGTGTTGCAGCCCATCGATACGTCTCGCCTGTCGCATTGGGGCGATGTCTACGATGTGCTCAAGACACTGCCCGATTCCGTCGACAAGGACGGAAGACAGCTCTTCCTGCCGGTTGACTGGGGTCGGGTTTCGATCGGCTACCGTACCGACATGGTCAAGCTCGAGAAATCCTCCTGGTCGCTGCTCTGGGACAAGAGTCTCGAGGGCCGCGTATCGATGATCGGGGACCCCGCCATGGCGGCCCCGATCGCTGGCCTCTATCTGGCGCTGAAGGATCCGTTCAATCCCGACGAAGGGCAGTACGAGGCGATCGTGAATGCCTTGCGCGAGCAGCGCGACCTCTCCCGCTTCTTCTGGGACAGCGGCGCAAACATCGAACAGGCCCTGATGTCGGGCGAAGTCGTCGCCGCGCCGATCTGGAACGGCTCCTACGCTATCGTCCGGGGCAGGGTGCGCCTGTCGAGATGATGGATCCTGAGGAGGGCTCGCTTTGTTTCGTGGCAGGCCTGACCTTCATCAAGGGTGCCGAGCACACGGATGCAGCCTACGACCTCATGGATGCAATCCTCTCTCCCGAGACCGGAAAATACCTGATCGAGACCTACGGTTTCGGCCATTCCAACCGCAAGGCGTTCGATCTCGTGGCGCCTGAGGTGCTGACGAAGAACGCGCTGCCGCGGGATGTTGAGGAGTTTTTCTCCAAGGGCGTATTGCTCAAGGCATTCAGCCGCAACGAGCAATTCGCCAAGGTCTTCCAGGAAATCAAATCCGGCTTCTGATCGACGGGCAACGGGATGACTGTTTCGACGACATCACCGCAGCAGGCCGTGTCGGCAGGGCTCGCGGTGCAGCGGGGCCGGAGCTTCTTCGGAGATATGGGCCGGCCCCTTGGCCTGCTGCTGCCGGCGCTCGTGCTGGCGGCCCTCGTAATGCTGGTGCCGCTGATGAACATCATCGGCCAGAGCTTCCACACCCAGATGGGCGTCGCGATCGACCGCGCATTTTCGCTGGAGAACTACCGAATACTGTTCTCTGACGAGGGCAGGGTGTTCCGGCTGCTGCTGGTGCGCTCGCTCGGCATCGCTTTCGCGGCGACTGTCATCGTTATCCTCGTCGCCTATCCCGTGGCCTATTTCCTTGCGTTTCACGCGGGGCGCTCGCGGATGGTGTGGCTGATGCTGATCACCATCCCGTTCTGGACGAGTTACCTGCTGCGCGTCTTCGCGTGGAAGATCATTCTCGGTTTCAACGGGGTCATCAATTCCGCGTTGCTGACGACCGGGTTGATCGAAAAGCCGATAGAGAGCCTGCTCTACAGCCAGACCGCGGTAATCCTGACGCTCGTTCATTCCTGGGCGCCCTTCGCGGTACTGCCGATCTATGTGTCGCTCGAAAAGGTGGACCGGCTGTTGCTCGATGCCGCCGCCGATCTCGGCGACACGCCGCTTCGTAGCTTCTGGTCGGTGACCTTGCCGCTCTCGATGCCGGGCGTCCTCGCGGCGACGTTGATGATCTTCATTCCGACCGTCGGCGACTACGTCACGCCGAGCCTGGTGGGCGGGCGTAACGGACTGATGATTGGCAACTATATTTCCGAGCTCTTCGGTCAGGCGAGCAACATTCCGCTCGGCTCGGCCATGGCGGTCGGGACAATGGTGATCATTTCATTGCTGGTTGCAATCTATCTTGCAATCCTCGGCCGCGTGGTGCCCAGGGCAGAGGGCCGGAAATGAAGACTCCGATTGCGAAGTGGTCGCTCGGCCTTTTCACCCTCATCTTCGTACTTTTCCTGCATGCGCCGATGGCGATGATCGCGCTCTTCTCCTTCAACAGCGCCAATATCGTCGCCTTCCCGCTCAAGGAATTTACCCTCGACTGGTATCGCGGCCTGCTCGGCGACGCGCCACTCTTTGCCGCTTTGTGGCACAGTATTCTCGTCGGCGTTCCTGTGGCGCTGGTGTCGACAGCGATCGGGTTGCTCGCCGCCAAGGCCTTCGTGCACTACCGCTTCTTCGGTCGCGGCGCGGCCCTGGGGCTGCTGATGCTGCCGATGGGCATTCCGACGTTCATCCTTGGCATAGCGCTTCTCAGCTTCGTCCGTCAGGTGCTCGGCGTGGAACTCTCCCTCTTCGTCGTGGCGGTCGCGCATGTGCTCATCTGTCTGCCCTATTGCATCTTCACGCTGATGGCACGCCTTGAAGGATTCGATCAGAATCTCGAGCAGGCCTCGATGGATCTCGGCGAGACTCCGTTCCAGACCTTCTGGCGGATCACCGTCCCGCTGGTCCTGCCGGGTATTGTCTCCTCGATCATGCTTTCCTTCATCACCTCCTTCGACGAGTTCATGCTGGCCTTCTTCCTTGCCGGCAGCGAGGCGACGCTGCCGCTCTACATGATGGGCCAGATGCGCTTCTCCTATTCACTTCCGAGCATGCTCGCACTCGGGACAATCATCTTTGCGGTGTCGGTCGTGCTGGTGGTCATCGCCGAATTGTTACGCCGCAAGGACATTTCGACGGAAGAGGGAGCCGCAGCATGAGCCAGGCGAAAATCCATGAAAGGGGCCAGTCCATGGTCGAACAGGTTCTCGCCGATGCTGCGCGTCCGGCGATGATAGACATCCGCTCTGTCGGCAAAGCCTATGGCAACTATACTGCGCTCAACGGCATCGACATGGAAATCCGGCAAGGCGAGTTCTTTTCTCTCGTTGGTCCATCCGGCTGCGGCAAGACCACCCTTCTCAAGATCATCGGTGGCTTCGAGCAGGCGACGGCCGGCCGTCTTCTGATCGGCGGCGAGGATATGGGCGGCACTCCCGCCTATCGGCGGCCGACGAACATGGTGTTCCAGTCCTACGCGCTGTTCCCCCACATGAACATTCGCAAGAATGTTGGCTATGGAATGCGCAAGAGCCGGCTCCCGGCGGCCGAGAAGGCGCGCATCGTCGACGACGCGTTGGCATTGGTGAAAATGTCGGATTTTGCCGATCGGCTTCCCGGCCAGCTGTCGGGCGGCCAGAAGCAGCGCATTGCGCTTGCTCGCGCCATTGTATGCAAGCCCAAGGTGCTGCTGCTGGACGAGCCGCTTGGCGCGCTCGACAAACGGCTGCGCGAGGAAATGCAGTTCGAGCTCAAAAGCCTGCAGCGTCGGCTGGGCATTACCTTCGTCTGCGTCACCCATGACCAGGAAGAGGCGATGTCCATGTCCGACCGCATCGCGGTAATGTCGGCGGGACGGCTGCTGCAGATCGATACGCCGGACAATCTCTATGAAAGACCGGTTTCCCGAGGGGTGGCTGATTTCGTCGGCAGCATGAACTTCTTCGACGTCAAGCTTCGCGAACGCCATGACAACGGATCGCGCCTCACGCTTGCCGGCGGAATAGTCGTCGAGACCGTCAATCGCGGCGAAGGCACTGTTCTTGCGTTGCGGCCGGAATGGCTCCGCCTGTCTGCTGAACCACCAGCGCCGAGCGTCAACACGATGACCTGTACGCTCACGGAGCGATCCTATCTGGGTGGCCGCAACGTTTATCTCGTGCAGACCGGGGCGAGTGATCGCCCGGTCTCCGTCATGGCGCAGCAGACCCATTCCCCGACAGCCCTGTTGCAGCCAGGCGAACGCCTGTGGCTCAGCTGGGCGCCCGAAGCCGGCGTTCTCCTCCCGTCGTAATTCCTCCCCTGTCATTGATGAGTATTCACATGGCGTTAGACCACCTTCATTCTTTCATGCTCTATTCCTCGCGCGAATTCCCACCGCTTGAGGAACAGGCGGCGGCGCTCGCTGCACTCGGTTACACGAATGTCGAGACATTTCCGGATCTTCACGACGATCTTGCCGCGACGAAGGCTACGTTCGACCGGCATGGTCTCAAGGTCGAGAGCGTCCATTCCGACATTCACGCCATGGAGCGTGATCTCGATGAGACGGTTCGGGTGGCTGAGACGCTGGGCGCCTCGATCGTCGTTGCCCCTGGCTGGAGCCTGAGGATCGCCCCGGTGATGCTGCCGGCTGGCAGGCGCTGGGCGAGCGGCTCGGCACGCTCGCAACACGGCTCAAGGCGAAGGGGTTGCTGCTCGCCTGGCACAATCATGACTTTGAATTCACAGCGTTGGCCGATGGCTCGATGCCGATCGACCATCTGCTGCAGCATCCCGATCTGTGGCTGGAACTGGATGCTGCCTGGATCTACCGCGCCGGCGCTGATCCTGTCTTCTGGGTCCGGAAGCTCTCGGACCGAATCCTGATCGGCCATGTGAAGGACGTGGCGCCGAAGGGCACGCATCTGGATGAAGACGGCTGGGCTGATGTGGGGGAAGGCGAAGTGCCGTGGCGGGCTCTCTGGCCTCTCTACATGGCGAGCCCGGCGCGGCTTATGATCGTCGAGCACGACCAGCCCTCGGACTACAGAAGGTTCGCCGAACGCAGCGCCGCCGAAATCCGTGCCCTCGCCAAGGGAGAGACGGCATGAACATGCGCGTCGGTCTCATTGGCTGCGGCAACATTTCGGAAATGTATCTTTCCAATGCCGCGCTCTTCGATAGCTATCGCTACGTCGCCTGCGCAGATCTCAATCCGGCAGCCGCCGAAGCCAAGGCAAAAAGGTACGGCCTTCGCGCGATGTCGCCGGAGGAACTCATCGCCAGCGACGACATCGACATCGTCCTCAACCTGACGGTGCCGGCAGCGCATGCCGAGGTATCGCTCGCGGCCCTGTCCGCCGGCAAGCACATCTACTCCGAAAAGCCGCTTGCGACCTCGCTCGATGATGCGAAGCGTGTTCTTGCACTCGCCGCGCAAAAGGGTCTGCGCGTCGGCTGCGCGCCGGATACCGTGCTCGGACCGGGCGTGCAGACGGCCCGCAAGATGATCGCCGGGGGCGAAATTGGTCCGGTCGTAGCGGGAACGGCCTTCTTCCTGTCCCATGGGCTGGAGGACTGGCATCCAGATCCAACCTTTTTCTTCAAGCCCGGCGGCGGCCCGGTGCTCGACATGGGTCCCTACTACATCTCCGCGCTATGCACGCTTCTCGGTCCTGTCTCGCGCGTCCAGGCCACGGGGCGCATCGGACGGTCCGAACGTCTTGTGACCGCCGAAGGTCCCATGACCGGCAAGTCGATCACCGTCGAGACCCTGACTACGGTCAACGCACTTCTTTCCTTTGCCAATGGTGCCGAAATCACCTTCACCTCGAGCTGGGATGCCTGGAACAATTCCATGCCGCATATCGAATTGCATGGAGAGAAGGGGACCCTACGGGTTCCTGATCCGAATTACTTCGGCGGAACGCTGGAGATCGCGCGCTCTCCACAGGCCTGGGAAAGCATATCGACAGCCGGGATGCCCTATGGCGCGCCGCACGGCTGGCCGGACTATCCCGATATCGCCGACTATCGAGGCTTGGGTCTTTCGGACATGGCGGAAGCGATTAGGAACGGCACACCGCATCGCAGCGACGGTGAAACAGCGATGCACGTGCTGGAAGTGCTGACTGCAATTCTCGCCGCCGCGCAATCGGGTCAAGCCGTGGCAATCGAATCCCGCCAGGAAAGGCAGGCGATTTTGAACGGCGCCCGAGCTTGAGCGAGCGGTTGATCGCTCGACGCCGGCCACCCGGTCTAGCGTATCTCCACGCTCGCGTAGGATAGAATGGCGTTCATCAGGACCTGGGCACCTTGGGCGCACTGGCTCTGTGTGGCACTTTCCGCCGGGTTGTGGCTGAGGCCATCCTTGCAGGGAACAAAGATCATCGCGGTCGGTGTGACCTTGGAAACATAGACGGAGTCATGGCCGGCGCCGGAGACGATCTCACGGGTGCTGACGCCTGACTGATGCGCTCCGGCCCGGATGGCGTCGAGGCAGGATGGATCGAAACGCACGGCAGGGCTGTTCCAGATGGTGCGAAGTTCTGCACGATCGCCGCAGCATTGCTCGATGAAACTCACGACTTCGCCCTCAAGTCTCTCCAGCTCTTCATCGTGTTCGTGCCTGAGGTCGAGGCTGATCGTCACGCGTCCGGGAATGACATTGCGGGAGGGCGAGGCGATGGCCAACTGGCCGGTGGTTGCCAGTCCCCCGAGTTCGCGCGCCGCCTCTTGCGCCGCAAGAAGGATCTTCGCCGCATCGACGAGCGCATCGTGGCGCATGTCCATCGGTGTCGAGCCCGCATGGGCTTCCTGGCCGGTAATGGTGAGATCATACCAGCGCATCGCCTGGACGCCGGTCACGATACCGATGTCGATCCCTTCCCGCTCAAGAATGGGGCCCTGTTCGATGTGAAGTTCAAACATAGCGGCAAAACGGGTTGAGCCAATGGGGGTCTGGCCGCGATAGCCGATTTCATCGATCGCCTGGCCGAAGGAGACGCCGTCGATGTCGGTGCGGCTGTCGGCAAAGTCACGATCGAAAACGCCGGCGTGGACACCGGAACCGAGCATGGCGGGAGCAAAGCGGCTGCCTTCCTCGTTGGTCCAGTTGACCAGCACCAGCGGCTGCTCGGTCTCATAGCCTGTTGCATGCAGCGCCCTGAAAACCTCTAGGCCCGCGAGAACGCCGAGGATACCGTCGAACTTGCCGCCCGTCGGCTGCGTGTCGAGATGGCTCCCGATCGCAATAGGCAGGGCATCGGCGTTGCGGCCCGGGCGAAGTGCAAACATATTGCCGACGGTATCGACGGTGACGGTGCAGCCGAGTGCCTCGCATTGTGCGCGGAACCAGTCGCGCATCTGCTTGTCCTCCTGCGAGAGCGTCAGGCGGCGTATGCCGCCATCCGATGTTGCGCCGAAGGCAGCCGTCTCCATGATCGTCTGCCACAGGCGGTCGCCATCGATCGTCAGATTTTGCATGTCACCACTTCTTCCATCTTGAGCCCGCGCTGCGAGCCATGGTCAGACTGCGGCGGCATGGACCGCCGCAGTACTCGTCACTGTCAGAGGGCGACGCCGACCGATTTCACTTCGGTGTAGAGCAGGATCGCCTCATAACCCTGTTCACGGCCCCAGCCGGACTGGTTGAAGCCACCGAAGGGCAAGGCGGGATCGATGACGTGGTGAGTGTTGACGCCGATCGTGCCTGCCTTCAGCTTCTTCGCCACCTTGTGGGCCCGGCTGACATCGCGGGTAAATACGCTGCCGGCCAGACCGTAGATGGAGTTGTTAGCTTCCTTGACGATCGCGTCGATGCCGTCGTCATCGAATGTGGCGACGACGAGCACAGGTCCGAAGATCTCTTCCTTTACCACCGACATGTCCGGCGTGGTCTCGGTCAGGATGGTCGGCTCGAGGAAATAGCCTTCCGATCCCGAACGCTTGCCGCCGCAGTAGAGCTTGGCGCCGTCGTCGAGGCCGGCCTGCACATAGGCACTGACCCGTTCGAATTGCTCCTGCGATACCAGCGGGCCGACCTGGGTCTTCGGGTCGAGTCCGACGCCGATCGACATGGATTCGGCAAAGGACTTCAAGCCGGTGAGGATCGTCTCGGAAATGTCCTTGTGGACATAAAGGCGGGTTCCTGCGGTGCAGGTCTGGCCCATGTTGTAGAAGATGCCATAGGCAATGGCCGGGATCGCGACATCAGGATCGGCATCGGCAAAGACGATCATCGGCGACTTGCCGCCGAGTTCCAGCGAGACCTTCTTGAGGTTGCCCTTGGCGGCGTCGAGGATCTTCTTGCCCACCTCGGTGGAACCGGTAAAGGCGATCTTGTCGACATCCGGATGGGCGGCGAGGGCTGCCCCAGCCGTTTCACCGTAGCCGGTCACCATATTGAAGACGCCGGCAGGGAAGCCTGCTTCCTCGACCAATTCGGCAAGGCGTAAGGCAGTGAGCGGGGTCTGCTCAGCCGGCTTCAGGACTATCGTGCAGCCGGCGGCAAGCGCAGGCGCCACCTTCCAGACCGCCATCATGAAGGAGAAGTTCCACGGCACGATCTGGCCGCAGACGCCCACCGGTTCGCGCAGCGTATAGGCATGATAAGCCGCGCCGCCGGAAAGCGGGATGGTCTGGCCGCAGATCTTCGTGCTCCAGCCAGCCATGTAGCGCAGCAGTTCATAGGAAAAGGCAATGTCGCCGTTGCGGGCGTCGGTGACAGGCTTGCCGTTGTCGAGTGCTTCCAGTTCGGCCAGTTCGTCAGCGTGTTTCTCGACGAGGTCGCCGAGCCGCCAGACCAGCTTGCCACGCTCGCTGGGAGACATGGTCGACCACGGACCATCATCAAAAGCGCGGCGGGCGGCAGAGACGGCGCGGTCGATATCCGCTGCGGTGCCGGCGGGAACGCGGTCGAAGACCTGACCGGTTGCCGGATCGATCACCTCGATGGTGTTGCCATCGACGGATGGAAGCCACTGGCCATCGATGAACAGCTTCTTTTCCTTGGCCACAAATCGAGCCGCATCGGCGCCGAGGCGCTTGAGGGTCACAGGTGCGTTCATGTCGGAACTTTCCTTTCTCTTGCCGGGCTTCACGCCTTGGCGGAAATCTCATTGGCGGTGATCAGGATCACGTCACCGTCCAGGATGGGCTTTGCTATGCCGAAGAAGCGGGCCACGACATCGGAGCCGTTGTGCTTGTCCATTGCGTCACGGTCGGTGAAGCGCTCGTAGGTCGCAAACAGGCAGGGATCGGCGGTGTCCTGTGAAATATGGAAACCGACGGTGTCGGGCTCGTTGGCCCGCACGTGTTCGGCAACCTCGAGCAGGGCCTGGGCCATGGTCTTTTCGTAGCCCTGGCGGACGCGGATAATGGCAGTGATCGTAATCATGGTGACCTCGTTGGATGACTGTGGAAAGGGATCAGACGGGCAGGAACTCGCCCGTCAGGTCGGCGTCGTGCAGCCTGGCAGGGTCGATTTCGCCGGAGAGCTGCCCGCGCTTGATGACAAGCACACGGGAAGCGAGATCGCTGATGAACTGGAGGTTCTGCTCGACGAGCAGGATCGAGAGGTTGCGGGCGGTGGCCAGTGCCTTGAGAGTGTCCTTCATCTCCTCGATGATCGACGGCTGAATGCCTTCCGTCGGTTCGTCGAGCAGGATCAGCTTCGGCTCGGCGCACAGGCAGCGGGCAAGCGCCAGGATCTGCTGTTCGCCTCCGGAGAGCACGCCGCCGGTGCGTGTCAGGATCGGCTTCAGGCGCGGCAGTTCCTCGATCACCTTTTCGATGATCGCTTTCGCGTTCTTCTGGCTCTCATGAGCAGCCCCGACACGCAGATTGTCCAGGACTGACATGGCCGGGAAGATCTGCCGGCCTTGCGGCACATAACCGATACCGGCGCGGGCGCGGGCAGCGGGGGAGGCGCGGCCTATATCCTGACCATTGAAGGCGACGATCCCGGCCGTTGCCGGAATGTGACCCATCAGCGTGCGTAACAGCGTCGACTTGCCCATGCCGTTATGGCCGAGAATGCCGACGAATTCGCCTTCGGCAATCGACAGATCGATGCCGAACAGGATCGGGATGCGGCCATAGCCCGAGCGAAGATCCTTGGTGACCAGAAGTTCACACGACATGGCTTTTCCCCAGATAGACATCCCG
Organism: Sinorhizobium sp. BG8; assembly: GCF_016864555.1. Classification (NCBI taxonomy): domain Bacteria; kingdom Pseudomonadati; phylum Pseudomonadota; class Alphaproteobacteria; order Hyphomicrobiales; family Rhizobiaceae; genus Sinorhizobium; species Sinorhizobium sp. BG8. Next base: position 1,090,737 of record NZ_CP044012.1, on the reverse strand, counting down.
CACAGTCTGGTCGGCGAGGATCTGTTCGACATGGCCTTCCGTCAGAATTCGGCCCTGGTGGAATACGGTGACCTGATCGGCGATCATGCGGATGAAATGCATGTCGTGCTCGACCACCACCACCGTATGTGTCCGGTTCAGGTCGCGGATGATCGAGGCAAGCCGCTCGACTTCCTTGTCCGTCATGCCGGCTGCAGGTTCGTCGAGCAGGACGAGGTCCGGATCGCTTGCCACGACCATGGCGAGTTCGACCAGCTGGCGCTGGCCATGGGCCATGCGGCCAAGCACGCCGTCGCGCAGCGCCGAGATACCGACGCGTTCCATGACATCGGCGATCTTTGCCTCGCGGCTCGCCCGGTTCTTCACGGTTCTAAGCGCAAGCCAGAGGTTTTCATGCGCAGTCAGGCCGTCGAAAAGGCTCGGCACCTGCGTCTTGACACCCATTCCGGCGCGGGCAATGTCATGCCTTTCCTTGCCGGCGATGTCGTTGCCCTTGAACAGGATCTGGCCGCGGGTCGGCTTATAGGTGCCCGTGAGGCAGCGGAAGAACGTTGTCTTGCCGGCACCGTTTGGGCCGAGAAGGCAGCGCAGCTCGCCCTTCTTCAGGCGGAAATCGACGCCATCGAGCGCTTTCACGCCGCCGAAATGCATGGCGACATCCTTGGCTTCGAGAAGAAAGTCGCTCATTGCACGGCCTCCCTGATCGGGGACGTGGCGGAGCGGCGGTCCGCGTCGAAGAGCCGTCGAGCAAGGCTCGTCAAAGCCGGTTGAATGCCGCCAGGTACCAGGACGACAAAGATGATCAGCACGACGCCGAGCACAATATTCGGGTCGACCAGCCCGAGCTTGCCGAGCGCCACTGTGGCGATCTGCAGGGCAAAGCAGGCGGCCACAGGCCCGAACAGGGTTCCAAGACCACCCACTACGACCCAGATCAGAACCTGCGCTGCCATGGAGAGGCTGAACATGGTCGGGCTGACGAAGACCGAGTTTGCAAAGAGAAGCCCGGCAAGTCCGGCGATAGCCGCCGCGATGACGAACACGGCAAGCTTGAGGCGTCGTGCATTGTAGCCGAGCAATTCTGCCCGCATCTCGTTCTCCCGGACCGCGATGACGGCGCGGCCGAACGGAGTGACGATCAGGCCCTTGCAGAGCGCGTAGGTGCTAAACAGGGCGCCGGTCGCAAAGACGAACATCTGCGGCGGGGAGAGGGGAACCGTGGTGAAGGGCATCGTCAGCAACGGCGTATTGGGAATGCCGTTGAAGCCGCCGATCCGGGCTGTACCGATCCGCCAGGCATCGCCGCCCGTGCTGTTGATCAGCTTGAACAGGATGAGAGTGACGGTCAGGGTGATGACGCCGAGATAGACGTCGCTTAGACGGCCGTAGAACAGGAAATAGCCAAGACCGGCGGCAAAAATCGCTGGCACGGCAACGGCGAAGCCGGCAGCGAGTGTCGTGTCGCCGAAATTGAGGGCGGCGATCGCATAGGCATAGGCGCCAAGCCCGAAGAAAGCTGACTGGCCGAAGCAGAGGATGCCGCCATAGCCCCAGAGCAGGGCGAGGCTGAGGGCGAAGACACCCATCGACATGTAGAGCGTGATGTTGATCAGCGTGTAGAGCGGTGCGGCCGTCGGCAGGATGAGGATGGCGGCAGTCGTGGCGATCGCTGCCAGGGCGACATGCGTTCTGCTGGCACGCAAAAGGGCCGGAAAGGTCATGGTGCCCCCTTGAAGATGCGTCCGGTGATGCCGGTCGGCAGGATGCGGAGGAAGATGGTTGCGGCGAGAAGCAGCGCGACATCGCCGATGACAGGCGTCGTCAGGAAGGTCGAGACGGTGTTGATGCCGCCGAGAAGCGCCGAACTCAGAGCCGTGCCGGTGATGACGCTTGCGCCGCCGGTGATCACGGTGATGAAGGCCTTGGCGACATAGGCGACGCCCATGGTTGGCAGCACGCCTGAAATCGGGGCAAGCAGGCCGCCTGCAAGGCCACTCAGACCGGCGCCGACCGCAAAGGTGACGGCATAGACACGCGACGGTTCTATCCCGAGCGAGGACGCCATTTCACGGTTCTGCATCGTCGCTCTGGCAACAAGACCAAGTGAGGTGAAGCGCAGCAATGCATAGCCACCGGCAAAGACGAGAGCTGCGACGCCGGCCAACACGAAATCATAGGCACCGAGGCTATAGGCACCGATGCGGAAGCTGCCGACAGGTGCTGCGATGCCGACCACGCGGTTGCCGAAGAAGGTGGTCGCCAGACCGATCAGCAGGAGGCTTAGTCCCCAGCTCGCCAGCATGGTGTCGACGAGACGGCCATAGAGACGGCGCATGATCAGCCGCTCGACCACGACACCGAGCAGTGCAACGCTGAGAGGGGCGACCACCAGCATGGCGATCCAGATGTTGATGCCCGCCTGGGCACTGAAGATGGCGGCAAACCCGCCGAGCATGATGAACTCGCCATGGGCGAGGTTGATCACCCGCATCATGCCGAAGATGACGGCAAGTCCCACGCTGATGAGCGCAAGATTGCCGACCGCTCCAACGATCTGGAGCAGCACAACAAGAAAATAATCCACTGGTCCTATCCCACCGGGTGCCCGGAATGCGGAGAGACCGCATTCCGAGAAACGCTGGTCCGTCGCTTACTGGATGACGTATTGCTGGTTGTCGTTCGGATTCTGGATCAGGTCGCAAACGGCGGCCGTGTCGAGCGGTGGCTGGTTCGGATAGCTTTCGAGAATCTCGAAGCTGTGGTTCTTTACCCGGCCGATATGGACATCCGTGGCGCAGTGATGCGTCTTCGGATCGATGGTGTTCGGGCCGCCCGGACCCTCGACGGTCGAGCCGCTTTCGATCGCTTCGATGACGGCCATCCGGTCGAGCGAGTTCGCCTTCTTGACGCCGTTTGCCCAGTGGTGAATGGCGTTGTAGGTCGAGGATGCGTGTTCGGTCACGTAAGGCGCATTGTCGCCGAACTTGGCGTGGTAGCGCTTGACGAAGGCTTCGTTGGTCGGCGACTTGATCTCCTGGAAATAGCCGAACGCCGCCATGACGCCATCGGACTCTGCCGGCGTCAGAACGATATGCTCGTTGCCGCCGCCAAACGAGGTGGACACGATCGGAATCTGGCCTGCCATGCCGGCTGCCGCCCACTGGCGGAAGAACGACATATGATTTCCGCCGACCAACAGCGTGTAGATGACGTCCGGCTTCTCGCGCTGGATCTTCTGGATCGCGGCGCTGAAGTCGGTGACGTCAAGCGGGAAGAACTCGGCCGCGATCACTTCGCCGCCGGCCTGGGTCGTGTAGTCGCGGACCCACTTGGCCGAGATCTGGCCGTAGTTGTAGTCCGCCGCCAGCACATAGACCTTCTTACCAAAGTTCTTGACGGCAAAGGGCATCAGCGAGCCGATGGTCTGGGACGGCGTGGAGCCGGTGGAGAAGGTGTTGCGATCGCAGACGCCGCCTTCATAGAGCGGGGTGTAGAAGTAGAGCGTCTGATAACGGCCGAGGATCGGGCGAATGGCCTCGCGCGAGGCGCTGGTGATGCCGCCGAAGACGGCCGACGCCTGAACGCTGGTCGCCGCTTCGGTTGCGAACTGCGTATAGAGCTGAACATTGGACTGCGGATCGTACTTCTGGACCTTTATCTTGCGGCCAAGCAGGCCGCCGGCCTCATTCAACTCGGAAACGGCGAGGTCGAGGCAGGCGTCGATAGGCTGGCCGTAGATTTCAAGGCCACCGGACAGATCATAGATGCTGGCAATGGTGATATCGTCGGCCGCGAATGCGCTGCTGATCCACGGTGTTGTGAGCGCGGCTGCGGTGCCGCCAAGGAAAAGACGTCTGTTGATTTTCATGTGTTCACCCTCTTCGTTTTCAGACTCGTGGACGCACGGGTTCGTTGCGGCAGGCGATAGCCTGCCGGCCTGGGCCTCGAAGCCCGGGGGATCTGCGGAATTCATGCGGTCGAGATGTTTATATATTCAATATTTTCTTTTTCAACTATTTTTGCGTAAACGCCACAGTTTTTCACATCTCGTCAATTTGGCGAACAGAAGATGAGGCTCGTGCTGTCGCTGGTGAGACGGCGCGCAAACGCGCGCGACGAGCAGGTGCTTGCCGCTGCGGGAGTTCAGGAGTGTGGGGAGATCAGTCGTTGCTGAAGCTGCGCAGGATTTCGAATTCAGTGCCATCGGCACGGGCCAGATAGGTCGGCCCCGTTGCCACCCCGTTGCGGACGGTTGTGACGCCACGCGGGCTCTCAAAGGTCAGGCCCTCGAAGGCCTGGGACAGGATGTCGAGATCCAGTGATTTAGCGCGAGCCGTAAGGGCGCCAAAGAACCGCAAGCCCTCGTAGCAGGCTTCGCTGAGTACACCCTGCACCGGCGCGGTCACTCCAAAGGCATCGCGATAACGCTTGAGGAAGTTGCGGTTTTCCGGCGTTTCCAGTGCGCTGAAATAACCGGCGGCGCAGTACAGATTTTCGGTATTCTCTGCCCCTATCGCCATCAGCGTGTTTTCTTCGATGGCGCCGGACAACCGGATGATACGACGCGACAGGCCGCGTTCGGCGAACATGCGGTTGAAGGGTACGCATTCGGATCCGACGAGCGACAGGAAGAGGACATCCGGATTGGCCGCCTCGATGACGTCGATGAGATGAGCGGTGTCGTGGCCGAGGCCGACATATTCATCGCCCACGACCTCCCCACCGTGCTTCGCGACGAAGTCACGGACCCAATTGTGCGTGGCACGGGGCCACACGTAGTCATTGCCCACGAGAAACCAGCGACGCGATTTGCGTTGTTCCATGAAATGGCTGACCGGACCGGCAAACTGCCGTTCCGGCACTTCGCCAATGCTGAAGACCCGCTCTCTTTCAGTGGCGCCCTCAAACAAGGGTGCGAAAACGTAGGGCACACGTCCGGCAAGGGCGCGGGCGAGTTCGACTCGGACGGAGGAGAGGTGCACGCCCACCAAAGCGTCGGCGCCCTGGCGCTCGACGAGATCGCGGGCGCGTTCGACCACGGCTTGCGGACTTCCGCCCGCATCTGCGGCGAGCAACTCGATCTGCCGACCAAGGATGCCGCCGTTTTCATTGAGTTCAGCAGCGGCGAGCACCGCGCTGTACTGGCAGGAGGGTCCCCAGATTGCATCGGCACCCTGGAAGGGCACTAGAAGGCCGATGCGGATCGGCCCTCTGTTTCGCGGGCCCGACCCTTGTCCGCCTCTCCGTTGCGAAATCAGCGTATCGAGCAGCGAACCAGTCGACCGGCGCGCCGGGGTGCGCCCGCGTGTCGACATGCGGTTTCCAGTCCCGATTGGAGCTAAATCGAGCGTCACGGCATTCTCCCTTTTCGTCTACGCTCCGCCCCGGACCGCAAGTTCCGCAACCTGCGGATTATGATTTTCTTCTTTTCGTTGGTGTCAGTCTATGCGACACGTTAGAAGCACTATATATATAGTTTCCGATTAAACAATTGCTGATTAAAGAATCATGGCCGAGCGCTCGCTCAACGATCATCTGTCTCATCTGTTGGCTCAAGCCAACAGGCATCTGAGCCGTCAATTGACCGCAGAAGGCGTATCCCTCGACCAGTGGCGGCTCATGAAGGTGCTGTCGGAGTCTGGTGGCCTGCCGATGGGGAAGCTTGCCGAGGAGCTGGCGCTCAATCTGCCGACACTGACCAAGCTTGTCGATCGCATGGTGCAGGATGCGCTCGTCTACCGCGTGCCCGACCCGTCCGATCGCCGCAAGGTGCGCATGTTTCTGTCCGACAAGGGTGCTTCGATGCTGGCAAGCCAGAACAAGCGCGTCGAAGAGCACGAGGCCAAGGTCGAGGACAACTATGGCAATGAAGACGCCCAGCGCCTGAAAGCCATGCTTGAAAGCTTCATCAAGCAGATCGTCTAAAACACCGACGATACGGCGGGGCGCCGCGCCAGTAGCGCGCTCGGATCGAGACACAATTGCCGACCCGGGGAAGCCGAAAGCTGTCGCCCCCGGCTTGGTAAGCAAGATCGATTGCCTGGCGTCCTCTGGACGGCGGCGTAGATCGCCAATCGCCCTCAACCGCCCGGCGGTCAACTTGGTCTAGAACGTTGTTCATCGAGAAGGCCATCAGTAACCCGGCGGCCAGCATGGTCGGAGACCTGGCGTGGGCCTGCTCATTTCGAATTGTGAGCCCTAGGCCTCAGAGGCTGTGTGCCACCCGGCCATGCTGGTGAAGCACCAGAGCGACAGCGCCCATGACGGTGTCGTCATTGCCGAGGAACTTGCCGACGACGAAACGCGGCCGAGGCATGTCGGCAACCTGGTCAGGCGGGGGCAGCGTGTGACGCGCGAAGCTTCGCTCCAGAGGCTCGGTGAAGGCCTCGCCGATCGTCGCCAGCTTGCCGACAATGATGAAGAGCGGCGGATTGAGGATGCTGGCGGTGATGCCCATGCCCCAGCCGGCCTTTTCCGCCGCATCCTCGATCAGGCGCCGATATCCGAGGCGCCCCTCGCGGGCGCGCTCGATGAACTGATCGATGGTGACCGGCTGCCCGCCGAAGGCTTCGGCATGCCGCATGAGGTGATAGCCTCCAACGAAGGTCTGAAGGCAGCCCCGATTGCCGCAGCGGCAGAGGCTGCCGTGGGAATCGAGCACGATATGGCCGAACTCGGCCGCGCTGCCATTGAAGCCGCGCTGCACCACGCCGTCTCGCACGATCGCGCCGCCGACGCCGAGATCGAACTTGTAGAGCACGAAGTCCTTCTCGCCGATCGCCGCACCCCAGGTCATTTCGGCGAGCGCGCCGCAATGACTCTCGTTCTCCGCATGCAGCGGACAGTCGAGATGTTTGGAGAAGATCGCGGCAAGGTCGACGCCGCCCCAGGTCGGCAGCACGTCGCCGTTCAGCACGCGCCCGTCATAGCTGAGCGGCGCAGAGATCGCGAGACCGACGCCCAGGAGATCCTTGATGGCAAGACCGAGCGAGGCGCATTCCCGCGTGAGATTGGCCTTGATCTGCTCGGCCGCCTCTTCCGGCGTGTAGTCGCGGCGCATTTCAAACCAGACGTCGGAAAGCACGGTATGGGCGAGATCGCAGATGACGATGCGGATTTCGCCGAGGCCAAGCAGAACGCCTGCGCAACGCCCCGTTCCGGGATAGAGGGAGAGAAGCTGCGAGGGGCGGCCGAAGCCGTTGCTCTTGGTGTCGAGGTCAAGAACGATGCCGCTATCTTTCAGTTCCGAAAGAAGTGTTGAAACGGTCGAGCGGGCGAGGCCGGTGGATTTCACCAGCTGAGTCGCAGTGGCCGCGCCGATTGCGGCAATTGCGCGAACGATTCGGCCCGCCGGTGCTTCCTGATCCCTGAAAAGCTCTTTTACATCCTGCATGCGTCTTTCCCCTCCAGCGCAATTCTAGTTCAGACTCGCGACTGCAACGCAATATTTTTCGAACACGAACGATGTTGCGTTGCAAAATGCCAGATAACGCCCATTTCGGTTATAAATATAGGAGAAAATACCAAATTTTGGAATGCTTTATTTCGTACACGAAAAAAGTGATTGACAAAGAGGTCTGTGTCCGCGATTTTCGGACGGCGGAGAGGACCGCTCTAAGGGAGGCTTTTATGAGACTGAAGAATACTCTTGCCGCTACGCTTTCTGCGCTGGCGATCGCCGCGGGGCTTGGCATGAATTCGGCCGCCGCCGAAGAGTTGAAGATCTGGACCCTGTCGTTCGACAACGAGTCCGCCAACGTCGCGTGGCAGAAGATCATCAAGGAATTTCAGGCCGCGAACCCCGACATCACGATTTCGCTCGAGAACCGCTCCGTGGACGAGCATAAGGCTGCGCTCCGCGTGGCTGCGCAGTCGAGCCAGGGTCCGGACATCTTCTTCATGTGGGCAGGCCTTGGGCTTGGGGGCGAATTCGTCAATGCCGGCCTGTCGCTGCCGCTCGACAAATATTACGACGAGTACGGTTGGGACAAGCGTCTGGTCGGAACGGCCGGCAGCTTCTCGAAGATCTATGAAGGCGGTCGCCATGGCGTTCCCTACACCTTCCACGGCGAGGGCATCTACTACAGCAAGGCTCTGTTCGAAAAGGCGGGCATCACCCAGCCGCCGGCAACCTATGACGGGCTGAAGGCTGACGCAGCCAAGCTGAAGGAAGCCGGCATTCCGGCCATGACCTTCGGCGGCACGGTCAACTGGCACCTGATGCGCCTGATGGACGTCATTCTGGAAGCGAAATGCGGTGCCGAAAAGCACGATGGTCTCATGGCGATGAAGGTCGACTGGTCGACCGAGGCCTGCGCCACGGCGAGCTTCCAGGAGTTGAACGACTGGTCACAGAACTACATTCTGTCGCCGTTCATGGGGATCGACCAGGCCCAGAGCTTCAACCTGTTCCTTGCGGGACGTGCGGCCATGATGCTCGAAGGGGACTGGCTGGTCAGCCAGCTGCGCAATGAGAACCGGCTTGCAGATTTCGACCTTTTCCCGTTCCCGACGGGCACTGATCGCCTCTATGGTTTCGCGGAGTATCTCTACGTTTCCTCGAAGAGCGACAAGGCGGATGCGGCCGCAAAGTTCCTCGATTACATGCTCTCCGACAAGGTGCAGCAGGACAATCTCGGCGCTTTCGGTTCGATCTCGATCAACGCGAATGTGAAGTACGAGAAGATCGATCCGCTTGATCAGAAGTGGATGGATATCTTCGCCAAGTACGACAAGATCTACATGAACGGCGACCAGGCTTTCCCGCTCGATGTGACCACGGAATATTTCCGTGTCATCAACGAAGTAGCATCCGGCAACATCAAGCCGGAAGATGCCGGCAAGGCCATGCAGAGCTTCATCGCCAACAGAGGCTAACCTCCCAAGGTGAGGCCCTGTGAGCATGCTCCGGGGCCTCGCACCGACCTGGTGAAAATCTATGTCCAAAGCGCGCTTGACGTTGCGGCCGAGCATGCAGGGTTACGTCCTGCTCGCGCCCGCCCTGATCGTCTATCTCCTCTTTGCGGTCTACCCGATGATCGACGTCATCCGGATGTCCTTTTCGTCCTGGAACGGACTGAGCCCGCAGGCGAAATTTGTGGGGCTCGCGAACTACCGGGCGATCATGACGCAGGATCCGGTGTTCTGGGGTGCGCTCTGGAACACGCTGATCTGGACGACGACGGCAGTCATCGTGCCAAACCTGATTGCCTTCGGCGTGGCACTTGCGCTCAATCAGAACATTCCCGGCAGGTCGGGACTGCGCATCGTGTTCTATCTGCCCGTCATCATCGCTTCCATCGCTGTCGCGACCATCTGGAAGTGGATGTACGACCCGTTCTTCGGCCTTTTCAATGGGTTGCTGACGAGCTGGGGGCTGACCGGATGGATCATGGACTGGCTGGGCGACAAGAAGATCGCGCTGTGGTCCGTGTTCGTTGCCCATGTCTGGCAGTCGGTCGGCTTTTCCATGGTGCTGTTTCTTGCCGGCCTGCAGAGCGTTTCGACCACGCTGATCGAGGCTGCCCGCATCGATGGGGCAGGGCGCTGGGGCGTGTTCCGCTATGTGACGCTGCCGGCACTCGTGCCGACAATGACCGTCGTCTTCGTACTGTCGCTCATCAATTCGCTGAAAGCCTTCGACATCGTCTACGGCATGACCGGCGGTGGGCCGGCGCAATCGACGCAGATGCTGGCGATGTGGGCTTACACACAATCAATGCAACTCGGGGTCTTCGGGCGCGGGGCGGCGGTTTCCGTGGTTCTGCTGCTGATCACGCTGGTCGTCGTGATCCCCTACATGCGCTGGATGTTCAAGCGTGAGGATATGGGACGATGAAGGTGTTTTCCCAGGCGTTCCGCCCTGTCGGCTCCAACAAGGTCGACCCCGTACTCGTAGCTCTCTGGATCGCCTTCATTCTGTTCGCGATCATCTGGATCACGCCATTCCTGTTCATCGTCTTCACGTCCTTGAAGTCGAATTCGACGGTGATGGGATCGAGCGCTTTCAGTCCGCCCACCGAGCTTGCCTTCGGCAATTTCGCGGCGGCCTGGGCCCGCGGGAATTTCTCGACGACCGCTTTCAACGGCATCGTCATCACCTTCATCAAGGTGCCGCTCGGCCTGTTCGTATCGGCCATGGCAGCCTATGCGCTCGCCAAGGTGCCGATGCGGATCAACAAGGTGCTCTTTGCGCTCTTCGTCTTCGGCACGATGTTGCCCTTCCAGGTCATGCTCGCGCCGATCTTCCGGCAGGTAAATGCCTTCGGCCTGATCAACACCTATCCCGGCATCATCCTGCCCTACCTGGCCTTCGGTATCCCCTATCAGGTCTTCATTCTGTATGGCTTCTTCTCCACCGTGCCGAAGGAGCTGTCTGAAGCCGCCCGCATCGACGGCGCTTCGCACTTCACGATCTTCCGGCGGATTTTCCTGCCGGTATCGCTGCCGGTTCTCTCGGCACTGCTGATCCTGGATTTCGTTGCGACCTGGAATGAATTCGCCATGGCGCTGGTGATCCTGCAGGATCCGCGCATGTGGACCCTTCCGCTCGGTCTGATGAATTTCCAGAGTCAATTCCAGAGCGACTACGGCCAGCTCAACGCTGCCATCATCATGACGGTGCTTCCCGCAGCCATCGTCTATCTCATGTTCCAACGCTATTTCGTCTCCGGCCTGACGTCCGGAGCGGTCAAGGAATAATCATGACCCATCTCTACGATATTTTCGAAGCCCGCTTCAAAGGCCCGACCGGCGGCAATCCCTATCTCGACGTGACGCTTCATGCCTATTTCAGCCAGGGCAATCGCAAGGTCCGCGTCACGGGTTTCCACGACGGCGGCGAAGATTATGTCATCCGCTTCATGCCCGACACGGTAGGGGAGTGGACCTTTACCACCTCGTCCTCGCTTGAGGAACTCGATGGCAAGTCCGGTTCGTTGACGGTTTCACCCGCGCGCGAAGGTGTGCATGGGGCGGTTCGCGTGCGCAACCAGTTCCATTTCGTCTATGAAGACGGCACGCCTTACTATCCCTTCGGCACCACCTGCTATGCCTGGACGCACCAGCCGCTGGAAATGCAGGAGCGGACGCTCGCAAGCCTTGAGATGAGCGGCTTCAACAAGATCCGCATGGCCGTCTTCCCCAAGGACTATCCCTTCAATACCAATGAACCGCTGCAGGCGATGTTCATGGAAAAGGCTGATGGCAGCATCGATTTCGATCGCCCGAACCCCGTTGCTTTCAGGCATCTCGAAAAGCAGATTGCCCGCCTCGGCGAACTCGGCATCGAAGCCGACCTGATCCTCTTCCATCCCTATGACCGCTGGGGCTATGCCACCATGACGGAGGAGCAGAATCTGCGGTATGTGGAATATGCGGCTGCGCGTCTTTCCGCCTTCCGCAACATCTGGTGGGCGCTTGCCAACGAGTATGACTTCCTGCTCGACACCATCCCGGTGCAAACCTGGGACCGCTTCTGCCACATCCTGGAAGAAAACGATCCCGCGCAACACCTCCGGTCGATCCACAATGGCGACCAGAACATGAACTTCGACCATCGCAAGCCCTGGATCACCCATGTCTGCATCCAGAACTGGGATGTGAAGCGCACGCCGGAATGGCGCGTTGCCTACGGCAAGCCTGTCGTCAACGACGAACCGGAATACGAAGGCAATATCTGGCCTTGCTGGGGTAACATCACCGCTGAAGAGCTCGTCCATCGCTTCTGGACGACCGTCATGCGCGGCGGCTATGCCGGTCATGGCGAGACCTATGCGGACCCGGACGATCTGATCTGGTGGGCAAAGGGTGGCACGCTGCACGGCGAAAGCTGGAAGCGCATCAAGTTCCTGCTGCAATTGCTGCAGGAAGACCAGCTTGAAGGGCTGGAGCCGATGGGCATGAACGACCAATGGCCCTGGAGCCGTATTTCCGGTGCGCGCGATCTCGGCGGCAAGGTGGATTTCATCTACTTCGGCGAACACCAGCCAATCCAGTGGACGACCGGCCTGCCGACCGAGGATGGCAACTATGAGATCGACCTGATCGATACCTGGCACATGACGGTGGTGCGGGCAAAGCGCATTGCGGCCCACATTCCGCATCCGCAGCGCCACGGCAACATCGTCCGCGGTGGCAAGGCTGAAGCGGCATTCGGTATCGAGCTTCCGGGCCGTCCTAACCTTGCGCTCCGCATCCGCAAACTCGACTGAGGTAATCCCATGGCAACCGTCGAAATCTCCAATCTGAAGAAGTCCTATGGCGCTGTCCCCGTGATGCATGGCGTGGACGTTCCAATCAAGGACGGCGAGTTCGTCATCCTGGTCGGCCCCTCCGGTTGTGGGAAATCCACGCTGCTTCGGATGATCGCCGGACTGGAGAGCGTGACCTCCGGCGAGATCGCCATCGACGGCAGGCGGGTCAACGAACTTGAGCCGAAGGATCGCGACATTGCCATGGTCTTCCAGAACTACGCGCTCTACCCGCAGATGACTGTGGCGCAGAACATGGGCTTTGCTCTGGAACTTGCAGGGCGGTCCAAGGCGGAGATCAAGGCGGAGGTTGAAAAGGCTGCCGACATCCTGTCGTTGACGCAGCTTCTCGATCGCAAGCCGGCTCAGCTCTCGGGTGGCCAGCGGCAGCGCGTCGCCATGGGGCGCGCCATCGTGCGCCACCCCAAGGTCTTCCTGTTCGACGAGCCGTTGTCGAACCTCGATGCGAAATTGCGGGTGAAAATGCGCGCCGAGATCAAGGCACTGCATCAACGCCTGAAATCAACCATCGTCTATGTGACCCACGACCAGATCGAGGCCATGACCATGGCCGACAAGATCGTGGTGATGAACGGCGGACGTGTCGAACAGATAGGCACGCCGCTGGAACTCTACGACCGTCCGGAGAACCTCTTCGTCGCAACCTTCATGGGAAGTCCGGCGATGAACATCCTGCCGGCGAGGGTGACCGAGAACGGCATCACGGTCGCCGGCCTTGCACATCTGCCGGGCAAGCCGAACGCACCTGTCGGAACGGAGATTTCCTACGGTATCCGTCCGGACGATATCGTCATTGGCGGCGAGGGTGCGGTGCCGGTGGAGGTTCAGGTCGTCGAGCCGACCGGTGCGGAAACCCACGTGACGGCCCGGTTGGCCGGCGTGGAAATCACCATCGTATCGAAGGAACGGCTGACGATTACGCCCGGAGAGTTGCTGATGGTGAGCCTTGCTTCGCAACGCTCGCATGTCTTCGAAACGGCAGGTGGCAAGCGGATCTAGGGCGCGTTGAACTACGCCTTGCTGATGCAGTTGCGGATCTCGCGACCCGTGTGCATGCGAGCGGGAAGCCGTCGAGCTTCAAGGCAAGTTCGTTCCGGCAGCGACACCACGCCATGCGGCGGGGGACACGCCAACGGTCTTCTTGAACGCCCGGCTGAAGGCAGCTTCGGATTCGTAGCCGATCGCGCGGCCGACGGCGGCGACCTTCATGGGGCCGTCAGCGAGGAGGCGCGCAGCCATCTGCATGCGCCAAAGCGTCAGATACTGCATTGGCGCATGGCCGACGAGATGGGTGAAGCGTTTCGCAAGGGCTGCACGCGACATGCGGGCACGACTTGCGAGTTCATTCAGCGTCCACGGATATGCCGGCTGTTCATGGAGCACGGTCAGGACTTTGCCGATTGCAGGGTCGCGCAGCCCCGAAAGCCAGCCGGTCTCGTGGGCCGGCAGGTTTTCCAGATACTGGCGCATGACCTCGACGAAAATCAGTTCGCTCAACCTCAGCCGGATGGCGCTGCCGCCGAGTCGCGGCTTGTCCGCCTCTGATATCGTGAGGTCGATAAGGCGGCTCAACAACCCAGCGCGACCATCCGGCGACCTCTTGATCCGCAAGAGCCGTGGCAGCGTCGACAACAGCGGATTGAAGGGTTGCATGTCGCAGCCGAGAAAGCCGCAGACGAATTTGCTTTGCGGAGAGCCGCCGCCACCCTCTCTCACCGAGAAGGGCAGATTGCCACGCGCCATTTCCCGGAAAAACTCCAATGTCGTTTCGATGTCGAATTCCGGAGTCTGATCGGGTTCGCTGAGCATCGAATACGGGTCACCATAAGGCAGAACCAATATGTCGCCGGCCTCGAAACGCGTGGAGGTCAGATTGGGAATGCACGCCCAGCCCGATCCTTTCAGGATAATGTGATAGGACACGATGTGTTGGGCGCGCGGCAGGATGATAGGAGAGAATGCCGCCGAATGCGGCACCTCGATGCCCCAGGGGAAGCTCGCATCCACCATAAAGAACAAGGCTCCGGTCAGCTTGACCGTCCCCAGGACATCAGAAAGCAGGTCGGTGCCCACTGGCCTGTGCCGGTTATCCGCCCCCACCGTCGCCGAAGCGCAATCGGACCGTTCCGCATCGAGTATCTTGGACGATACGGCAAGCGACAAAGACGTCCGGTCATGGGCGAGTGCCATCCTTCAAGCATATCCTCTACGCGCCGGCATATCCACCCGACGTGCTGGCGGTGGACCGTGGAGGTGGTGGAGAACCATGGAAACGCTCGTGGAAGTGCGAAGTCCTGCAGAAATCTATGACACTCGCTTCGTACCGGCGCTGTTTGCCCAATGGGGACCGATCGTTGCTGCCGAGGCTGGAGTGAGGGAGGGAGATCGCGTGCTGGACGTGGCCTGCGGAACCGGCGCTCTGACGCTGGCCGTGGCAAAAATTGCCGGTCCGTCCGGCTCGACTGTCGGATTAGACGCAAATCCCGAAATGCTGGCCGTTGCGCGCGCCAAGCCTGTCGAGATCGAATGGATGCAGGGAGTTGCAGAGGCTCTGCCCTTTGCTGACGACCGCTTCGATATCGTGGTCAGTCAGTTCGGCCTGATGTTCTTCGAAGACAAGCCGAAGGCTCTATCCGAGATGATGCGGGTCCTGAAGCCAGGCGGCCGCTTGGTTGTGGCCGTATGCGACGCGGTGGAGAATTCGCCGGGTTACTGCGCGTTCGCGCAGTTGCTCGACCGGTTGTTCGGCGAAATGGTCGGCAATGCCTTTCGCTCGCCCTTCACGCTCGGGAGTGCCGATCGGCTGCATCAGATCTGTGATGAAGCGGGTATTGCGGACGCGGAGGTCGTCCGTCGCAATGAGAAAGTCCGCTTCAGATCGGTGGATGATCTGGTCTCGACCGAACGGGCCTGCGTGTGGACCCTCGGAGGCATGCTCGATGACGAACAATTCGAGCGGCTTCTCAACGGGTCGAAGTCAGCGCTGCGACCCTTCCTGATCGACGGTGGGGCGATTGAATTCGACATGCCGTCGCTGCTGATCAAGGCAGACAAGCCTTGATTTCAGTCGAAGCGACTGACTGAGGCGGGGATCGAGCGGCCCGCGAAATGGCCCTATGGTCACCAGCCGGAAGCTATTCGAACACGGGGGAATCTCTCCACAACAGGCCCTTGGAGAACTGGTCATACCCATCAGCGAAGACTGCTCGCATGTAGTCGGTATTGAATGGGTCCAGCATCGAATAGGGGATCTGCTTGTCGATCGACGCTATTTTGAGATTGCCCCCTGTCCTCTGGCTGAAATTGTAAAGGGCAAGAAGAGATTGTTTCGTTTGCGACTTGACCATGGTGGCATAGGAACGCCCTACGACAGCAAGAGTTGAGTTGTTCGTGGTGCCAAATTCCGGAATGAGCGCATTGTTTATGATCACATAGATGTTGAGGTGCGGGTTGCTTGGGAACAGGGGCTTGCCCGGCGATGCCAGCATGATCTCCGGCAATCCGAAAAACTGCATTGACGCCCCTCCGTCGGAATGGAGTTCTTCTATCCGGCTTATGCCTGTCGTCGCGTTGACTGTTACAGCCGGAAAAACGCCGGGAATGCTGGCCGAGGCAATCAGCACATCGCGGAAGAGCGAAAGAGCATCGGGACGTCCGCTGTTGGCGATCGCGCCCATGTTCCAGACTACCCCTCGCTGGGCATCGAGATTGGTAGTCAGGACAAACAAACGCCTGCCTTTGCGATGCTCCGCTGCGATCTTCTGGAAGATTTCCTTTGTTATGTATTCAGTCACCATCTCGCGCAGACGCTCGCCCTTGAGCATGCTCGTGCCCAGCAGTCCGCTGCCCATCCACCGTGCGTCAACGAGCTGTTTGGCTGCCCCTCCCGTGTACAGCTTCACGAGCGTGGCGTCGTAGGATGGGCCGAGAAAGGCGAAGGGTGCAATGAGCGCACCCGTACTGACACCGGTCACAACATCGAACTCCGGCCGCGTTTGACTGGCACTCCACGCCGACAATACGCCCACCGCAAATGCGCCGCCCGATCCGCCGCCGGACAGGCATAGCATCTCCAGGTTCTTGCCGTTTGCTTGGGGCAACCATTGTTCCTGCGGTCCGATGGCGGCATGCGATGCGTCGACGTAGGCTCGCATACCCTTGAAGCCGTCTACGTACGCTGTAGCGCTCTGTTCCGGGCTGTAGTGCGCGCGGCCTCCGCCAACGCATCCTGCTAGGATGCACAAGGCGAGAGCTAGAAAAGCAAGTGTCTGGTACCGTTCTCGCGTGCACGCCACCGTGCACAGAATGATATGCCGGCATAGTTCATTTGTGCGTTTCATCCGGATAATTGCAATCTTCCCATCGTCGTGGGTCTAAAATTGTACGTTCGGACCAATCACCGAATTGTGTGGTGTTTGAAGGGCTCACGTATTTCTGGAAATTTCCAAGAATGATTGTTCTGTAATGTAACTTTTCCGCTCCTGCCTGTGCGCGGATGGCGCCCGGTCGACGTGATCACGAGCTCAGTTCTTTGCCATTTCTTAGAAATGACCGTGCTTGCATCTGGTTTCGGCACAAAGCTGATCGGAAACCCACGGAATTCAGCGTCAGGCGACGCATGGTGAGACACTCAACTCCGAGCGTGGCGCCAACAGAGCTCTCATCGACGACATGAAAATTGATCAATCTCCGAGAACGGATGGTCATACATGCTTGCCAGGCCGGTTCATCGAAGACTATGTACAGCCCCGTCCGCATGCCCCGACGGTTTGTCGATTGTTTTTCCCCTTCCTTACGGAACCCTCATAAATCCTTGCGCATGATGAGCAGATGACAAAGAAGATCGTGATCTCCGCCAATCGGTCGACCTCGGTGTCGGTACTCGACAGCGACACGGAACTGGTGGTCAATGCCGGCGTGACCGTTGCTACCGCCTCGACGGCCGTCGTTGCTACGGGGACGGCGACAGATCGCGCATTCTACATCAACGGGACGCTCGCCGCCGACAGCGGCTATGCGGTGCGGTTCGGCACTACGGGCGTCGCCGACAGCGGCAGCCTTTTCGTGGTCGGCAAGACCGGCACGATCTCCGCCAAGGCCAATGGAATGGACATCCGCAGCGGCGGGCTGGAGCTTGTCAACCACGGCGCGATCGAGGTCGTGAAGACAACCCTTCTGATATCTGGCGCGGCGACCAAGTTCGTCAACAATGGCCTTGTCTCGTCGTCCTCAGGTAGCGTGCTCAAGGCAAGCGGCAAGGACGAAATGGTTGTCAACAACGGTTCGATAAAGGCCGCAGGGGACGCGCTCGTGCTGTCCGGCGCATCGGCCAATGTCACCAACAACGACACGGCTGTTTCGACGGCCGCGCATGTGCTCGTATCATCCGGTTTGTCAGCCATCCTAACCAATCACGGCACTCTTAAGGGTTATGCCGGCGCGATCGTCTCGACCGGTAAGTCGGCGAAGATCACGAATGACGGGCTGGTATCCTCGACAAAAGGCGCGGCGATCGTTTCCACCGGAACCACGGCGACCATAACCAACAATGACGGGACGCTGAAAGCTTACGGCAACGGTATCGAGGTAAGTGGCGACGGGTCGAAAGTCACCAACAACGGCTCCATTTCCTCATCCGCCTACGGCATCTCCATCGACGCCGACAAGGTCATCGTGACAAACAACAAGACGATCACGGCTGCCGGCGGCATCGAGATCGATGGCAGCGCGGCTACTGTCAGCAACTACGGCACCATCAATTCGACCAAGACTGCGGTGGCGGCGGTCGATTTTTCAGGTGCCGTTGCCTCCAGCTTCCACAATTACGGGCTCGTCAAGAGTACCGGCACCGCGTTCCTTGGCGGCAGCGGCGTCCAGTCCGTCTTCAACAGCGGAACGATCAAGGGATCGGTTATCCTCGGCGCCGGCAACGACTATTTCGACGGTTCCGGCGGCACGGTTACGGGAAGCGTGAAGGGCGGCAAAGGCAATGATGTCTATGTCGTGAGCGACACCGGGACAAAGCTCGTCGAGCTCGCCGGGCAAGGCACAGATCTTGTGAAGTCGAGCGCCAGCTTCGTGCTTGGCGCCAACTTCGAGAACTTGACACTGACAGGATCGGCAAACATCAACGCCACAGGCAACTCGCTGGCAAACCAGCTGCATGGCAATTCCGGCAGCAACGTCATCAAGGGCGGCGGGGGCAACGACACCATCTGGGGGCACGGTGGCAGCGACACCCTGACGGGCGGAGCAGGCTCGGACCATTTCGTTTTTGCAAAGGGCGACGGCAAGGACACCATCACCGACTTTTCGGCAAGCGGTTCGAACCACGATGTGCTTGACCTGTCGGGCCTCGCCAGCATCACAAGCTATGCGGACTTGACGAAGAACCACATGGAACAGGTGGGCTCGAACGTCCTGATCGATGGTCTGAACGGGGATTCGATTCTCCTGAAGGGCGTCAAGATTGCAGCCCTGGACGCGGACGACTTCATTTTCTGATACGCGGCAGCACGCGTTGCCCGTCTGCCACAACGCAGTTGCAGGTGATGGTCCCGGTGGGGAGTGGCCAGTGGCGCTGCGTATCGGTACCGAGGGCCAACTGCTCTCCAGCCGCTTTCATTCTTCAGCCGACGGGGGATGCAGCAGGTTGTGCTCCAGGTCCAGCCAGGGCGGGTTCTCCGCGTACATCTCCTCAATCAACTGCTTGATCAGTTTGATGTAGGTCGATCCGTCTCCGACCCTGTGGTTGAGGATCACTGGCGAGGTCGTGCCTTCTCCTTCGAGTAAGCGATAGTGCACGTCCGAGCGCATCTGGCGCGCTGACGCGGGAATGACGCACAAGCCGGCGTCGGCGGCGACCAGTCCCAGCGCCGTCTGGATCTCGCGGACCTCTTGTACCTCCCTCGGGCGCGCGTCGTGGCCGTGCAGCAGGCTTAGCACCTGATCGGCATAGCTCGGCCGCGGTTCCTTCGGATAGACGATGATCTTCTCACCGGCCAGACCCGTTACCGGCAAGGGGGAGGCGGTCTCGGCGAGCGGCGTGCCTTTGGGAATGGCCACGACCAGGCGCTCCTCGCGCAGAACCGCACCCGTTACGTTTGGATCGCTATGGCGCAGGCGGCCAAAACCGATGTCGATGCGACCCTCTTTCAGTGCGGAAATCTGTTGCACGGAGATCATTTCCAAAAGCTGGATATCCAGCTCCGGCGCATGCCGGCGCAGCTTTCGAACGAGCGAGGGAAGTCCACCATAAAGCGTCGATGCCACGAAGCCGATGGACAGGACACTGTTCTGGTTCAGGCCGACCCGACGTGTCGCCGCCTGCATCTGATCCACCCGACCAAGGACCTGAAGCGCTTGCTCATAGAACAGGCGACCGGCATCGGTCAGCTTTACGGGACGAGTTTTGCGGATGATGAGTGGAACGCCCAACTCCTCCTCCAGAATCTGGATCTGCCGGCTCAATGGCGGCTGCGCGATATGGAGCACCTGCGCCGCGCGGGTGAAATTGCGCTCCCGGGCCACGGCGACGAAGTAGCGAAGCTGGCGGAGATCCATATTCAGCCCCTCTCGGTGCCCGGATATTCCAATGTTTGAGGTATGTTGCAGTGCAATAAGTATCGAGAATTCGGCGTTTATTCGCATTTCCATACTATAAAGGTATCATAGCAAATGCAAATGGTGTTGGACGCCGTCGGTCCTGCAGCGCAGACTGCTCACCATGGATACGAAACCCGCACCCAACGCCCCGACCGCAACCCGCTTCCCCGTCATCGAACGGGTCGAAAGCATGCTGGTCGACCTGCCGACGATCCGCCCGCACAAGCTGTCGGTCGCCACGATGAACGGCCAGACCCTGATGCTGGTGAAGGTCTATTGCAGTGACGGGATCGTCGGGATCGGAGAGGGAACAACGATCGGCGGGCTGGCCTATGGCGGCGAAAGCCCGGAAAGCATGAAGCTTGCCGTCGATACCTATTTTGCTCCTCTGATGCTTGGCCAGGACGCGACCCGCATACCGGCACTGCTGGTCCGCATCGGCAAGATGATCAAGGAAAACCGCTTCGCCAAATGCGCAGTGGAAACGGCACTGCTCGATGCGCAGGGCAAGCGTCTCGGCCTGCCAGTCAGTGAGCTTCTGGGCGGCCGGCTGCGTGAACGCCTGCCGGTGGCCTGGACGCTTGCCTCGGGCAATACCGCCAAGGACATTGCCGAGGCGGAGAAGATGCTCGACCTGCGCCGCCACAGGATCTTCAAGCTGAAGATCGGCGCAAGGGCGGTTCGCGAGGACGTTGCCCATGTGACGGCGATCAAGGCGGCGCTTGGTGAGCGCGCGGCCGTGCGCGTCGATGTCAACATGGCGTGGAGCGAGACCGAGGCATCCTATGGGATGAAGGCGCTCGCCGAGGCCGGCTGTGAACTGGTGGAGCAACCCGTCAACTCCGCTTCGGCGCTGAAGCGCCTGATGCGGCGCTTCCCCGTCGCCTTGATGGCTGACGAGTCCCTGACGGGGCCCGAGTCCGCCTTCGAGATCGCCAAGGTCCACGGCGCCGACGTGTTCGCGATCAAGATCGAGCAGAGTGGCGGCCTCTTCAATGCCCAGCGCGTCGCGGCCATCGCCGACGCGGCCGGCATCGAACTTTACGGCGGCACGATGCTGGAGGGCGCGTTCGGCACGGTGGCCTCCGCGCAGGTGTTTTCCACCTTCGCCAATTTGCAATGGGGAACGGAGTTGTTTGGCCCGCTTCTGCTGACGGAGGAAATCCTCACCACGCCGCTGAACTACAGCGATTTCGAGCTGACGGTTCCCAATGGACCTGGCCTCGGCATCGAACTGGACGAAGACCGGGTGGCCTTCTTCATCCGGAATGGAGCGCGCAAGTCGATCAGCATTGGCAGGCAGGGAGATTGACCATGCTCTTTCACGTCAGAATGAATGTGAATGTTCCCCATGACCTGCCCGCGTCGGAAGCAGCGGACATCATCGCCAGGGAGAAGGCCTATTCGCAGGAGCTGCAGCGCAGCGGCAAGTGGCGCCACATCTGGCGTATCGCAGGCCAGTACGCGAACTACAGCGTTTTCGATGTGAGCGACAACGCGGAACTGCACGAAATCCTGTCGGGGCTGCCGCTATTCAAATTCATGGAGATCGAGGTGACGCCGCTGCTGCGCCATCCCTCGTCGATCCGTGAGGACGATAGCTAGAGCTTTTCTCATCGGTGCTGCCAGGGAGACAGGAGCCCGCGACCGGCATTCATCACAATCCAAGAGGAGGAATGAAAATGAGCGTGAAGATCTTCGACAAACCGGAGATTCAGGACTTTCTGATGGTCCTCAGTGGTCTGGACAAGCCAGGCGGCAATCCGCGCATGAAGCAGATCGTCCACCGGATTATGTCCGACCTATTCAAGGCGATCGACGACCTCGACATCACCCCGGACGAATACTGGACCGGGATTGCCTGGCTCAACGAACTCGGTGCATCCGGACAGGCTGGCCTGATTTCGCCCGGTCTCGGCCTTGACCATTTCCTCGATGAGCGCCTCGACGCCATCGATGAGGAACTCGGCATCAAGAACAACACCCCGCGCACCATCGAAGGCCCGCTCTATGTGGCCGGCGCGCCGGTCTCGGAAGGCTTCGCCCGTCTCGATGACGGCACCGACGCCAACGGCCACACCCTGATCATGTACGGCACAGTCTATGGGTCCGACGGCAAGCCGCTGCCCGGCGCCACGGTCGAAGTCTGGCATTGCGATACGCGCGGCTTCTATTCGCACTTCGACCCGACCGGGAAGCAGGCGCCGTTCAACATGCGCCGCACGATCGTCGCCGACGCGAAGGGCTGTTACAAGTTCCAGAGCATCGTGCCGCACGGATACGGCGTGCCTCCGGGCAGCCCGACCGAGCAGCTGTTGTCCGCTCTCGGCCGTCACGGCCAGCGCCCTGCGCACATCCACTTCTTCATCGGCGCTGACGGCCACCGCAAGCTGACGACGCAGATCAACATCGCCGGCGACCCGCTGGTCAACGATGACTTCGCCTATGCGACCCGCGACGGGCTCGTCCCGGCCGTCACCGAGCGGACGGACGAGACCAGCATCAGGGCCAACAATCTCAACGGCCCGTTCGCCGAGATCGAATTCGATGTTCATCTCACCGCGCTGGTGAACGGCGTGGATAACCAGATCAACGAGCTGCGCAAGCGCGCCGCCGCATAGCTGGCCAAAGCGGCGGTGAGCGCACAGTTCCTTGGACCGGCATCGATCTAAGGAGAAAATCTTGCGCCATTTCAGAGGGCTACAGCGACCTTAGCGCGTAAAGACGCATAGCGCTGTAGCGACCGCCACCCCTCCATCATCGAAATTGTTGCCCCGGCCCGCCGTCCGCGCGCCGCGGGCCGGAGAGAAACCATGTCTGCGATTATCGACAAGGCCCGAGACCTCGATCAGCTGCTTGCCACCGCCGTACAGGATGACAAGGAAGCCGGACAGTTCCGCTGCCGCCGCGACATCTTCACCAATGCCGACCTGTTCGAACTGGAGATGAAGCACATCTTCGAGAGCAACTGGGTCTATCTGGCCCATGAAAGCCAGATCCCGAACAACAACGACTATTACACGACATACATCGGCCGTCAGCCGGTGGTCATCACCCGCGACAAGACCGGCGAACTCAACGCGGTCATCAATGCCTGCGCGCACAAGGGTGCGATGCTCTGCCGGCGCAAGCACGGCAACAAGGGCAGCTTCACCTGTCCCTTCCACGGTTGGACCTTCTCCAACACCGGCAAACTGCTCAAGGTGAAGGATGAGAAGACCACCCAGTATCCGGAGCAGTTCGCCAAGAATGGCTCGCATGATCTCAAGCGCGTTGCCCGTTTTTCGAACTACCGCGGCTTCCTGTTTGGCAGCCTGAACGAGAATGTCCCGGCGCTCGAAGATTACCTGGGCGAGACGAAGATCATCATCGACCAGATCGTCGATCAGGCACCGAACGGCCTGGAGGTCCTGCGCGGCAATTCCTCCTACATCTATGACGGCAACTGGAAGATGCAGATGGAGAACGGCTGCGACGGCTACCACGTCAGCACCGTGCACTGGAACTACGCCGCCACGATGGACCGGCGCCACGAGGAGGGTACCAAGGCGGTCGACGCCAATAGCTGGAGCAAGTCCGTTGCCGGCGTCTATGGCTTTGAAAACGGTCACATTCTTCTCTGGACCCGGACCATGAACCCGGAAGTGCGTCCGGTCTACAACAACCGCGACGAGATCACGGCGCGCGTTGGTGAGGACAAGGCCGGCTTCATCATCAATCAGACTCGCAACCTCTGCCTCTACCCGAACGTGTTCCTGATGGACCAGTTCAGCACACAGATCCGCGTCACCCGCCCGATCAGCGTGGACAAGACCGAGATCAGCATCTTCTGCTTCGCGCCGAAGGGCGAGAGCGCTGAGGATCGCACGCTTCGCATCCGCCAGTACGAGGACTTCTTCAACGTTTCCGGCATGGGTACGGCTGATGACCTGGAAGAATTCCGGGCCTGCCAGGCCGGTTACGCCGGCATCGCCGCCAAGTGGAACGACATGTCGCGCGGCGCACCCCTTTGGATCGACGGTCCGGATGAAAACGCCCAGAGGATGGGCCTGAAGCCGCTGGTTTCCGGTGAACGCAGCGAAGACGAGGGACTGTTCGTCCGCCAGCACGAATACTGGGCCAGGGTGATGCGCGAAGCACTCGCCTTCGAGAGGAAGGGAGCCGTCGCATGAGCATTTCCTACGAAGCCATCTGCGCGTTTTTCTACAAGGAAGCACGCCTTCTGGACGACCGCGAATGGGACGAATGGCTGACCTGCTATGCGTCCGACGTCACCTACTGGATGCCGGCATGGGACGATGACGACCAGCTCACCGAGGATCCGCAGTCGCAGATCTCGCTCATCTACTATCCGAGCCGCGACGGGCTCGAGGATCGGGTGTTCCGCATCAAGACCGAACGTTCCGGCGCATCCATGCCGGAGCCCCGAACCAGCCACAACGTCAGCAATGTCGAAGTGCTGGAGCGGCGCGGCGAGGAAGTCGATGTCCGCTACAACTTCCACACCCTGAACCATCGCTACAAGATCACCGACCACTTCTTCGGCACCATGTTCGTCACCTTGCGCACGAGCGGCGAGAAGCTGGTGATCTCCAGCAAAAAGATCGTGTTGAAGAACGACTACATCCGCCAGGTCATCGACGTCTACCACGTCTGACGATCGCTGCCGGCAAGGACTTCGAGGAGGATCCCATGACCAGCTACAACATCGCATTGAATTTCGAGGACGGCGTTACCCGTTTCATCCAATGCAAGGATGGGGAAAAAGTCCTCGACGCGGCTTTCCGCAGCAAGATCAACCTGCCGATGGACTGTTCCGACGGCGTGTGCGGCACCTGCAAGTGCCGCGCGGAGAGCGGCAGCTACGAGCTCGGCGACGACTATATCGATGACGCGCTGACGTCCGACGAGGCGGAGAGCGGTCTCGTCCTCACCTGCCAGATGAAGCCGTCGTCGGACTGCGTCATCGCGGTTCCGACGACATCGGTCGCATGCAAAACCGGTCAGCTAAAATTCGCCGCCACGGTGGCGCGGGTAACGTCCCACAACGACGCGGCGATCGTGCTGGAACTGGAGGTGGACGCGGAGGCGCCCGCGTTCCTGCCCGGGCAATACGCCAATATCAATGTGCCGGGTAGCGGCCAGCATCGATCCTATTCCTTCAGCACCGCACCGGGCGAACAGCGGATCAGTTTTCTGATCAAGAAGATCCCCGGCGGCGTGATGAGCGGTTGGCTCGAGCGCGCCGAGGTCGACGAAACCCTCGAACTGACCGGCCCGCTCGGCAGCTTCTACCTGCGTGACGTCAACCGTCCGCTGCTGTTCCTGGCCGGCGGCACGGGTCTGGCACCATTCCTGTCCATGCTGGAAGTGCTGACCCGTGAGAATTCGCAGCAGCCGGTTCATCTCATCTATGGCGTGACCCGGAATCTTGACCTTGTGCTTGTTGACGAGATTGAAGCTTACACCGCGCGGCTTGCCAACTTCAGCTACAGCACCGTCGTGGCGGAGGAGACTTCCCAGCATCCACGCAAGGGCTGGGTGACCCAGCATATGCCGGCGGAGGCGCTCAACGGCGGTGATGTCGACGTCTATCTCTGCGGGCCGCCGCCGATGGTCGATGCCGTGCGCAGATATTTTGATGAAACCGGCGTTAAGCCCAACAGCTTCTACTACGAGAAGTTCACCCCCAACGCCGTGTTGGAGGTAGCCGCGTGAGCGCGCCGATTTTCCCAAACCGCTTCGCTGGCAAGGTTCTGGTGGTGACCGGCGCGGCGCAGGGCATCGGGCGGGTGGTGGCGCTGCGCGCTGCGGAGGAGGGGGGCAAGGTACTCTTCGTCGACCGTGCCGAGTTTGTCGCGGAGGTTGCGGCCGAGGCCAGGAATGCAGTCACAGCCGCGTTCAGCGCGAACCTCGAAACCTACGAGGGTGCGGAGGCGGCGATGCAGTTTGCCGCCGAGACCTTCGGCGGCGTCGACATCCTGATCAACAATGTCGGCGGGGCGATCCGAATGCGCCCTTATGCGGAATTCGAACCGCAACAGATAGACGCGGAAATCCGCCGCTCGCTGATGCCGACACTCTACTGCTGCCATGCCGTTCTACCGCATCTGTTGGCCCGTGGCCGCGGAACCATCGTGAACGTGTCCTCGAACGCGACGCGTGGCATTCATCGCGTACCCTATTCGGCGGCGAAAGGTGGTGTGAACGCCATTACGCAGTCGCTGGCGATGGAACTCGCGGAAAGCAACATCCGCGTGGTCGCCACGGCACCCGGCGGCACGGAGGCGCCTCCGCGCCGGATTCCGCGCAACGCCGACGGCGATACCGAAGCCGAGAGGGCCTGGATGGGGGACGTCGTCCAGCAGGTGAAGCAATCGAGCTTCATGAAGCGCTACGGTACAATCGAGGAGCAGGCCGCGCCGATCCTGTTTCTGGCCTCGGACGAGGCGTCCTACATCACCGGGAGTGTGCTGCCTGTCGCTGGAGGCGATCTAGGCTGAACCCCCGAAATCCCATGACCGACCGCGTAACGACTCGAGGAGGAGCCATGATGCGCACGATCGATGTGAATGAGGCCATAGACAACAATCCCTTCGGAAGCTTTCAGTGGACCGTGGTGGTTCTGTGTGCGCTGCTTCTGATCGTCGATGGTTACGACGTTTTCGTTGCCGGCACGGTGCTGCCGTCGTTGATCGCGGAATGGGGTCTCACCAAGCCGCAGGCCGGCACGCTGCAGGCGTGGGGGCTGTTCGGCATGATGTTCGGCGCCCTTGTTTTCGGTCCGCTGGCCGACCGGATCGGGCGAAAGAAGGGCATCGCGATCAGCTTCATGCTGTTCACGATAGCCACCCTTCTAACGGGCTTCGCAGGCTCGCCGACCGAGTTCAAGATTTTCCGTTTTGTCGCCGGCCTGGGGTGTGGCGGCCTGATGCCGAATGCCGTGGCGCTGATGAACGAGTATGCGCCGAAGCGTCTGCGCGGCACCATGGTCGCACTGATGTTCTCGGGTTACTCGGTGGGCGGAATGGTCGCCGCGGGGCTGGGTATCGGTATGATCCCGATGTATGGCTGGAAACCGATGTTCTTCATCGCCGCGATCCCGTTGCTGATGCTGCCGGTCATTCTATGGAAACTGCCGGAATCGCTGGGCTTCCTCATCCGTCAGGGTAAACAGGGGCAAGCCAAAGCAATCTACGCCAAAATCGATCCGTCCGCGTGCCTGGACATTGACGACAAGCTGGTGTTTTCCGAAACCAAGGGAGCCTCGGCATCGGTCTCGGAACTGTTCCGCCACCAGCGCGCGCTGCGCACAACGATGCTGTGGGTGTCGTTCTTCTGCTGCCTGCTGCTCGTCTATCTCTTGTCGTCCTGGCTGCCGAAAGTCCTGCAGGAAGCAGGTTACGCCGAGAAGGCCAGCCTTCTGAGCCTCTTCTCGCTCAATTTCGGAGGCATGGTCGGAGCGATTGCCGGTGGTTGGCTCGGCGACCGGTTCGGCCTGCCGAAAGTGGTGGTCGGCTTCTTCCTGGCCGCCACCGTGTCCATCGCCCTGATCGGCCTCAACCTGCCGGCAGCTATCCTGTTCCTGATGGTATTCGTTGCCGGTGCGACGACTATCGGCACGCAGATCCTGCTCTATGCCAGCGTGGCACAGCTCTACAACCTTTCCGTCCGATCGACCGGACTGGGATGGGCCTCTGGCGTGGGCCGCATCGGCGCTATCGTCGGACCGACGCTCGGCGGCGTGCTTCTGGCCAGGGAACTTCCACTTCAGCAGAATTTCCTGATCTTCGCGATCCCGGCGGCGGTTTCCACCCTGGCAATGCTGGTCTTCGCCATCAGCAACGCACGGCGCGTCAGCCCGGTTCGACTGCTCACCGCATGATGGAGTGGACCGGCGACCGGCGGAGGCAGTCCTTTCAGCGCGAACACACGTCTCATGGCCGATACAGCCAGGGCTATGTTCAGACCGAAAGCCTGCACCGGATCGCCGGTCGTGTCCGCAGTGCTGGAGAAATCCGGCACTGCGGTCGTTTCGAACGCGTGTGGGGCATAGGCACCCGCACGCGCTTGTCTGCCTTTTTTTAATGAAAGTTTCCAAGCGTGCCCTACCTTGATCTGCCCACCCACCGTCTTCACTTTCAAATCGAGGGCCGTGACGACGACGCAGGCAAGCCCTGGCTGGTGTTGTGCAATTCGCTCGGAACCGATCTGCACATGTGGGATGCGAATGCGGCGCAGCTGTCGCCGCACTATCGACTGCTGCGCTACGATCGCCGCGGCCATGGCCTTTCGACCGCGCCACCACCGCCCTATAGCCTGGCGGATCTTGGCGGGGACGTCCTCGCTTTGCTCGATGCCCTCAACATCGCGCGCGCGCATTTCTGCGGCCTGTCGGTCGGTGGCCTGACAGGTCTTTGGCTCGGTCTTCATGCCGCCGATCGCTTCGACCGGATCGTCGTTTGCGCGACGGCGGCGAAGATCGGGACCGCCGAAAGCTGGACCTCGCGGATAGAGGCGGTGCGCAGGGACGGCCTCGGAGGACTGACCGCCGCCACCGCCGAGCGCTGGTTCACGCCGGCCTTCAACGCCACGGCACCCGTCATAGTCGGGAATGTGCTTGAGGGATTTGTCGCGACATCGGTCGATGGCTATGTCGGCTGCTGTGCGGCACTGGCCGCTGCCGATGTGCGGGGGCTAGTCGAAAGGATCACCAATCCTCTCCTTGCCATATCCGGGAACGACGATCCGGTCTGCCCGCCTTCCGATCTGCTGGAGATTGCCAACCGTGTGCGGGATGGGCGGCATGTGTCGCTGCCCGGGCGGCATATCGTCAATATCGAGGCATCTTCGGCGTTCAATGAGACCCTGATCGGGTTTCTCCAAGAGCCCTGATCGCGGGCGTCGAATGGCGCCGGGTGGTGAGGAGCCGCGGCTCTTCGCGCTGCGAACCGCTCTCGACTTTGCGGCCGCGTCTTCGGCAACCGCATCCTCCTGGCAGGATAGGCGATCGAGGCGAGTTGAACGAAGCAATCGCCACCGATCGTCAGGAAGGTGATCAACGTAGCTCTGCTACACTTCTCCCTTCAGCGTCTCCTTTTGCGTGATCAGCCGTGCCGAATGAAGCCCCGTCACGGCCGTCCAGACCCAACTCATGGCGACGGCAAGGCGGCTTCGGGTGCCAATCAGGAAGTATATGTGGGCGAGGCCCCATATCCACCAGGCGAGCCAACCCTTCAACCTGATGCGGCCGAGTTCGATGACGGCAGCACTCGGGCCGATCGTCGCCAGATTGCCGAGGTGCCGATATTTGAACGCAGGCCCGCTCGCTGCCCCCGACAGCCGCTTCCGAAGGACCCCGGCGACATAGCCGCCCTGCTGCTTTGCCGCGGGAGCAATACCCGGAACGGGTTTTCCGTCCGGTCCCGTGACCTGCGCGGTGTCGCCTATCACAAAGATGTTCGGCATCCCCTTTACCGTGAGATCCGGCTCCACGATGACGCGGCCCGCGCGATCCGTCGGGCAATCCAGCCATTGCCCAGCCTTCGATGCCTGGACGCCCGCCGCCCAGATAACGGTTGCCGTCGGCACGAACTTCTCGCCGATCCGTATTCCCTCTTCGCCGCAAAAGGTTACCGGTGTCCCGGTTCGGATGGTGACGCCGATTTTCGCAAGGGCGCGCTCGGCATAGCTGGAGAGATCCGGATGGAATGCCGGCAGGACCCTCGGACCGGCCTCCACGAGCACAATCCGGCTCGTCCTGGTGTCGATTGATCGAAACTCCTTGACCAACGTGTGATGCGCAAGCTGCGCGATGATCCCCGCCAGCTCGACACCGGTAGGGCCGCCGCCAATGATGGCGAAGGTGAGCAACGCTTCGCGCGCCTGCGGGTCACTCTCCAGCTCCGCCTGTTCGAAGGCGAGCAGCAACCGCCGGCGGATAGTCGTCGCATCTTCAAGCGCCTTGAGACCGGGTGCGTACGGCTCCCATTCATCTCGGCCGAAATATGCATGGCGTGCGCCGGTTGCGAGGACGAGGGTGTCGAAGGGAATCTTGTGCCCGTCTCTGAGGACAACGTGTCGATCGTCCTTGTCTACCCCGACCACCTCTCCGAGGATCGTGGAAATGTCCGGCCGATTTCGGAAGACCGAGCGAATCGGCCAAGCGATTTCCGATGTCGCAAGGAGAGTGGTCGCGACCTGATAGAGGAGCGGCTGGAACAGGTGATGATTGCGGCGATCGATGATTGTGATTTCGACGTTCGGATGTCGAAGGCTTTTGGCCACCTGAATACCGCCGAAGCCAGCTCCGACAATCACAACCTTCTGTCTCTGCATGTCGCGTCCTCTATCTATGGCAAGGCGCATTAGTAGTCCGCCCTGCTCTGGCGGCAAGCGTCTGAACAAATCTTTGTCCGCCGAATCATCCGTGAAATCGCTTCTCCAGCAGGTTTCCTGTTTCCGCCAGCCCCCGACACGTCGCAAATCGTTGAACAACTGTTCCCGGACAATGGGCGCGGCATCAAAAAGTACTCCTTTAGCAAGCCTCTTCAGCCCTCGGCCGTCCGAAAACTCAGTCTCCGGTTGTGAAACAGGGGACAGGTCACAAACTTTTGATATTTAAGTTGACTTATTTACTCCTGTTTCAGTAACTACGCGCGGGTAGTGCGGAAACGGAGGCCGCTAACTGCTGGAAATTGATTTCGAAAAAGGAACGGATATGAGGGTTGGTCGACAAGCAGTCTTGAGCGCGCGGGCAAGACGATTGATTGCAAGCAGTGCCTTGGTGACGGTATCTCTTGGAGTGGCGGGCATCAGCTGGGCACAGGACGCGTCAACGAGCGACACAACCCAGCTCCAGGAGGTTGTGGTCGATGGCAAGTCGGATCGCGTGGTGGGACCCGACCCGACGATCGTCGCAAAGAACACCGCGACCGGCACTAAGACCGACACGCCCGTCATCGACGTTCCTGCATCGATCTCGATCATCACCCAAAAGGAACTGGAGGAGCGCCACGTAGAGAGCCTCCAGCAGGCGGTTTCCTATACGGCGGGTGTATTCGCCGACGAATTCGGCAACGATGACCGGTATGACTACATCCGTATTCGAGGCTTCGACCAGACCGCGCTTGGCACATATCGCGACGGTTCGGCTGCGCGAATCCCTGCATGGTTTACGGCCAGCCGCCTCGAGCCCTATGGCCTGCAGCGCGTCGAGGTCCTCAAGGGATCGACATCCACACTCTTCGGTCTCAACGGTCCCGGTGGTCTGGTGAATGCGATCACCAAGCGGCCTCAGGACGAAAAGCATGGCGAGGTTTACACCTCTCTCGGCAACGGCACGAAGGAGATCGGTACCGACTTCGGTGGCCCGCTCGATGCCGAGGGAGTCTGGACCTACAGGCTAACCGCACTCGGCAAGGAAGGCGACCTCGGTTGGGACAATTCCAATGATGACCGCTTCTACATTGCACCGGCGCTGACCATAAAGCCCGACGAAGGCACGTCGCTCACCATCCTGACCGACTATTACAAGCGAAACGGCACGGGTGCTCGCGGATTCCCGACCGGGGCAGACATCGACATCAACACGTTCCTCGGTGAGCCGGACTTCAATCGCTTCAACACCGAGCAAACGGATATCGGGTACCAGTTCGAGCACGAGTTCAACGACAACCTGACCTTCCGCTCGAATGGCCGATACACGCATCTCAGCCTGGACTATGCCGAAGTTTACGGTGCATCGCTTGATCCCACGTTAGATCGTACCGCATTCTCGGTTGACGGCAGGTCCAATCGCTACGTCATCGATAACCAGCTCGAATACGACACGGGTTGGAATGGCATCGACAGCAAGACGCTTGTCGGCGTGGACTATGCCAATGACAACACCCGGGAGAACATTCTCTACGGCACCGCTGGACCGATCGACATCAACAATCCGTCCTATTGCGGCCTTTCCTGCATCAATCTCGGTCCGTATGTGAACTGGCATGTCAAGCAGGAAGCCGTCGGCATCTATGCGCAGGAGCAGTTGACCTTCGACGATCGCTGGATCGTCACCCTTGGCGGACGTTGGGACCGTGTTAACACCACGGCGGACTACCTCGACACTGGTGCACGGGATGACGATACAGCATCGGCGTTTACCAAGCGCCTTGGCCTGACATACAAGGTTAACTCGAATCTTGCTGCCTACGTCAATTACTCGGAGAGCTTCCAGCCGCTGGTTACGCCGAGCGGTAACGGATATGCGGTCTCGGGCTCCTTGAAGCCCCAGCGCGGAGAGCAGTACGAGGCCGGCCTCAAGTACAGCCCGGATAGTTTCGATGGCCTGTTCACGCTTGCCTACTTCGATCTCACACAGACCAATGTTCCGAGCTACATCACTCCCCTGATCCAGCAGCAGATTGGCGAGATCGGCGTTCGAGGCATTGAGCTCGAGGGCAAGGCCGCAATCAACAGCAACCTCAACCTGACGGTTGCCTATTCATATTGGGACGCCGAAATTCTCGAGGACGGCATCGGCGGCAACGTGGGCAATCGGCCGCAGCGTGTTCCTCGCCACCTCGCGTCCGCCTGGCTCGACTATACCATTCCGGGTGAGGGACAGCGTGGAGACCTGACCATCGGCGGCGGCGTTCGGTATATCGGACAGACCTACGGCGACGATGCCAATACCGTTTCGGTTGGCGGATACACCCTGGTGGACGCAGCAGTCAGCTACAAGGTGACGGACGATGTCACGCTTGCAGTCAACGCCACCAACCTGTTCGACCGGAAGTATGTAGCGAGCAGCTACTACGGAACGGAATATTACGGCGACCGGCGCAAGGTCATCGGTACGCTCAAGTATTCCTGGTAAGTACCCGAACGCCAGCGTGGATATCGCCCAATGAAGAGCCGCGCGCACCGGATAGTGCGCGCGACGAACTCCAATCAAGAACGATCGGGGTTCTGAAAACCAATGCAAGGCATGCTGACATTGGGACAGACGCGCAGCGCTCTGGTATCGTGGCACAACTCGCGGGAGGTGTGGCATGCCAAATCCGAATGCGATTGTCTCGACCCGTATTGAATTCGATCCTCCGCTAGACCGGCCTGCTGCCGATCTGCTGCGCGGAGGGCTTTGGGTCAATCTCGATGAAGGGCGCCGCGTCCGGCTTGACCCGGGCGATGAACGATCGAACGGCTTCCTGCAGGTCCTTGACGGGCTCGCGAGGCTCAAGGCACCGGTCTATCTCGAGATCGATCCCAACACCGCGACGATCACTCGGCTGCTGATCCCGGACGTGACGCGCGTAATGAGCATGAATCCGAGCGACCAGGGCTATGAGATTATGCTCGACCGGTCTCACGGTCGCCATACATTGAGGCGTGACAACGTCGATTTCGCGACGTTCGAGTCGCTGCTGCGGGCGACGATCGATTCAGGGCGGCTGCTCGTCATCACCCAAGATGATGCGCACAACATCATCGATGTTCGCGGCTACACGCCAGGCCCCGATGACGCGCCGCTTCCGCCATGGCCCAAACCCGAACTGCCGCCCCTTATATGGCCATGGTGGAGGCGTCTGCTTGACTGGATCTGGCGCTGGCCAATCTGGCCATGGTGGTGGTTTCGCTGCGTTTCGAGTGCGACTGCCCAGCAGATTTTCAACGCCATGGGCGCGACGACCTGCCCACCTCTCACCGTGCCAGCTCCCTGCATCCCTTTTCTCTATCCCGATGACGGCTGCTGGGCTCGCGCGCACGAGATGTGCCGCCTGATCATCAACATGGGTTTCAGGCCGCGCAAGGTGTGGATACAGGGTAGCCTGCGCGCCGCAACCAGGAACAATCCCAACTGCTTCGTCGTATGGGGCTGGCATGTCGCTCCGACGCTGTGTGTGCGCCAGGGCTGGTTCTGGACGGAGCAGATGGTAATCGATCCCGCGCTGTTTTCCACGCCCGTCTCGCAGGCAACATGGAAGGGCGTTCAGGGCGATGCGGCCGCCACGCTGACGCCCAGCGACGCCTCTATCTACTATCTCTGGGGCAGCGAGACAGACCCCACCTATGTCAAGACCAACGAGCAACTCGCCAAATATCGCCTCCGACTCCTGAATCGCGCGTTCCAGCAGGGCCCGCCGCCTTACGCGTATTGCCCGTAACGGAGCCGCGGCAGCCGACGGGGACGGCTGCGAGGCAAATCATTCCCGCCAGCTATGGCAGGGTCTTGCCTGGGCGCGCCACTTCCCCGTGCCGCAGTTGTTCATGCGGTTTGTTCCAGGGGAGAGCCGACCGTTTCCTCCGGCGCAAGTCCGTTCCATCTCTGAAAGAAGAGAAGGGCAGGTCCGGTGAAGAAATACTGTCACAAGTGCCCGGTGGAATTGGACTAAGGCGGGATGCCTGACGGGCACGGCTATGTTAAATCGGTGCATCGCGGGGTGGATGCTGACGATCCGGCGCGTGCGGGGTGGTGTGGGCTGTGACGAAGGGTGTTCAATGACTGAGATGGAAACAGCAGGCGGAGCCGAGCGCAAGCGCGGTTCGGGAGCGCGGCTCGTCTATGACGTGCTCCGCGACGAGATACTGGATCTGGTCATTTTGCCCGGGAGCGCGATAGACGAGGTCCAGCTTGCTGAGCGTTTCGGAATGTCGCGCACGCCGATCCGGGAGGCGCTCGTGCGTCTTTCCGGGGAGGGGCTGATCGACACGCTGCCCAACCGGTCGACGATGGTGTCGAATATCGACTTCCTCAACATGCACACCTATTTCGACGCGCTGACGCTGATGTATCGGGTCACGACCCAGCTTGCCGCCCAATACCACCGGCCTGCCGATCTCGATGGCATCCGGGCGCTGCAGGCTGAGTTCGCCGCGGCCGTCGAAGCACAGGATGCGCTGGCGATGATCGCCACCAATGCCGCTTTCCACCTGGCTATCGCAGAAGCGGGCCGAAATCCCTACTTCACGAGCCTCTTCAAACGCCTGCTCGACGAGGGGCGGCGTATCCTTCGCCTCTACTACCAGTCCTACCATGATCGTCTGCCTCACCGCTTCGTGGAGGAGCACGACGAGATGATTGCGGCTATCGCTGCGCGGGACCTTGCCCTGTCCGAGCGGCTCGGCCGCGCCCATGCCGACCAGATCGTGGAGCAGGTGCGCAAGCTGTTGGTGCGGGACGAGCGCCTGGAAATCGGGATGTGAGGCGAAGCGCCAGTTCCATTGCGCCGCTTCCGCCGGTTTGCTGTCGAAAAATGCGACGCGCTCCAGACGAGCCTTCGCACCTGGAAAACAGCCGGTGAGCCTTCCACGTTGTCGGCCCAAGGCGAAGGCGTGACCGCCTGAAGCGCCTCGGGTTCAAACGTTCAGCGCAGAGGCGGGCCCATCGCACTGAGGCTCGATCCGCTACTATCCGTAGCGTCGACTGCCATTCACGTTCTTGCCGACGATCTCCCGGATAATCGTCAGGGTCTCCCGGGCAGCTTCCCTTGGTGGCAGGGCCGTGTCGGCGACATTGCTCACAAGCCTGGTGATATCGTGGTCGATGTCCTTCTCGGACCAGCGTTTGCCCTTGGCGACGGTGATGTAGACCGAATAGGCGTGGTGCATCGTCCCGGGCCGCTCGCCGATGATATGGAGAATTCCCCGGAGGCTGTTGGGATCGGCATCCGCGAAGAGCAATTCCCCGATCCGATAGCCGGCTCGCACCCTTCCACTTGTCACCACGATGTTCTTGTCGCTCATGGTAACCCCGGCATCGGCAAGCAGATGGCGCATTTCCACGAGGTAGGGCGCGAGATGTCCGTCGTCCATGATGGCCTTGGCGTTCAGACCGTCCGAAATGACGATCTGGCCCTTGGGCAAATCGTCTCCCCAGGACTCTCTTATCCTTTCAATCTCCAGGATTGCTTCCGGGCTCAGCACCTCACCTGTAGCAGGGTGGGCGATGTAATCGTTCCGGTCCTTGGACAAGGTGTGGACCGGCACGACATCAGGTAAGCTGCCGATAAACTCGGGCGTAAGCTCGGCCCAGAGAGACAGTTTGGCGTCGTCGTAGAGGCTCTTCACCTTGGCGGCGAGCGGGGGATTGAGGTCCCAGATTTTCTCGCCATGTCCCGTGGCCAGATCGACGCCCCTGGCTTCAACTTCCCGCATTTTCTGCAGGCCTTCCGCATAGATCTCTTCCTTGGATCGTTTGTCGCCCTTGGCGAGGCGAAACTGATAGTAGACCCAGAGAGGATCTCCGTAGTTTGAAGTGTAGCTGTTGTCCTCGCCAACGATGCCGATCTGTTTGTAGAAGTCCCACATCGCATCATTGACCTTGAAACCGAACTTGTCCCTTATCCTCACGTGATCCTGGAACGCGGTCGTCAGATAGCTCAACATCGGATCATTCTTGGTGGGTAGCGCGATCACATAGGCAGGATTGGCCGGCATGATCTGGTCCTGGCACCAATCCAGGTCGTCGAGGCTGACGGTCATGTGCAGGGTCGTGCAGATATCCAGGCCGATGGTCAGCCCATGGAGCTTGCCCATGACCATGTCCTCGAGACAGCATCGCACCAGTTGTTCCCGGGTCTTGAAGACTTCCGGCCCAATGAAACCGGCAACATCGTTGATATGGAGCCATGCGCCTCTCGGCTGCACCTTTGCTAGCTCCATGCCCACCGCCCTGCTGAAGCCGTACTTCCGCGACTCCAGCACCATCATGTCGACGCCATTCGCCGCGCCATTGGTGAACTCCGAACCTTGCCCGGTTTCAAAGTAGAGACCGTATCTCTCTCCGGTCTTCACATGCGCATACTTCAGAATCTTCTCGTTCGTGATGTCGAAGATCTTGTTACAGTCATCTGTCCCGGCAAGACTCTGGAACATCGTGGAAACGGTTCCCGGGAATGTCTCGCTGACCTCGGCCTGGACATCGATGTGCGCGAGCACGCACCACGGGATCACTTCCTGCAGCTTGAACGTATCGACGATATCCTTGAGTGCACGTTCGACTGCAGCCACGCTTGCGACCGTGCTGTCCACCGGGTTGGTGCCAATGACAATGTCGCCTGTCGCATAGGAGAACGCATCGAAGACCTGCCAGGCGACGTCGTCGGGATGGTCCGTGGGGGAGTTGGGCTGGATGCGGGCGCCCATGTACCCCTTTGCCCCCAGCTTGGTTCCGGGCATGACGTTGAAGATCTTTTGGCTCAGGGCGGTCAGCTCTTCATCGCTCATCAGTTTTGGCACACAGCCTATCGTGTCGCTGCTGAGTCCATTCATGATGCCTTTGATCTTGTCTTCCGGTTCGCTCAGGAGAAATTCCTTCAGCTGACCCATCGTCCAGTCCTTGACCACCTCATACTGGGCCTGGTCGGTGGTCTGCCAGATCAGCCTCTGAAGATCGTCCTCGAACAACGGTCGCTGGTGCAGGTCCTTGATCTTCGTGTTTGCCAGAAGGGCGCGAGCGTTCGTTCGCGTCGCCTCGTCCTTGGCACCCACTCCAATCGTCTGGTCTCCCTCCTTGAACATGTTGGCGGCACCGATCACCTGCTGATAGCCTGTTAGATCAAAGGCGCCTTTGACCCTGGTGATATAGGCGAAGACGTCCTCTCCCTGCTTCACCTCTTCAATCACGATGGTCTCGCCGCCGGGAGCTCCCCTGGCACTATGGCTGTAGCTCGCGAGAGTGACGGCGGTGACTCCTGCCATCGTTAGGAGTTCTCTTCTGGAAAGCCCGTCATTTTGATTGGAGAGCACGCCCTTGTTCATGGCCCAGTTCCCTTTTTGCAGAAGGTTCGGTGCAATCGGCATTCCGGCGGGTGAAATTCACTTTGGTCGCAATGGTGCTTTCAGGCGCAGAGGGCAGCGAAGCGACGGCTACCCAGAGCAATACCGTTCCCGTCATCAAACGGTCCGGTGCACTGCGAGCGAGACAGTCGAAGACGTCCCTGTTCGGACTGTCCACGTCTCACTCGATGCAGCCTGACACGCCGCCCCATGATCAACGACAGGAACATCGCTGACGGGATTGACGGGCATGCGATGGGCCGCCTGTCTGACGCCGTTGTCATCGGGCACCCAGACTACATTTATCGCCATCACATCCTGGATGCGCATGACGCCCAACTCCGGCGAGGTTCTGTTGCCGTAGTCAGCAAATGTCAGAGTAAACCTGCGGGATTGGTTCGACAACAGTTTGGCACCGCGCGATGACCTGGCAATGCCACAGCGGGTTAACACATTGTTTTTAGGCGGCGTCGAGGATTTCCCGGCATAAGGAAAAGATGGAGGACGGGACTGGGGGAACAGTTCCTGTTTCGCCCCAGCTGCCATCCAAAATCAGGACGCTCTACTTCACGTTGCCGGCATCTTGTCGAACTTCGGCAGTGCCGGGTCGAGGTGGTCCCAGGGATGACCGGCTGCCGTCCACGACACCAGTTGCGGCTTGTAGCGACTGGGGTCGTCGAGACTTGCCGGTGTGACGATGAACACATCCGGCATGTCGGGAAATGTCAGGTAGACTGACGATCCGCATGTCGGGCAGAAGGCGCGCCGCTTTGCGGTTCCGCCATCTCCAACGGACTGCCAATGCGACGCTTCTCCCTCGACCTTCACTTCAGCGGCAACGAAGGTCAGGTGCGATTGGTGCCCGGTGCCGCTGTCGCGCTGACATTGCCGGCACTGGCAGTCCAGCATCATGGCCGGCTCGCCTGATATCTCGTAGCGGATCGCCCCACAGGCGCAGCCGCCGGTATAGGACTTGCTCATGTCGTCCTCCTAAAGCTTCAATGCAGCGTTTGCGTAGACGCCTCCTCGGCGACCACGGTATCGAGCCTCTTGACCACCTTCTTCCAGCCTTCGCTCATGTTGCGGTAGGCGCTATCATTCTTCGGCAGCACGAAGCCGGAATGAACGAGGCGCAGGCGCGTCCCTGTTTCGGTGCTGGAGAGAACGAAGGTGACGACTGTTTCGAGTTTCGAACCATAACCTTCATTGCCCTCATGGCCGCCTTTCCAGGCATAGGACAGTCGTTCATTCGGCACGACCTCGAGGACCTCGCAGTGAATTGTGCCGTCCCACTCGCCGGCAGGCGTAGTCTGAAAGGTGAAACGGTTGCCAGCCACGGGCTCGAAACCCTTCGGCGCCATCAACCAGCGACCGATCAGCTCGCCGCTGGTCAAGGCCTTCCAGATGACCTCAGGCGCATGCGGGAAGACTTCGTCGACGACGATGGCGTGTGTTTCCGGATTCACCGCTTGGGTCATGGGTCGATGTCCTTCAAGAGGTTTCTCAGATCGGCAAAGCGTTCGCGCCAGAAGAGACCATAGTGGCTCATCCAGTCGGCCAGTGGCTCCAGACCGTCTGGCCGGGCACGATAGAAGACATTCCGACCCTCAGGGCGCTCGGTCACAAGACCGGCCTGTTTCAGAGACTTGAGATGTTGGGAGATGGCGCCCTGTGTGACGCTGCTGCCTCGGGTCAATTCAACGACAGTGATTTCGTCTGAATTGACGATGCGCTCGTAAACGGCCCGCCGTGTGGGATCGGCAAGGGCGCGCATGACAGCGGTTATGGTTTCAGCCTCGATCATGCAAAAATCAAATAGCAAATACTAATCAATTAGTCAATGCTGTTTGATTTGGCCTATTTACTCACTCATGCGGGTGCTTGTGAATGGGATCAACCCAATAGACCTCTTCCGGCTGCTCCACGGGATCAACGTCGAAAATGTTGACGACGACCGCC
Source organism: Sinorhizobium sp. BG8 (assembly GCF_016864555.1). NCBI lineage: Bacteria > Pseudomonadati > Pseudomonadota > Alphaproteobacteria > Hyphomicrobiales > Rhizobiaceae > Sinorhizobium > Sinorhizobium sp. BG8. Next base: position 1,051,135 of record NZ_CP044012.1, on the reverse strand, counting down.
TCATTGTCAGAGCGCACCAGCACGCATTCCAGCGAGTGGTCCGGATCGGCGTTGATTTCCTGATGGGGCACATAGGGTGGCACGTAGATGAAATCGCCGGGGCCGGCCTCCGCGACATACTCAAGCCGGTCGCCCCAACGCATGCGCGCCTTGCCCCTGAGCACGTAGATAACGCTCTCCAGTGCACCGTGATGATGGACACCCGTCTTTGCGTTCGGTTCGATTGCTACAGTGCCGGCCCAGATCTTCTGCGCGCCGACACGAGCATGATTGATGGCCGCCTGGCGGAACATGCCCGGTGTTTGCGGGGTGTTGGGGTCAAGTTGATCGCCTTTGATGACCCTGACGCCACCCAGCCTCCATCGATCGGCTTCATCGTGAGGATGCTCGCTCATGATCGTTTCCCTCCTGTCTTCGGAGCTGCCGCAAGGTCATCGGTGATTTCGTCGCTGCAGCAACGGATCAGTGGACATGCGTGCATAAGGATGACGTCGCCGCCAATGTCCCCGACTACCATGCCCATTCTATCAGCGGCGGATGCCCCTGTACCAATGAATTGCAAGCGCGGGGGGCTGATCAGAGCGGGCGCCTGCCATCGAGTTTCACATCCCTCATGGCTCGGGGCAGCGGCGGGCTTCAACAGTGAGATGCAACGATCTCCGTCGCTCTCATTTTCTTGAGCCACCGACGTTTCCGTACGAACCTGAGATGGAGCTTTGGCCGGGATAAATCACTCAGTCCGTGGAACGAGTGCCCACCTTTCGGAGTTTCAGATTCCGGGTGAACTCCTATGGAGGTGGCAATGCCCAACTTAGACATTCTCTGGTCATCGCCGTTGACGATATGCCTTCAAAGTGGCCTCAAGCATACGTTCGCGTCGGTGTATGAGGCCCTGGATTTTCTTGAACACGAATGGCCCGTCAGGCAGGGGAAAGGGTACGAGCGTGCCGTGCGAGCCTGTCGAGGCGCCTTGCTCAAGACGACCCCGGTCGCAGTGGCTCGTGAAACCTTTGTTGCAGCCTGTCTGGAGGCTGGAATGCCTATCGTGAAAATGCCCCAGCCCTACCACAAAGTGCTTGTTCGAGGCGGCATGGGACGACGGGCATAGCATCCCCGTCGACCGTTCCGCGCTCTCTTCGACGCCTTGAAAACGAACCGGGCACTGTCAGACACAATGACATGAGCTGATACTCATTCGAAACGCCTGCCTTCGGTTCGAATTGGTTCAAGCTCTCCTTGGTTGGCCGATCGATGATAACAGAAGGCTGCTCAGTAAACGTCGCGGAGATAGCGCTTCTCGCGCTTTAGCCGGTTGACATAGTTGCCGGCCTCCTCCGGCGTCATGCCACCGTGGCTGGCAACGAGCTCGTGCAGCGCCTGGTCGACATCCTTGGCCATCCGGGTCGCATCGCCGCAGACGTAGAAATGACCGCCTTCCTCGAGCCAGGCATAGAGCGCCTTGCCGTTCTCGCGCATGCGGGTCTGGACGTAGATCTTTTCCGACTGGTCGCGAGAGAAGGCGAGATCCAGGCGGGTCAGTGTGCCGTTATTGCTCATGGCGCCCAGTTCCTCCTCGTAGATGAAGTCGGAAGCGCGGTGCTGGTCGCCGAAGAACAGCCAGTTGCGACCCTTGGCACCGCGTGCCCGGCGCTCCTGCAGGAAGGCGCGGAAGGGCGCGATGCCGGTGCCGGGGCCGACCATGATGACAGGCGCGTCATTGTCCTGGGGCACGCGGAAGGCCTTGTTGGGCGAGACGAAGATGCCGGCCTTGCCGCCATCAGCCACACGGTCGGCGAGATAGGTCGAGCAGACGCCGCCATGGATGCGGCCATGGCTGTGATAGCGGACGCTGGCGATGGTTAGGTGCACGCTGCCCCTGGCTTCCAGTGGGCTCGAGGAGATCGAGTAGGCGCGGTGCTGCAGCGGCTTCAGCCAGCCGACGAATTCCTCGGCGCTGACAGGCATCGACGGATTGAGCAGCAGCAGGTCGAGAATGTCCTTGCTCCAGAGCCAGGCGTCGAGCGCTTCCTTGTCGCCATGGCGCAGGACATGGCTCAATTCCTCGTGGTTGGCGCGCTTTTCGACGCCCGCGATCAGTTCGCGGGAGGGGGTCGAGATTTCGAAGGCGGTGGAAAGCTCGATGCCGAGCGGGCGCGCCAATCCGGCGACCAACGCCTCAGAGTTCGTGCCGACCCGGGCGAGGATCGCATCGACCAAGGCGGGATCGTTGACCGGCATGACGCCGAGCGCGTCGCCGGCCTCGTATTCGATGCCGCTATCGCCGAGATCGAACTCATAGTGGCGGATCTCCTTGCCCGAACCGGTGCCGGACAGCGTGCGGTTGACCGTGACGGTTGATAGATACGGCGTCTTGCGGTTCCACGGCGATTTTTCGCGGGCAGGTGCTGTTTCCGGCGCGACCGCGAGGGCCGGTTCGGACCCGCCGGCATTGACTGCGGCGGCGAGCGGCATGGCGTCGCTGACCCAGGAGGAAGCGACATTCTCGTAGTCGACGTCGCAGTCGACGCGGGCAAGCATGCGGGTTGCGCCGAGCTGTTCAAGTCTGGTGTCGATCAGCTTGCCGGACTGGCAGAAGCCGTCATAGCCGGTGTCGCCGAGCGCCAGCACGCCGAAGTGCATGGCTTCGAGCCGTGGCGCGTCGTCCGATGCGAGCGTTTCCCAGAAGAGCTGGGCGTTGTCGGGCATCTCACCTTCGCCATAGGTCGAGGTCACGACCAGCACGCGCTTCATCGTCGCAAAGCGGGCGAGGTCGACATCGTCGAGCGCCTCGACGACTGGCTGCATGCCTGCGGCGCGCGCCGCATTTGCGGCATCCATGGCCACACCCTCGGCATTGCCGGTCTGGCTGCCAAAAAGGATATGGAGCGGCGAAGCGGTCCTCTGCTGCGTTGCCGTGGCAACTGCCGGGCCCTCGCCATCGAGGGACAGTCGGGAATGCAGGCCGGCAAGGAAACCGGACAGCCAGGCGCGCTGGTCGCCGCTGAAGGGAGCGTCTTCGGGGATGTAGGGAATCTTCATGGCTCTACTCAATTGCGGGCGACGGCGAGGTCGGAAAGGGCGTGCTTGGCAAACAGTTCCTCGAAGCTCGGCAGTCGGCCGATCTTGTCGAGGTTGCTCTGGTGGCGGTGGATGATCCAGCCATAGGTGCCGGGGCTATCGATGGAGAGCGTGTTGCGGCGGCTGAGCGCCTCCTTGTAGTCGGCAAGCCTTTTCGCGGCGATCAAGACGGCCAGCTGCTCGTCGCTATGGCCGGCAAGCGCGTCGCGGGCATGCTTCATCAGCTTGCTCATCAGCGCGAAGTCTTCGGTCAGGATCAGGTTGCGCACGGCCTTCTGGACTGCCGGCTCGGAGGGGCCGAGCGCGTTCGGCACGCGGGCCATGGCAAGGCCCTGGGCCATGAGCAGCACGGTGTAGTTGTTGAGGAGCGCAAACATCTCCTCGGTATCCGTCTTGCCGTAACCCGGAACGGTGCCGTTGAGGACAGCCTTGCGGTCGCGATAGGCGAGCTTGAACTTGCGCACCTGATGGCCGGCAAGCGCGGTTGCCAGTTCCTCGACCAGTTCCTTGCGGGCCTTGGCCCTCAGAATGGCGTCCGAGTCCTGGTAGAGCAGCAAGGCGCGCGGCATGCCGAACACGAAATTGTGCTGCTCGCTCTCCCAGTTTTCGAGCAGCCAGCGCGCCTTGGCGGAGCCGGTCTCGGCGAGATGCCAGGACAGCAGCAGTCGGACGGCCTGGTTATGGACAGCCGCCATCTCGTCGTCGCCGGTGATGGAGCCGATGAGGATCGAGTCGTGGCTGACCTTCTTCTCCAGTTCGCCATAGGGGTCGTACTGGTAGACGAAGCCGCCGCTCATGCCGTTGCCGAAGCCCTTGCCGAAGCTGCCGAGATTGAGCACCACGCCATTGGTCATGTATTCGCAGCAGAAGTCGCCCACGCCCTCGATGACGGCGGTGGCGCCGGAATTGCGCACGGCAAAGCGATCGCCCGCCTGTCCCTCGACGAAGGTGCGGCCGCCGGTGGCGCCGAACAGGGCGAAGTTGCCGATCAGCACGTTGCCGCCCGATTCCTCCGAGCCGCCGCCGGGTGACAGCACGACGATGGTACCGCCGCAGGCGCTCTTGCCGACGCCGTCGTTGCAGGTGCCGGTATGGCGCAGCACCATGCCGTCGTTGCAGAACGCGCCAAAGGATTGACCTGCCGAGCCCGAGGTGGCGATGCGGACGCTGCCGGGTTCGAGGAAGCGTCGCCCGCGATGATCCTGTCGCACTGCGGGCAGGGCGCTGGCCTGTTCCGTCGTCAGTTCGTGGTTGAGGATACGTTCGATGTCCACCGCCAGCTGGCCGCCGACGCTCTTGTTGCAATTGTTGAGGAAGCGGTTGCCGCCGAGCTCGATCGATACCCGCCGACCGTCTATCAGCGCCGAGCGGACGAGTTCGATGAAGCCGTCGTCGACGGCATAGTCCTTCTCCATATAGACCGGATTATCGATCTTTACCTCGTCGATGACCGCCAGCATTCCACGCAGATCGAGCTGTCCGACGCTCGCCGGGTGGTCGAGCAGGTGCAGCAGATCGGCGCGGCCGCGCGCGGCGCGCAGCGAGGGCATGCCTATGCTGGCTAGGATCTCGCGCGTCTCATGCGCTATGTTCATGAGATACTGTGCCAGCGCGCGCGGATCGCCGTCGAAGACCTCCTGGTTGGTGGTGAGACCCGCCGGGCACTTGATGTTGCAGTTCTTGGCCATGACGCACTTCAGCATCATCAGCGCCGTGGTGCCGAATTCGAAGCTGTCGCCGCCGAGAAGCGCGGACTTCACCACGTCGCTCGCCGTCTGGTGGGCGCCGGAGCAGCGCAGCGTGACCTTGTCGCGCAGGCCGTTGATGGAGAGCGCCTGGTGCACTTCGGCAATGCCGATTTCTGCGGCGCGGCCGGTGTATTTCAGGCTGGTGACGGCGGCGGCACCAGTACCGCCAGTGTTGCCGGCGACGTTGATGACATCGGCGCCCGCCTTGGCGACACCGACGGCAATCGTGCCAATGCCTTCGGACGAGACCAGCTTGACGATGACACGGACGCGGGCGGCCTTGCAGTCGTGGATCAGCTGCGCCAAGTCCTCAATCGAATAGGTGTCGTGGTGCGGCGGCGGCGAGACGAGCTCGACGCCTGGCGTGCCGCCGCGGGCCGCGGCGATCTCGACGGTGACCTTTGGTGCGGGCAGCTGTCCACCTTCGCCGGGCTTGGCGCCCTGGCCGATCTTGATCTCGAGTTCCTCCAGCATCGGATCGGCGAGATAGCCGGCCCAGATACCGAAGCGGCCGGACGCGAACTGCTTGATGCGCGAGGCACGGATCGTGCCATAGCGGGAAAGATGCTCGCCGCCTTCACCGGAATTCGACATGCCGCCGACCATGTTGGTGCCATGGGCCACCGCTTCATGTGCCGGAGCCACCAGTGCGCCATGGCTCATGGCGCCGGAGGCAAGCAACGGCGTGATCTCGCTCGCCTTCTGCACCGCGGTCAGCGGAATGCTGTCGGGCGCGGAACGCACGAGCGACAGATAGTCCAGCGCTTCGCCGGCGACCTGCACCATGAGCGCGCCGCCTTCAAGCCAATGGCCGACGATGTCCTTGCCGAAGCGCATGACGAGCGACTGGCCGAGCGCGGTCAGCCGGGCCAGGTCGGCGCCATTGGCGGAGACGAGCCGCACCCTGAACTGGTCGGCAGTCAGCTGTTCGCAGGCAAGGCCGCGGATCAGGAAGGAATTGTTGCCCTTGCGGGAGAAACGCCCCATCTCGCGCCGGAAATCCTCGGGCGCGGTGCAGAAGGATACATCCGCCGGGAACTCCAGGACGTCGCGCAGCGCGGCCGGGCGGCGAACGCGCTCCTCCAACATCATCCGCGCAAAGGCACGATATCCCGGCGTGATCTGGAACCCGTCGATAGCATCGGGCGTGAGCGCGTCGAAGCTGGTGCTGTAGTAAGCAGCATCGTTGAGGCCGAAGGCATCCTCCAGCCGGTTGAGCGGCAGGAGACGAAGGAATTCATGGCCGTCATCGCCGCTGGCGGGCCGATCGAAGCCGATCTTCTCCTCGGTCATGTCGACGAAGCCGCGGACCGCGGTCGTGCCGTAGGAATGGCCGGCGCCCTCGGCGCGCTCCTTGAAGAGGCCGAGAAGCGGGATGTCGCTTTCGCCCTTCACGGTCAGCGCCTTGGCATGCCAGTCGGCGACCGCCTGCGCGATGACGGCAAAGTTCACGCCGCCAACGGGTGTCTTCACATTCGGGAAATAGCGCTTGAGGACCGGATCGTTGGTGTCGAGGAAGTTGGGTTCGAAGAACTCGCCGCCGATATAGCTCTCGGCGGTGCAGAGGCCGACCTTGCCCATGGTCTTCATCAGAGACTTTTCGGCCGCCTTGGCAAAGCGCTTGAAGGCATAGTCGGCTTCGGCGCCGAACTTCTCCTCGGCGCGGAACTGCACGCCGAGCGCATAGACAGCCGAGGCGCCGAAGCCGAGCGCGGCGGCGACATGATGCGAGGACGAGATCTGCCCGCTTTCCGCAATCAGCGACACACGCAGGCGCAAGCCTGTTTCGATGAGGCGCTGGTTGAGCGCCGACACGACGATGATCATCGGCAGAGCCGCCCGATCGCGGGCTACATGCCGGTCGGTGATGACGGCAATGCCGCCTTCCTCGGCTGCGAAGGCCTCAACGGCGTCGCAGAGCGAAGCGATCGCCGCTTCGAGTGCTTGCGCATTGGCGTGCGGATTGCCCAGAACCGGATTGAAAAGCATCTCAAAACGGCGGACGGGGGTGTCGCGCTGTTCGCGGATCTTCAGCATATCGAGATGGGTGAGGATTGGTGAGCGCAGGACGATCTGCCGCGCCGCTCTCGCCCCGCTATTGGGCTTGGCGCCCAACGCCACGCGAAGCGTCATGCCGTCGGCCTCGCGGATCGAGTCGAGTGGTGGGTTGGTCACCTGGGCAAAGCGCTGCGAGAAGTACTTGGCGACACCGCCTTCCTGGTCGGAGAGCGCGTTGATGGCATTGCCGTAGCCCATGGCCGAGATCTTCTCGGCGCCGGTGGCGAGCATCGGGTCCATCAGGAATTTGAAGCTTTCCTGGTTATGGGAATAGGCGACGTAGCGCTGGTGGCGTTCGAGGTCGCCATTGTAGCGGAGCGGCGACCCCTGGCTCTCGGCCGGGATCTCGGGCAAGTCCTCGAGCAGGATGCGGGCTTCAGCGAGCAGGCTCTTGTAGTCGCGCCGCGCCGCGAGCATTTCGAGCGCCTCGACCGTCGACCAGGAGCGGCCCTCGGCATGATCGAAAAACAGCATGCCGCCGGCCTCGATGCGGCCGCGTCGCAAAACGCTTTCCGGTGGGAAGGCGATCTGCCCGGCTTCCGACATGACGCAGAGATAGTCGGCGGTCTCGACCGTGCGCAGCGGCCTCAGGCCAAGGCGGTCCAGACGGGCGCCAACGATCGTGCCGTTGCCGAAGATCAGCGCCGCAGGGCCGTCGTTCTTCTCTTCGTAGAGCGAGAAATACTCGAACATCGCCTTGACGTCTTCGGAGAGCGTATCGTCGTTCTCCCAGGCGGGCGGCATCATCGAGACGACTGACGTGACGAGGTCGAGCCCATCCTCCATGACGCGGCTCTGCAGGGTCTGGTCTAGCCGGCAGCTGTCGGACTGGCCCTTGGGCCGGACAATCGCCGAGTTGCGGGCCAGTGCCACGGCAGCCTCGGAAAGGCGGTTCTTCTTGTCGGTGTTGAGCTCGCCGTTATGCGCCATCAGCCGGAACGGCTGGGCCATGGAGGGATGGGGGTCCGTGTTGGTCGAGAACCGGGTGTGGAAATACATGGTGTGGACTTCATGGGCCGGGTCCACGAGGTCGCGGAAATATGGCATGACCTCGTTGGAGTTCAGCCTGCCCTTGAGCACCTGGGTGCGGGCACTGAGCGACACCGGATAGAGCCCGGCGAGATCAGGATCGGTATAGGCGATCGCCTCGATCGCAAGCAGTGCCTTGTGAATCCGCCAGTCGAATTCGGCGGATGTTGAAATCGCGTCCGGCGCGCCGAAGATCCACTGGCGGATCGGAAGCTGGTGGCGGACGGCCGCCGGGCGGATCGCATTGTCGTCGACCGGAATGTCGCGGACCATGATGAGCAGGAACCCCTGCTGGGCCAGCGCCTCCTCGATCAGCGTCGCGGCGCGGCCGTGCTGGGAGGCATCGCTCGGCAGGAAGAAATTGCCGACGCCGAACCGGCCGGGCTCCAGATCGTCACGCCCTGTCAGCCCGCGGAAGAAGGAGAGCGATAGATCGACCGAAACGCCCGCTCCGTCGCCGACGCCCTCGGCAGACATGCCGCCGCGATGCGGCACAGCGCAGAGTGCCTCGTGGCCGCGCTTGAGCACGTCGTGCGTCTGCATGCCGTCCTTGCGCGTGATGAATCCCACGCCACAGCTGCTCTTGTCTTCTGTGACATCGTAGAGGGTCGGACCCTTGGTCTCGGTCATTGGCATGCTCCCCATTCCTGTGCTTGTGCTTTCAAGCCTTGCGCACATAGGTCACCTCAAGTCGCCCGCGGGCGGAGCCGCAGGTGACCTTGCACGCTCCTCCGCTGTCGTCTTACCGGTGTTTTTTCGCGTTGGTTTTCGTGGTCGCACGCACGTCCGCCGCCTGCCGCGAAGCAGCGGTGGAAATGATCATCGTGATCGTCGTTCGTGCAGTCATCTCGATCAGTTCTTGCGAATGGTTCAGGAGCAATCGCACATGCGTGCTCCCAGATACGTCAGCAATGCTTACGTATCTTGAATTAAATAGTCAAGTTTATGGGAGTGACTTTTTCAACCGGAGCGATGTGCGCAAAAAGAACGCTCTTCGCCTCCATAACCGTCCAAAGGGCTCGGAACCTACATCTCTGAACTTCTTGGTGAGGAACTACGTGCCGCAGGGTCGCATTGGAAAGGCCCGAAATTGCCAGCTTCGTGTTCGATGTCCACCAAGGTGATGCATTCGTCTGGATGGCGATGCGAGAACGTGAGCCGTTCTGATCGGACCAACTTGCATCGCTGACATCCTTCGCGTTACGCAATATCCCGTTCATCCAAAGTGTGCGGCTTCGTATCGAACGGTGTCAAAGGAGAGGATGTGAGCGTATCCAAGCGGTCTCGAGCAGGGCGGAATTTTGACGGTCAGGCGAACCCGCGCATGACGCGCGAGGCCTGGATCGAAGCCGGCGTGGAAGCGCTGGTCGAGGAGAGCATCGCGCACGTCAAGATCCAGCTCATGGCAAAGAAGCTCGGCGTGTCCCGGTCCAGTTTCTACTGGTTCTTCGCGGACCTGCAGGCATTGCAGCGGGAGCTGCTTGAATATTGGCTCCGCAAGAATACCAGCCCGATCATTGAACGCGCCCTGCGTCCGGCTGCCACTGTCACCGAAGGTGTCTGCCACATCTTCGAATGCTGGGTAGACCCGCGCCTGTTCGATCCCCGCCTCGATGCGGCCGTCCGCGCCTGGGGACGGATTGATGCGGCCGTCCGCGCGGTCGTCGATCAGGCCGACGATCAGCGTGTCGACGCGGTAACCCGTATGTTCCTGCGCTATCACTATCCAGCGGAGGAGGCCTTCATCCGGGCGCGCGTTCTCTACTTCACCCAGGTGGGCCACTTTACGCTCGGCATCGGCGATGACCGGGAAACCCGTCTCGGCCATCTTCGTTCCTATCTCCTGACGTTTACCGGTCGTTCCGCACTGGACGAGGAAGTGATGAACTTTACGGACCTGATACGGCGCGTACAGCCGGACGGCTGATCTTCTGGCCACCGCTGTACGGGAAGATTTCTTCCTGCCGACAGCAGTTTTCCGGCGGGTCTGCGAAAGTGGTTGAAAACCACTATACCTCGCGAGGGTTCCATATTGGACATTTGTGTCCAGTCGAACTATAGGTGTCTCTCCGCCGCCATGGGCGCTCCGCCGGAAGAGGGGTTTATGAGGACAGATCTTGCCGTAGCCTCGCTGCGAGGGCCCCGTTCGCGTACCGCGAGTACCGCACTTTGCGAGGCGGGACTGCGATGACAAGGCACTATTCGGCGCTTTCGCTCTTCAAGGAAGGCCTCTCCGGACAGCAGGGCTGGCAGAAGGCCTGGCGCTCCCCCGAGCCGAAGTCGCGCTACGACGTTCTCATCATCGGTGGCGGCGGCCATGGCCTGGCAACTGCCTACTACCTCGCCAAAACGCACAACATCCGCAATGTCGCCGTTATCGAGAAGGGCTGGCTGGGCGGAGGTAACACCGGGCGCAATACGACAGTCGTGCGCTCCAACTATTTCTTCCCCGAGAGTACGGCGATCTACGACCTGGCACTCCGCCTCTATGAGACGTTGGGCCGAGATCTCAACTACAATGTCATGCTGTCCCAGCGCGGCATCCTCACGCTCGCCCACAGCGAGGGCGAGATGGAGATGGCGGCCAGGAACGTCAATGCCATGCAGATCAACGGCACGGATGCCGAGCTTTTCGGGATAGAGGACGTGCGCCGTGTCCTGCCGCTGCTCAACCTCTCGCCGGAAGCACGCTATCCGGTTTTCGGCGGCGCCTGGCAGGGAAGGGCGGGCACGGCGCGGCACGATGCGGTCGCCTGGGGTTATGCGCGCGCCGCCGACCAACTCGGCGTCGATATCATCCAGTCCTGCGAGGTCGAGGAGTTCCTCGTCGAGGGCGGGCGATGCCGCGGGGTAAAGACGAACAGGGGCGAGGTCCGCGCCGACCGGGTCGCCATGGTCGTCGCCGGGCATTCCTCGCATCTCGCCGCCAAGGCTGGGTTCCGCCTGCCGCTCACCTCGTATGCCTTGCAGGCCTGCGTTTCCGAGCCGATCAAGCCGGCGCTCGATACGGTCGTGCTGTCACCTTCGACCGGCACCTACGTCAGCCAGTCGGACAAGGGCGAAATCGTCATCGGCGGCGGCCTCGACCGTGTTCCCTCCTATGGCCAGCGCGGCAACCTGCCGATGCTGGAAGAGGTGATCTCGGGCCTCCTCGAAATGTTTCCGAGCTTCCGGCAACTCCGGTTGATGCGACAGTGGGCCGGTATCGTCGACGTCACGCCGGATTCCTCGCCGATCCTCGGGGAAAGCCCGCTGCCGGGTCTTTTCCTCAACTGCGGGTGGGGAACCGGCGGCTTCAAGGCGATCCCGGCTGGCGGCACGCTGCTCGCCCATCTTCTGGCCACCGGAAAACACCACGACATCAGCCGGCCCTTCGATCTCGACCGTTTCGCGCGCGGACGATTGATCGACGAGGCGGCTGGCTCCGGCATCGCTCACTAGGAATCCGCCATGCAGCTTTTCCCATGCCCCTTCTGCGGACCACGAAGCGAGAGCGAATTCCATTTCGGCGGTGATGCCGGGAATCATCGTCCGGAAGGCTTCCGCGATGTGACGGACGGTCAGTGGGCCGCGTACCTGCACGAACGCAACAACCTGCGCGGACCGGCAAATGAAATCTGGATGCACATGACCTGTGGCGAGGTGTTCCGCATGGAGCGCGATACCGTGCACCACGGCGTCACGCAGTCCTTTGCGTTGATCGAGGGAGGCAGCGATGACGGCATGGCGCACTGACAACGGCGCGGCCATCGACAGGGCACGGCCGTTGCGCTTCATCTTCGACGGGCGGACCGTCGAGGGCTTTGCGGGCGATACGGTCGCGTCGGCGCTGCTGGCAGGCGGTGTCCAGGTCGTCGGGCGCAGTTTCAAGTATCACCGTCCACGCGGTCTATGGGGCGCGGGTTCCGAGGAGCCGAACGCACTTGTCGACATCGCGGGCGGCATGCCGAACACGCGCGCCACGCAGATCCTTGCCGAGGATGGCATGGTCGTGCGCAGCGTGAATGCTGTGCCGAGTGCCGAGAAGGATAGCCGGGCGTTCATTGATGCCTTCTCGCGGTTTATCCCGGCTGCCTTCTACTACAAGACCTTCATGTTCCCCGACTGGCACGTGTTCGAGCCACGGATCCGGCAAATGGCAGGTCTCGGGACGCTCGACGAAACGGTGACCCGTCCGGGATTTGCCGAACAGATCAACCATCATTGCGACGTGCTGGTGGTCGGCGCTGGACCTGCGGGCCTTCTTGCTGCGAGGTCTGCGGTTCGCGCCGGGCGGCGTGTCGTGCTCTGCGATGACGGATGGCAGGTCGGTGGAAGCCTGCTCTACCGCGCTGCTGCCGTCGCAGGAAAATCCGGCGCGGAGTGGGCCGAGGACGTCGCTGCGGAACTGAAGCGGGCCGGTGCGCTGCTGCTGACCGGCACGACGGCCTTCGGCATCTACGATCATCGCCTCGTCGGCCTGAATCAACGGGGTACGGCTGGCACGCCGGACAGGCTTTGGCGTGTTCGCGCAAAGTCGATCGTGCTGGCCACGGGCGCGATCGAACGGCCGCTGCCCTTCGGCAACAATGACCTGCCTGGCATCATGTCCGCAGAGGCTGCACTCGTCTATCTCCGTCGGTTCGGCGTCGCCGTCGGGCGCAAGGTCGTGGTGGCGACCAACAACGGCCTTGCCTTTGAGACGGCGGAAGCGTTGAAGGCGGCCGGTAGCGAAGTCACGGTCGTGGACTATCGCGCGGACAGCCCGGCGCCTGCGGCGCTCAAGGTGCTGAAGGGGCTATCGATCACGTCCGCCAGCGGCCGGAACGCTGTTCGTGCCGTTCGCCTTTCCGACGGCAGCGTGCTGGAGGCGGATGCGGTGGTCGCTTCCGGGGGATTCACCCCGACCGTGCATCTCTATTGCCAGGGCCAGGGCAAGCTCGTCTGGCACGAGGACATCCTCGCTTTCGTGCCCGGCCGGCCGGTCGACGGCATCGAGGTGGTGGGTGCCGCAAGCGGCAACTTCGCTCTTCCACCGGAGCTTGCCGAAAGCGCAGGGATTGATCTCGGTATCGTCGCGGCCTGGCCAAAGCCGCGGACGAAGGAGAGGGTCTGGATCGATCTTCAAAACGACGTCACGGCCAAGGACGTGGAACTTGCCGTGCGGGAAAACTTCGTGTCCGTCGAGCATGTGAAGCGTTACACCACGCTCGGCATGGCGACCGACCAGGGCAAGACATCCAACGTCAACGGATTGGCCCTGATGGCCGAACTGACCGGCCGGCGCATTCCCGAGGTGGGCACGACGACGTATCGTCCGCCATTCACGCCGGTCCCGCTTGCCTCCTTCGCAGGCGCCCGCTCCGGCACGCTAATGAATCCGCTTCGCCGCTTGCCGCTCGAGAAAGTGCATCGTGCCGAAGGAGCTGTGTTGCGGGAATATGGCGGATGGCTGCGGCCGGCCTTCTACGGTGCGGGAACGCCGGATGAGCGGATTCAGGCTGAGGCGAAGGCCGCGCGCACGGGCGTCGCGCTTTTCGACGGTACGCCACTCGGCAAGATCGAGGTCATCGGGCCGGATGCCGCAGCGTTTGTCGACTTCATCTACTACAACACCATGTCGACGCTTGCGCCCGGCCGCTGCCGCTACGGCCTCATTCTCACGGAGGCGGGTAACATCTACGACGACGGCGTGTTGGTCCGGCTGGACGAAAACCGCTTCATCGTCTCCTGCTCCTCCTCGCATGTGGCGGGCGTGCATGCCCTCCTCGAGGAATGGCGGCAGGACCGTTTCGACCGGGGGCGCGTGTTCATCCACAATGCGACCGCCGAGATGGCGACGCTGACGATCACCGGTCCAGGATCGCGGGCGCTCATGGAGGAGATCGGTCTCGGTGTGCCGCTCGACGACGCGACCCTGCCGCACATGGGCGTCGTTTCCGGTGTCTTCGAGGGAGCAAACGTCCGGATCGCCCGGGTGAGCTTTACCGGCGAGCGCTCCTACGAGATCTCCGTGCCGGCCGACCACGCCGGCGCATTGTGGTCGCGCGTGCGGCGGGAGGGAGAGGCGTTCGGAGCGACGCTGCTCGGCGTCGAGGCCCTGATGATCCTGCGCGCGGAGAAGGGCTATATCGTCATCGGCAAGGATACCGATGGCATGAGCCGGCCGATGGATTTCGGTCTCACCGCGCCGCTGGAGAGGAAGAAGGTCGAATTCATCGGCCGTCGCTCGCTGGTGACGGAGGATGCCGCACGCGCTGACAGGAGGCAGTTCGTCGGGTTGGAAGCGGTCGACGACAAGGGCATCCTGCCCACGGGCGCGCATGGGATCGAACGCAGTGCCGGCGGTGTTCGCAGCACCGGCTATGTCACGTCGAGCTACTTCAGTCCCGCCCTGCAGAAGCCGATCGCGCTCGGACTGATCGAACGCGGTCTCTCCCGCATTAGCGATGTCATCGAGTTGCAGCACTTGCGGGAGCTGCGTCGTGCCCGCATCGTCTCTCCAGGCGTTTTCGACGTGGAAGGAGGCCGCCTCCATGCTTGACAATTCCCGCAAATGGCAGCCCGAACCAGACTGGGCGGCCGCCGCCCTCAAGGGCCGGACCCTCGAAGTGCGCGCCGTCCCAGGCTTGCAGCAGCGCCTGGTAAGCGGCGGAATCGACCGCTTCCTCGCCCGCCATGAACTTGGCAAGGACGTCGGTGCGTTGGGGATCGCCTCTGGCGACCGCTACGCCGTGCGCGTGGCGCGCGATCGGCTGCTGGCCGTCAGCATCCCTTCATCCGAATGCGCCGATGGATGGCACGACGCAGGCTACGGCGTCACAACGGTTGGCTCGGGGCTGCGGGTTTTCGAAGCGCGCGGGGAGGGCGTTCCCGATCTTCTGGCACGGGCGACGACGATCGATCCCGGCAATCCCGGTCCATGCGCCGCCTTGCAGTTTTGCGGCCTGACATGCACCGTCTATTTTCACGAGGATACGCACACGCTGCGTGTACACGTCGATCGGGGGCTTGCAGCCTATCTGTGGGAGTGGCTCGCCTGCCAGCCGCTTCTTTCGGGGGAGTCACCGGCGGCTGAGAACGAAATTTCGCACTAGAAGCAGCGGTCCGCGCTGGCGCGGGCCATAAATAGGGAGTTGAGACAATGAAAAACATCTTGATCATAGGCACGGTCGTCGGCCTGCTCGCGGGCACTGCGGCGCGCGCAGAAGATCTGACGTTCGCGGTCGCGGGGCCGATGACGGGCCCGCTCGCCACAATCGGCGATCAGTTCAAGCAGGGCGCACAGGCGGCCGCCGACGCGATCAACGCCAAGGGCGGCGTGCTCGGGCGACAGGTCAAGCTCCAGTTCGAAGACGACCAGTGCGATCCGAAGCAGGCCGTCTCTGTGGCCAACCGTATCGTCGCGAACGGGATCCAGTTTGTCGACGGGCACGCCTGCTCGGGTTCCAGCATTCCCGCCTCGGCGGTCTATGCCGAAAGCGGTACGCTGATGATGAGCCCCGCCTCGTCAAACCCGTTGCTGACGGACGACGCGGCTTCCCAGGGCTGGATGAACATCATGCGCCTCTACACCCGTGACGATGCGCAGGGCGCCTTCATCGGCCCCTGGATCGCCAAGCAATATGCGGGCAAGAACGTTGCGATCCTGCACGACAAATCCGCCTATGGCCAAGGCATCGCCAATGCCGTGCGGGCGTCGATCAACGAGAACAATCTCAAGGAGATTATGTTTGAAGGGATCAATGCTGGCGAAAAGGACTACAACGCGCTGGTGACGAAGCTGAAGGATGCCAAGGCCGACGTCGTCTATTTCGGCGGCTATCATCCTGAGGCCGGCCTGATCTTGCGCCAGGCCGCCGAGCAGAACTACAAGTTCCAGCTGATCATGCCCGACTCCATCGCTTCACCGGAATTCTGGCAGGTGGCGGGCCCGGCCGGGGAAGGCACCATGTTCGTGTTCCCCTCCGATCCGCAGTCCAAGCCCGAGGCGAAGGACGCCGTTGCCAAGATCGAGACCGGCGGTTTCAAGCCGGAGGGCTTCACGCTCTTTTCCTACGCGGTGATACAGGCTTTTGCCCAGGGCATCGAGCGTGCCGGCTCCGATGATCCCATCAAGGTTGCCGAGGCCCTGAAGAACGGCCAGTCGATCGACACAGTCGTTGGCACCGTCACCTTCGACGAGAAGGGCGACCTGAAAAACGCCAGCTACGACATCAACCGCTGGAGCGACGGCAAGTACGCTCCCATAGCCCAGTAAGTGGGTTCCGGGAGGCCAAGGAGCACACTTTGGCCTCCCGATCTCGGCGGAACCGCCAGAAAACCTGTCGTAGTAACGTCAGCACACAAAAGGTGTTGGTACTCAGCGCAGAGAAGTGGCCTGGGCCCGCCAAGCGCAACTGTCCTCGACATCCTATCGCCAAGCGGCCAGCAGCAGCCGATACTCAGAACCGGTAGGTTAGCCCGAGCACGGGTCCGCTCAGTTGCACGTCATAGACGTGGCCGCCATCGTCGTAGTCGACGTCGACGACCTTGTATCCGGCGGAGACGGAGAAATGATCGGCAAAGGCATAGTTGACCGTCGCCAGGGCTGACCATGTCAGGTCGGATCCGACTCCGAAACCGCCAATGTCACCCTGGGCCTGGACGGAGAACTTGTCGGTCAGATTGAGGAACACCCGGGCGCCGACGATCGGGTCCACCCAGCCAAAACTTTCCTCGTGACTGGCCGAGCGAGCGCCTAGGAGCGGATGGGAGGCGGTGACAGATACATCATTCGAAATATGCCAGAAGCGAGCACCACCGAGGGCATCCGCGGTAAATTCTAGCGTTTCGAATACGCGATAGCCCCCCTGGAGCGTCGCCATGAACTGTTGCGTGTCCACGTCCGCATCGACACTGGCACCGGGTGGGACAACGCCGAGCCCTGGAATCTGAAGCGCCGGCAGCGGACCGGTCGCGTGGCTGTCAGTCGTATCGACATACATGACGTCGCCGGACAGAACGAAGCGGTCGTAGCGCCCCCAGATGTTGATGAAGCCGCCGAAGTTGAGGTCATCCATTACCTCGGAAAACGACTTCTCGACGTGGATAGTCGGCGCGCGCGGGAAGGGAGATATGTTCCCCTCAAGTCCGGCCGCCCAGATATAAGGCGTGATCTGCAGGGCCCAGTCGGAATATGCGGCCGTACCGCCCGCGGGCCTGATCGTGTCGTCAGCGGCAACGGCGGCGTGAGCGGTGCACAACGTCAGGAAAGCAGCGGCAGCATATCTGTTCACGAAGGTTTCCTCTCAAGCCGGCAGTGTGTTCTTGTGGATGCGCCCGTCTTTCATCGCCATCTTGAGTGACCGCTGAGGAACGAGCGGGCGACCGTCTGCTAACCAGTTAAACTGATTTGAATTTTGCTCACAAGCGCGATCTTCGAGCCTGCGCGGCATGCGACCGGTGTCCACCTCCTTCGGCCTGGCGTTCTGGTTTACTCGAACGAACGACATGATTCCTGCCTGGTCTGCACGCCAAGTTTGAAGCGTCATGGCCGATCCGCAAGTCGCAATGTCATCGAGATCGAACGGGTGTCGGTACGGTCGGTGCTGCGAGGCAATGCTCCTGCCGTACAGAATGACCTGCCCGGCCGAAGGAACCAGAAGGCGGGAGAGGGGCGCCCTAGACGGTTCGTTCAAACTCCGGCAGGACGTCGAAGAGGTCTGCGACGAGGCCGTAGTCTGCGACCTGGAAGATCGGCGCTTCCTCGTCCTTGTTGATGGCGACGATGACCTTCGAATCCTTCATGCCGGCCAGATGCTGGATGGCGCCGGAGATGCCGCAGGCGATGTAGAGTTCGGGCGCGACCACCTTGCCGGTCTGGCCGACCTGCCAGTCGTTCGGCGCATAGCCGGCATCGACGGCGGCGCGCGACGCACCGACGGCGGCCCCGAGCTTGTCGGCGACCGGCAGGATCACCTCCTTGAACTTCTCCGACGAGCCGAGCGCCCGGCCGCCCGAGATGATGATCTTCGCCGACGTCAGCTCCGGACGGTCCGACGACGACAGCGCATCGCCGACGAAGCTGGAAAGGCCCGGGTTTGCGCCGGCCGAAACCGTCTCGACCGCAGCCGAGCCGCCGTCCGCCGCTGCGGCAAAGCTTGCCGTGCGCACGGTGATCACCTTCTTCGCATCGGTCGCCTGCACCGTCTGGATGGCGTTGCCGGCATAGATCGGCCGCTTGAACGTGTCGGACGAGACCACCTCGATGATCTCAGACACCTGCGCGACGTCGAGAAGGGCCGCGACCCGCGGCAGCACGTTCTTGCCGACCGAGGTGGCGGCCGCAAGGATCGTGTCATAGGAACCCGACAGCGAGACGATCAGGGCCGCCAGCGGTTCGGCCAGGTTGTTGGCGAGGCTGGCGTCGTCGGCGACGAGCACCTTGGCGACGCCCGACAGCCTTGCCGCCTGTTCGCCAACCGCCCCGGCACCGGAGCCGGCAACCAGCACATGCACCGCGCCGCCGATCTGCGTTGCCGCCGTCAGCGCCTTGGCCGTCTGGTCGGAAAGGTGGTTCTTGTCGTGGTCAGCCAGAAGAAGAATGGCCATGATGTAATCTCCTATCTCTTCCGGATCAAAGCACGCCGGCTTCGGTCTTCAGCTTCGCGACGAGCTCGGCGACCGACTTCACCTTGACGCCGGCCTTGCGGCCGCCCGGCTCCTCGGTCTTCAGCACCTTCAGCCGCGGGCGCGTGTCGACGCCGAAATCGCCCGGGCTCTTCTTGTCGAGCGGCTTCTTCTTCGCCTTCATGATGTTCGGCAGCGAGGCGTAGCGCGGCTCGTTGAGCCGAAGGTCCGTCGTCACCACCGCCGGCAGCGTCACTTCGATCGTCTGCAGGCCGCCGTCGACCTCACGGGTAACCTTTGCCTTGCCCTCGCCGATCTCGACCTTCGAGGCAAACGTCCCCTGCGCCCAGCCGAGCAGCGCCGACAGCATCTGGCCGGTCTGGTTCGAGTCGTCATCGATCGCCTGCTTGCCGACGATGATCAGCCCCGGCTGTTCGGCCTCGGCCACGCCCTTGAGGATCTTGGCGACGGCGAGCGGCTCGACCTGATCCTCGGTCTCGACCAGGATCGCCCGGTCGGCTCCCATGGCGAGTGCCGTCCTCAGCGTCTCCTCGGCCTTGGCGGGACCGATCGACACCACCACGACCTCCTCCGCCTTGCCGGCTTCCTTCAGACGCAGCGCCTCTTCCACGGAGATCTCGTCGAACGGATTCATCGACATCTTCACATTCGCAAGCTCGACACCCGTGCCATCCGCCTTCACGCGGATCTTCACGTTGTAGTCAACGACACGTTTGATGGGGACAAGCAGTTTCATCTGATTACCTCAGGCGAGCGTATAGGCGGTTTTGACGGTGGTGTAGAATTCGGCGGCGTAACGGCCCTGTTCGCGCGGGCCGTAGGACGAACCCTTGCGGCCGCCGAAGGGAACGTGGAAATCGACGCCGGCCGTCGGCAGGTTGACCATGACCATGCCCGCTTCCGAATTGCGTTTGAAATGCGTGGCGTGCTTAAGGCTCGTCGTGGCGATGCCGGAGGAGAGCCCGAAGCTCGTGTCGTTGGCCACAGCCAGCGCTTCCTCGTAGTCCCTGACGCGGATGACGGCGGCAACGGGACCGAAGATTTCCTCGCGGGCGATGCGCATGTCGTTCGTCGCCTCCGTGAAGAGGGCAGGTTCAAAGTAGAAGCCAGGGGTTTCCCGCTGCAGCCGCTCGCCGCCGAAGGTGAGTTTCGCCCCCTCCGAACGGCCAATGCCGATGTAGTCTACGTCCTGCTTCAGCTGGCTTTCGTCGACCACAGGGCCGATGTGGGTACCGCTTTTCATGGCGTCGTCGACGATCAGGCCCTTGAGGCGTTCCGTCAGCGCGGTTACGAAGCGGTCATGGATGCCCTCGGTCACGATCAGGCGCGAGGAGGCGGTGCAGCGCTGGCCGGTCGAGAAAAAGGACGAATTGGCGGCCGCCTCGACGGCGACGGAAAGGTCGGCGTCGTCAAGCACGACAAAGGGGTTCTTGCCGCCCATTTCGAGCTGGAATTTACGGTTGTGCTCTAGGGAGGTGAGTGCGACGCGTTTGCCCGTGCCGACTGAACCGGTGAAGGTGAGGGCGTGAACATCGGAACTATCGAGCAAGGTCTGGCCAACGATACTGCCGCGGCCCATGACAAGGTTGACGACACCGGCCGGCGCGCCGGCGCGGTGGAGGATATCGACGAGCGCCCAGGCGGAGGCCGGTACGAGATCGGCGGGTTTCAGGACGACCGTGTTGCCGTAGGCGAGCGCAGGCGCGATCTTCCAGGCAGGTATGGCAATGGGGAAGTTCCATGGCGTGATGATGCCGACGACGCCGACCGGCTCGCGGGTGATTTCGACACCTATTCCAGGGCGCACGGAGGGCAGGACCTCGCCCGAGAGGCGCAGCACCTCACCGGCGAAGAAATCGAAGATCTGGGCTGCGCGCGTCACCTCGCCTATCGCCTCGGGTAGCGTCTTGCCCTCCTCGCGGGCGAGCAATCGGCCGAGTTCGTCCTTCCGGGCGAGGATTTCGTCGCCGGTCTTCTTCAGAAGCGCGTGGCGCTCGAGGATCGGTGATCGCGACCAGGCGGGCAGCGCTGCCTTCGCGGCAGCGATAGCGGCCTTCGTGTCCTCGACGCTGCCGCGGGCATATTCGCCGACAACGTCGTTGGTGTTGGACGGGTTGATGTTCGCCGAGGCGTCACCGGTCACCCATTCGCCGGCAATCAGGTTCTTGTGGAGCATGGCTGGTTCCGTTCAGTGCTGGCCGAGATAGGCTTTGCGGACGTCTTCGTTATCGAGAAGGGCGGCGCTTTCGCCGGAAAGGTGGATGCGGCCGTTGACCATGACATAGGCGCGCTGCGAGAGTTTCAGCGCATGGTTGGCGTTCTGTTCGACGAGGAAGATGGTCTTGCCCATCGCCGCAATCTCTCTCAGCACCTCGAAGACGCGCTTGACGACGAGGGGCGCGAGCCCGAGCGAAGGCTCGTCAAACAGGATGAGTTCCGGGCGTGCCATCATGGCGCGCGCAATGGCAAGCATCTGCTGTTCGCCGCCGGACATGGTGCCGGCTGTCTGGTTGCGGCGTTCCCTCAGGCGCGGGAAGAGGTCGAACATGGCATTCCGGTCTTCGTCGAAGTGATCCATGCCGATCGGCGTGGTGCCCATCATCATGTTCTCCTCGACGCTCATCTCCTGGTAGATCTGCCGACCCTCCGGCACGAGCGCGATGCCACGGCGGGAAATCCGGTTGGTCGGCAGACGCGAAATGTCCTCGCCCTTGTGCAGGATCTTGCCGGACGAAGCGCGGGGCGCGCCGAAGATCGAGGACAGCAAGGTGGTCTTGCCCGCGCCGTTCGCGCCGATCAGGCTGACGACCTCGCCTTTCGAGATATGGACGCTCACGTCCTTCAGAGCCTCTACCGGGCCGTAATAGGCGCGCACGCCGGAAAATTCGAGCAGCGGAGTCTTTGCTTCGCTCATGTCTCTGCCTCCTCTTCGCTGATACCCAGGTAAGCGGCGATGACGGCGGGATCGTTCGCCACATGCTCGGGTGTTCCGTCGGAAATCACCTCGCCATGGTCGAGCACGACGATGTGCTGGGAGATGCGCATGACCAGGCCCATGTCGTGCTCGATGACGAGGACCGTCTGTCCGTATTCGCTGCAGAGCCGCTGGATGACCGCGGAGAGTTCCTGCGTCTCCGACGGGTTGAGGCCGGCCGCTGGTTCGTCGAGGCAGATGAGTTCAGGGCCGGTGCACATGGCGCGAGCGATTTCGAGCCGCCTCTGGCGGCCATAGGGCAGTTCCCCCGCAAGCCGGTTGGCATCTTCGGCAAGGTTCATCTCGCGCAGCCAATGGTATGCCCGGTCGACGGCCTCGCGCTCGGCTCTGCGGAAGGCCGGGGTGCGGAAGACGCCGCTCAGGAGATCGTTGGCGGTGACGCGGTGCTGGGCGACCAGCAGGTTCTCGATGACGGACATTTCCTTAAAGAGACGGATGTTCTGGAAAGTTCGTGCGATGCCGGCGCGCGTGACGAGATGCGAGCCGCCGGTAATGGGTTTCGTCATCAGTGCGCCGATGTCCTGCGGACCCTCGCGCCCATTCAGGACGATCCGGCCTTCGCTTGCGCGGTAAAAGCCGGTGATGCAGTTGAACATCGTTGTCTTGCCGGCGCCGTTCGGGCCGATAAGAGCTGTCACTGCACCCCGCTCGACCGAGAAGCTGACATTGCGGTTGGCGACGATGCCGCCGAAGCGCATCGTCACGTTGCTGACATCCAGGAGGGGCGCCTTCATCGTGCTGCCTCCGCCTTGGCCGTGAGCGGCAACCTGCCACCACTTTCCTCCGCCTTGCTCGGGAGAAAGGCCGGACGCCTGATGCGCACGAGACCGCGCGGCTTCCAGATCATCATTACGACCATCAGCACGCCGAAGATGAGCACGCGATATTCGGCAAATTCGCGCAGAAGTTCCGGAAGAATGGTGAGAACCAGAGCGGCAGCGATGACGCCGACCGTCGAACCGAGGCCGCCGAGCACGACGATGGCCAGGATCAGTGCGGATTCGAAGAAGGTGAAGGAGGTCGGGTTCACGAAGCCCTGGTGCACGGCGAAGAAGACGCCGGCGAGCCCGCCCGTCGAAGCGCCGAGCATGAAGGCGGTGAGCTTGACGAAGACATGGTTCACGCCGAGCGAACGGCAGGCGATCTCATCCTCGCGAAGTGCTTCCCACATGCGGCCGAGCGGCATGACACGCAGGCGCTCTACCGCATAGATGACGAGGCAGACGACGAGGAAGAGCACGAGGTAGATGAACCAGAACTTGTAGTTGGCACTGTAGGGAATGCCGAGATACTCGTGCAGGGGAACTCCGCCCTGCTTGGCCGTGCGCGTGAATTCGAGGCCGAGCACGGTCGGCGCCGGGACGGGCGCACCGTTTGGTCCGCCGGTGAATTCCAGCCAGTTGTTCAACACGAGGCGGATGATTTCGCCAAAGCCGAGCGTGACGATCGCAAGATAGTCGCCGTGCATCTTGAGTACCGGGAAGGCGAGGACCATTCCGCACAGGCCGGCGAGGAACGGCGCGATGATCAGCGCACCCCAGAAGCCGAGACCAAGATATTGCGAACCGAGCGCGAGCAGATAGGCGCCGACGGCATAGAAGGCGACGAAACCGAGATCGAGCAGTCCGGCAAGGCCGACGACGATGTTGAGGCCGAGCCCGAGCAGGCAGTAGATCAGCGCAAGGATCGCTATGCCGAGGAAGTACTTGTCGGCGAAGAACGGCAGGGCAAGGCCGGCGAGAAACAGCAGTGCGAGAACAAGAACGGGTGATTTCTCCGTGCCCGTCATGACCGAGACACCACCGTCGTTGCCGGAGGTCTTGCCAATCAGCTTCTGCCCGAACGCTGTGCTCCCCATGAGCGAGAGCGCAATGCGGCCGACGGTAATGATGCCGGCGAGCATCACGGCACGTGTCAGTTCGCTGCGGACCGAGAACCCTTCCAGGACGAGACCGGAGATGGGGCCGAAGAGAATGAGCGAGACGGTGAAGGTGAGGAGCGCCTGCTTGAAAAGCGCGAGGAGGCGGTGCGTTTCCATGCGTGTTCTCCTCATACTTTCTGGATTTCCGGCCGGCCGAGCAGGCCATATGGACGGAAGAACAGGAGGATGATGAGCAGCGCGAAGGCGAAGACGTCCTTGTAGTCCGTGCTGACATATCCGGCGAACAGCGCTTCGGTGAGACCTAGCAGCACGCCCCCGAGCACGGCGCCGGGGAGCGAGCCGATGCCGCCGAGAACGGCTGCGGTGAAGGCCTTGATGCCCATCACGAAGCCGATGAAGAAATTGAACGAGCCGTAGTTGAAGGTGACGAGCGTGCCGCCGACCGCGGCTGTTGCGGCGCCGATGACGAAGACCGTGGAGATGATGCGGTCGGTGTTGACGCCGAGGACGGCGGAGATGCGGATGTTCTGTTGGGTTGCCCGGCATTCGCGACCGATGCGCGTGTAGTTGATCACATAGGTGAGTATGCCCATGGCGATCAGCGAGGCGAACAGAATGACCGTCTGCATATAGGTGATCTGCGCGAAATTGGTGTCGTCACCGAAGCGGAAGGCGCCCTGGATGAGGGTCGGCACGCCCTGATCGCGGGCGCCCTGCGAGATCTGCACGTAACTTTGCAGCATCAGAGATATGCCAATGGCGGAAATGAGAGGGGCAAGCTTCGTCGAGCCGCGCAGCGGCCGGTAGGCGACGCGCTCGATCGCCCAGCCATAGACGGCCGTGATCGCGCAGGTGATCACCAGCACGGAAATCAGCGCGAAAGGGACGGACTGAACACCGAAAAAGGTGAGAACGGCAAGGGTGATCGCGGCGATGTAGGCCGAGACCATGTAGACGTCGCCATGGGCGAAGTTGATCATGCGGATGACACCGTAGACCATGGTGTATCCGACGGCGATGAGGCCGTAGATCGTCCCAAGCGTGATGCCGTTGAACAATTGCTGGAACAGGATGTAGACATCCATGGGCAAACCCCCTTGTACGTTTCGAGCACGGAGAGGTCAGCCAGACCGGAGTCCGGCTGACCTGGCAGACCTGCCGCTTAGTCGATGAGAACGGGGGTTCCCTTGTCGTCGAAGTTGTAGAAGACGAACTTGAAGTCCTTGATGTCGCCCTTCTCGTCCCAGGTGATGTTGCCGATCGCGGAATCGACCGTGTTGCCGCGCAGCCAGCTCGCCTGGGATTCGAGATCTTCGCCGGCCTTCAGCGCTGCCACGACGGCCTGCGCGTTGGCATATCCGTAGAGCACGTAGTTGGCCGGGGTAATGTTGGCCTTCTTCAGCGCATCCTGAACGTCCTTCGTCGAGGGATCGGCCAGCGGATCGGGCGTTGCGGAGTAGTAGACGTTCTTGAGATTGGCCGCTCCGCCGGCGGCAGCGACAATTTCAGCCTGTGCAAAGGAGTCGCCAGTGACGAAGACGACGTCAACGCCCTGTTCCTTCAGCTGACGGACAAGCGGGCCGCCTTCCGGAATAAGACCGCCGAAGTAGACGGCATTCGCCCCGGTGCTCTTGATCTTGGTGACGAGCGCGTTGAAGTCGCGTTCACCGCGCGTCAGGCCCTCATAGAGCACTGGAGTGATGCCGCGTGCCTCGATCGTCTTCTTGACAGCGTCCACAAGACCCTGGCCGTAGGTATCCTTGTCATGGATCAGCGCGATCTTGTCCCGCTTCAGCGTGTCGAGAATGAAGCCGGCGGCGACGACGGCCTGTTGGTCGTCACGTCCGCAGCCGCGGAAGAGGTTGTCGAGGCCGCGGTCGGTGACGGTCGGGTTCGTCGAAGATGGCGTCATTTCTAGGATGCCGGCGTCGTTGTAGATCTCGGAGGCCGGGATCGTGCTCGACGAGCAGAAGTGGCCGATCACGGCCTGCACCTTGTCCTGGTCGACGAAACGGTTGGCGACGGCCACGGCCTGCTTCGGCTCGCAGGCATCATCACCCTTCACTAGTTCGATCTGCTTTCCGTTGATGCCGCCGGAGGTGTTCACTTCACTCACATAAGCCGAGACGCCGTTGAAAACCTGCTCGCCAAAAGTGGCGTTTGCGCCCGTAAAGGGGCCGGCAACGCCGATCTTGATCGTGTCGGCGGCAAGAGATGGAGTGAGGAGGAGCGAGGATGCGATGGCGGTCGCTGCGAGAAACTTCGAGATATAGGTCATGAATGGCTTCCCTCTGATTAAGTCATTGAGCTTCTTTGATTTGACGCGAGTTTTTCTCGCGTTCGATTTTGTTTTGCGGCTCGTTCCACACACGTTTCCGGGCGGGTGTCGGCCGGGGCATGTTCTGACTGCGACACCTTCCTTGTCGCAATCAGCTTACAAATTAAGTTGACACATGTATGATAAGTGACATATACAAAATCCGTCAAGCGGAAATCTTGCTTTGGGTGCGCTGGGAGTGGAAACTGGCGTGCAAGAGGTTGGGTCGGCGATTGCGCCGAGTTGAGTTCAGACGCCGCAAGGCGCATCTATGTGGGGAACGAGATGGTTGCTAATGCGCAGCGAAACTGCCGGGTGGGCGTCGATATTGGCGGCACTTTTACGGACATCGCCCTCGAACTGGACGGCGTGCTCCATTCGACCAAGGTATTGACTGATTATGCCGCTCCGGAGCGGGCTATTCTGAAGGGTGTGTCCGCCGTTGCCTCGATGGCCGGGATAGCGCTCTCCGAGATCGACCTGTTGATCCACGGTACGACGCTTGCCACCAACGCGCTGATCGAGCGCCGTGGTGCAAGAACTGCCTTCATCACCACCGAAGGTTTTCGGGACGTGCTCGAGATGCGCACGGAAAACCGCTTCGAGCAGTACGACCTCAATATTGCCTTGCCTCCGGCGCTCATCGCCCGCGCCGACCGTTTTGTAGTGCGCGAGCGCATGAATGCCGCGGGCAAGGTGCTGCTCCCGCTCGATGAAGCCTCCGTTTCCGCCGTTGCCGAGGCCATTGCCGAGGGTGGTTACGAGAGCGTCGCCATCGGCTTCATCCACGCCTACACCAATGGCGCTCACGAAGTAGCCGTGCGCGAGGAGATTCTCAAACGCCTGCCTCACGTCTCTGTGTCGATCTCCTCGGAAGTCTCTCCGCAGATGCGCGAATTCGAGCGCTTCAATACGGTCTGCGCCAACGCCTATGTGAAGCCGGCGATCAAGTCCTATCTCGACCGGCTCGTGGTTTCGCTGAAGGAAATCGGCGTCGGCTGCCCGGTCTTCATGATCCATTCGGGTGGCGGCATCGTCTCCGTCGAAAGCGCATCCGAATTCCCGGTCCGCCTCGTCGAATCCGGCCCGGCCGGAGGAGCGATCTTCGCTGCCGACATCGCTCGTCGCCATGGTCTCGACACGGTGCTCTCCTTTGACATGGGCGGCACGACGGCCAAGATCTGCCTGATCGAGAACCAGGTGCCGAAGACGGCGAAGACTTTCGAGGTCGCCCGCACCTATCGCTTCCGCAAGGGTTCCGGCATGCCGATCTCCATCCCGGTGGTGGAGATGGTTGAAATCGGCGCCGGCGGCGGCTCCATCGCCTCGGTGGATGGCATGCGCCAGATCCGCGTCGGTCCGCACTCGGCCGCCTCCGAGCCGGGACCGGCCTGTTATCAGCGCGGCGGCAAGAATCCGACGGTGACGGATGCCGACCTCCTCCTCGGCAAACTTGATCCCGACAATTTCGCCGGAGGCGCCATTCCGCTCTCGGTGGAAGCTAGCCGTCAGGCGATGCGCGACGATATCGGCACAGTCATTGGTCTCGATCCGGATGCCGCCGCCTATGGCACCTGCGAGATGGTGGACGAGAACATGGCCAACGCCGGCCGCGTTCATACCGTGGAGAACGGCAAGAACATCGCCGATTTCACCATGATCACCTTCGGCGGTGCCGGTCCGCTGCACGCTGCGCGGCTTTGCGAGAAGATGGGCATTTCCACCTTCCTCGTACCACCCGGCGCCGGCGTAGGTTCGGCCATCGGCTTCCTCCGCGCACCCTTCGGCTATGAATCCGTGCGCAGTTCCGTCTTCACTCTCTCCGATTTCGATTTCGCGGAGGCGAACAGCCTCGTCGACGCCATGCAGGCCGAGGCCCTAGGCTTTGTCGAAGGCGGGCTCGACACAGGTGAGCCGGTTATCGAGCGCACGCTGTTCATGCGCTATGCGGGACAGGGCTGGGACATTCCGGTTCCGCTCGACATCGCACGTTTCGATGCTGGCAGCGCCACCAGGCTCGCGGCCACCTTCGAGACCGAATACGAGCGGTTCTTCGGGCGTGCCATCGAGGGACTGGATATCGAGATCGTCAGTTGGTCGGTCAAGGCAAGCTCGCCGCTGCCCCCGGTCGCTCGCGTGGCGGCCGTCGGGCAGGGGAGTGCGATTGCTCCCGCCAAGACGCGTCGCCTGTTCGAGGCATCTCAGGGTACCTTCCTTGAGGCCGGCATTCACGAGCGCGACACCTTGAAGCCCGGGGATGTCGTGAACGGCCCTGCCGTCATAGTCGAGCGCGAGACGTCCGCCGTGCTCACCTCTTCCTTCAAGGCTATCGTGCAAAACGACGGCTGCCTGCTCGTCACCCGGCTGTGAGGACCGAACCGATGAACCAGTCGATGATTGATATCCATATGCAGGTGATGTGGAACCGCCTGATCTCCGTCGTGGAGGAACAGGCGCAGACGCTGATCCGCACCGCCTTCTCTACTTCCGTGCGCGAGGCGGGCGACCTCTCCGCCGGCGTCTTCGACCTCGAAGGCCGCATGTTGGCCCAGGCCGTCACCGGCACACCGGGCCACGTCAACGCCATGGCCGAATCCGTCGCGCATTTCATCCGCGACATCGGTCCGGAGAATATCTTCGAGGGCGACGTCTACATCACCAATGATCCGTGGAAGGGCACCGGGCACCTGCACGACATCACCGTCGTCACGCCGTCCTTCCACCATGGCAAGCTGGTAGGCTATTTCGCCTCCACCGCCCATGTGGTGGACGTGGGCGGACGTGGCTTTGGGCCGGATGCGCGCGAGGTCTATGAAGAGGGCATCTTCATACCGATCATGAAGTTTTTCGAGCGCGGCCAGGTGGATCGCACGCTCATCAACATCGTGCGCAACAATGTGCGCGAGAGCGACAAGGTCATTGGCGATTTTCATGCGCTCGCCGCCTGCAATGAGACCGGACATCGCCGCCTCATCGACATGCTGACGGAGTTCAACCTCGAAGACCTCTCGATGATCGGCGGCTTCATCCTGAAGCACAGCGGCGAGGCGACGCTGGAGCGTCTGAAGAACCTGCCCCACGGTAGCTGGTCCTACAGCCTCGATCTCGACGGCTACGACGAGCCGGTGCATCTTGCCGCCAAGCTCACGATCGGTCCTGATGGCGTGCTCGTCGATTTCGACGGCACGTCCGGCATGAGCAAATTTGGCATCAACGTGCCGCTCGTCTATGCCAAGGCCTATGCCTGCTACGGCATCAAATGCGTGGTGGCGCCGGAAATTCC
This sequence comes from Sinorhizobium sp. BG8, assembly GCF_016864555.1. Lineage (NCBI taxonomy): Bacteria > Pseudomonadati > Pseudomonadota > Alphaproteobacteria > Hyphomicrobiales > Rhizobiaceae > Sinorhizobium > Sinorhizobium sp. BG8. The sequence goes on along the minus strand of NZ_CP044012.1, from coordinate 1,022,134 downwards.
GAACAACGCGGCCTCCCTCGCACCCTTCGATGTCGTGGCGCCCGAGGGCTGCATCCTCAATGCCAAGCGGCCGGCGCCGGTTGCCGTCCGCCACGTGCTCGGACATTTCGTGCCGGACCTTGTGCTCGGCGCGCTGCACCAGGCACTTCCCGGCCAGGTGCCCGCGGAAGGGGCGAGCGCGCTCTGGAACCTGCATATGAGCGTACGCCCGGTTTCCGACCAGATCGGCGGCAAGGGTGCGGAAATCCTGATGTTCAACTCCGGTGGCTCCGGTGCGCGCGCTTCCCTCGACGGGTTGAACGCCACCGCCTTTCCGAGCGGCGTGCACACCATGCCGATCGAGGCGACGGAAAATGTCGGCCCGGTCATCGTCTGGCGCAAGGAACTGCGCGATGGCTCCGGTGGCGCGGGCGCCCAGCGAGGCGGGCTCGGCCAGATGATCGAGATCGAGGCGGCCGAGGGCTATTCGTTCCGCTTCTCCGCCATGTTCGACCGCGTCAATCATCCCGCCCGCGGCCGTGATGGCGGTCTCGACGGTGCTCCGGGCGGCGTGGCATTGGACGACGGTACTGCGCTGAAGGGCAAGGGCCTGCAGTTCGTGCCCGAGGGGCGGCGCCTCGTGCTCTCGCTGCCCGGTGGGGGTGGTTATGGCGACCCGGCGGAACGTCCCGCCGACGCCGTCGCCCATGACGTCAAGCACGGCTACATCACCGGCGAACAGGCCGCGCTCTACGCCAAGCCGGGAGGAAAGGCATGAACATGATCGCATTCGAAAGCCGCAGGGCTTCGACCATCAAGTCCTCCCCCTCCATGGCCGTGTCCATGGCCGCCAAGAACATGCGGGCGAAAGGCGAGCACGTCATCGATCTCTCGCTCGGCGAGCCGGATTTCGACACGCCCCCCATATCATCGAGGCGGCTGTGGACGCGATGAGGCGCGGCATTACCCGATACACCGCGCCTGATGGTCTTCCGGAACTGCGCGAGGCGATCGTCAGGAAATTCAAGCGTGAGAATGGCCTCGACTACGCCATGGACGAGATCTCCATCGGCAACGGCGCCAAGCAGATTCTGTTCAACGCCTTCCTCGGCACGTTGGAACCGGGTGATGAGGTGGTCGTGCCGGCGCCCTACTGGGTCTCCTACACCGATATCGTCCTCCTGCACGGCGGCGTGCCTGTCGTCGTGCCCTGCGGCGTCGAGGATGCCTTCAAGATCACGCCCGAGCGGCTGGAAGCAGCGATCACGCCGAAGACGCGCTGGTGCCTGTTCAACTCTCCCTCCAATCCGACGGGCGCCATCTACACCGGGGACGAGTTGAAGGCCCTCGGTGAGGTGCTTGAGCGCCATCCGCGCGTTGCCGTCATGTCGGATGAGATCTACGAGCACATCGTCTGCGGCGACGTGGCCTTCGTATCCTTTGCCAATGCCTGCCCGGATTTGCGCGACCGCACGCTCCTTATCAACGGCGTCTCCAAGGCCTATGCCATGACCGGCTGGCGGCTCGGCTATGCGGCCGGCCCGAAGGACCTGACCAAGGTGCTCAACAAGATGCAGTCGCAGAGCACCACTTGCCCGTCGTCGATCACCCAGGTCGCGGCCGCGGCGGCGCTCAACGGCCCGCAGGATTTCGTGACGACGGCCGTTGCCGAATACAAGGCGCGTGGTGAGCTGGTAACGCGTGGCTTCAGTGCCATTCCGGGTATTGAGGCGCGCGCGCCGGAGGGGGCCTTCTACCTCTTCCCGAAATGCGCCGCCTATATCGGCAAGACGGCGGCGGATGGCACGGTGATCGCCAACGACACGGCGCTCGCCTCCTACTTGCTAACGGAAGCCAAGGTCGCGACAGTCCCCGGTGCCGCCTTCGGCGTCGAACCCTATATCCGCCTTTCCTTCGCAACCTCCCGCGACAATCTCACGCTGGCCATCGACCGCATCGCCGATGCGCTTGCCCGGCTTCGTTAAAGGGAACCGTCCATGTCTCATTTTCAGAAAGTACTTTTGACGGGCGCCGCCGGTGCTGTCGGTACGGCCTTGCGCCAGTCCGGCACGCGGCTCGGCAAGGTCGTGCGCCTCTCGGACCGCAAGCCCTGCGAAAATCTAGCCTCGCACGAGGAGGATTTTCCGCTTGAGCTTGCCGATTTCGATGCGGTTTCTGACGCGGTGAAGGGCTGCGACGCCATCGTGCATCTCGGCGGCCAGCCGCTCGAAGGCGCGTGGAAGACGATCCTCGACAGCAATATTTCCGGTGGCTACAACATCTACGAGGCCGCGCGCCAGCACGGCGTCAAGCGCATCGTCTATGCAAGCTCTGTGCACGCGATCGGTTACTACGAGCGCACAGAAACGATCGACGGCAACGTGCCGACCCGGCCCGACAGTCTTTACGGCGTCTCGAAGACTTTCGTCGAAAATCTCGCCCGCTACTACTTCGACAAATTCGGCATCGAGACGGTGTCGATCCGCATCGGATCCTGCTTTCCGGAGCCGACGGACCGCCGCCATCTCATCACCTGGCTCTCCTACCGCGACTGCCGTCAGCTCGTTGAAAAATGCCTCTCGGCAGAGCGCGTCGGCTTCATGGTTGCCTATGGCATGTCGAACAACAGCCGCGCTTTCTGGGACAACCGCACCGCCGCCTCGCTCGGTTACAAGCCGGAAGACAGCGCCGACGACTATGCCGACAAGGTCTTTGCGAAGACCGAGCAGGGCGATCCCAACGATCCGGCCGTGCGTTTCCAGGGCGGAAGTTTCACGGCCGCTGGCCATTTCGAGGACAAGTGATGCGGGCTTCCAAAACATCCTATGACGTCGTCATCGTCGGCGGTGCGGTAGTCGGCAGTGCCACGGCCTACTTCCTGGCGACCAATCCCGATTTCACCGGATCGGTTCTGGTGATCGAGAAGGACTGGACCTATCAGCGCTCTGCGACCGCGCTTTCCTCCAGCTCAATCCGCCACCAGTTCTCGAATGCAATCAACGTGCAGGTCTCGCAGTTCGGCACGGAGTTCATCCGCAATTTCAAGGAAAATGTCGCCGTTGATGACGACACGCCTGAGATCGGTTTCCACGAGAACGGCTATCTCTTCCTCGCCGGCGATGAACGCGGCGCGGACGTGCTCCGCCGCAACCACCAAACCCAGGTCTCCTGCGGCGCCGAAGTCTCGCTGCTCGATCCTGAAGGGCTGGGCAAGCGTTTCCCGTGGCTGAACACGGAAGGCCTGACGCTCGCCAGCACCGGCGAGCGCGGCGAAGGCTGGTTCGACAGCGTCGGCCTCCTGCAGGGCTTCCGCAAGAAGGCTCGTTCTCTCGGTGTCGAATACATCGAGGATGAGGTCGTCAAGATAAACCGCGAGGGCGACCGTATCGTCTCGGTGACGACCAAGGGCGGACAGACCGTCGGCTGTGGCACGCTGGTCAACACGTCGGGCACCAACGGCAAGAACATGGCGCGCATGGCGGGCCTCGACATTCCCGTCGAGCCACGCCGCCGTTCGCTTTTCGTCGTCGATTGCCGCGAGCCGCTCGGCCCCGGCGTCGGCCTCACCATCGATCCGACCGGGGTTTTCTTCCGTCCGGAGGGCAAGTTCTACCTGATGGGCACCTACCCGAAGCACGATCCGGAGGTCGATCCGAACGATTTCGCCGTCATGCACGACGAGTTCGAGGAGGAAATCTGGCCGACGATGGCGAACCGCGTACCAGCCTTCGAGGCGATCAAGGTCGTCAACAGCTGGGCCGGGCACTACGACTATTGCACGCTCGACCACAACGTGATCCTCGGCCCGCATACCGAAATGAAGAATTTCCTCTTCGCCAACGGGTTCTCCGGTCACGGCCTGCAGCAGTCGCCGGCCATGGGGCGCGGGCTTTCCGAACTGATCACATACGGTGGTTTCAAGACACTCGACCTCTCGCCCTTCGGCTATGAGCGCGTCGTCGCGAACCGACCGTTCCTCGAGGACGCCGTGATCTAGGGCAATTCCAGCAAAAGCGGGCAGCGGTTCTGCGTGACGAGTTGCGCAAACGTCAAAGCCCTCAGGAGACGAAAATGATAATCGAGCACGAGACCCGCAGCGGCGGCCAGGTTCTGGTTGACGCACTGAGAATTCATGGCGTCGAACGGGTGTTCGGCGTGCCGGGCGAGAGCTATCTCGCCGCACTCGATGCCTTCCATGACGTGGAAGATGCGATCGAATTCGTCATCTGCCGGCAGGAGGGCGGGGCGGCCTATATGGCGGAAGCCTATGGCAAGCTCACCGGCAAGCCGGGCATCTGCTTCGTCACCCGCGGGCCGGGCGCCACCAATGCCTCCGTCGGCGTGCACACGGCTTTCCAGGATTCGACCCCGATGATCCTCTTCATCGGTCAAGTGGCGCGCGACCAGATGGAGCGCGAGGCTTTCCAGGAGATCGACTATCGCCGCATGTTCGGCCAGATGGCGAAGTGGGTGGTGGAGATCGAGGATGCCGCACGCATTCCCGAGCTGATCAGCCAGGCCTTCCACCGTGCCGTCAATGGCCGGCCGGGTCCTGTCGTCGTGGCGCTGCCTGAAGACATGCTGACCGACATGGTCGCGGTTGCCGATACGCCTGCGCACAAGCGCGTTGAAACCTATGCCGGTGTTCCGCAGCTCGAGGAACTGACCGCGCTTCTGGCGAAGGCAAGGCGCCCGATGGTTGTTGCCGGCGGTGGTGGCTGGACGCAGCAGGCGGTCGCCGATCTGTGCGCCTTCTCTGAAGCCTTCACACTACCGGTCGCGGCGTCCTTCCGCTGCCAGGACCTCTTCGACAATACGCATGAGAACTATGCCGGCGACCTCGGCCTTGCGGCCGGGCCGAAGCTGATCCAGCACATGAAGGATTGCGACCTCCTGATCTCGATCGGAGCCCGCCTCGGTGAGATGACGACAGGCGCCTATACGCTGATTGACATTCCGGTACCAAAGCAGACCCTGGTTCATATCCATCCGGGCGCGGAAGAACTTGGTCGTGTCTACCATGCGACGCTCCCGATCAATGCAAGCGTTGCGGGCTTCCTGTCACAGGCAGCCAAGCTGGAACCGGCCGCGGCGCCTGTATGGGCGGAATGGACGAAGACGGCGCATGCCGACTATCTCGCAAACATCGAGCATCCGCAGGTTCCCGGTCCGGTGCAGATGGGCGATGTGATGGAATGGCTTCGCGGCCACCTGCCAGCTGATGCCATCCTCACGACGGGGGCCGGCAACTACTCCGCCTGGGCGCACCGCTTCTACCAGTACCGGACGTTCCGCACGCAGCTTGGCCCAACCAACGGCTCCATGGGCTACGGCGTACCCGCGGCGATCGCAGCAAAGATCACCGCCCCGGAGAGAACGGTTGTGGCTTTCGCCGGCGACGGCTGCTTCCTCATGAACGGGCAGGAGTTGGCGACGGCGATGCAGTATGACGCGCGCGTCATCTTCCTCGTCATCAACAACGGCATGTACGGCACCATCCGCATGCACCAGGAGCGCAGCTATCCGGGCCGCGTTTCCGGCACGCGCCTGACGAACCCGGACTTCGCGCTTCTCGCACAATCCTATGGCCTGCATGGCGAAACCGTGGAACGGACGGAAGAGTTTGCCGCCGCTTTTGAACGCTGTGAAGCATCCGGTAAGCCGGCGCTCATTGAGATCCGCATCGATCCGGAAGCGCTGACTCCCAAGATGAGCCTTTCGCAAATTCGCGAAGCGGCAATCGCGGCAGGCAAGTAAATCGATGTGGTGTGACACGGTCGGGGCAGTTGGTTTAACGCCAACGGCCCCGCCACAACTGGTTTGGAACAGAGGCTTGGACGGCGGTTAAGCCCGCGCGAAGACAGGCGGCAGCCATTCGACAGGCGAATGGCTCTATTCGATGAACTCAGCTGTTGCGATCGGGGCAGGTTCGTCAAGCATGGCGCGGTAGCGGTCGAGGCTCTCTTCCAGATGCGCGACCAACGCCTGCTTGGCGCCTTTCGGGTCGCCCTGCGTGATGGCCGCGAGAATGGCCGAGTGCTCCTTGTTGATCTTTTTCAGATAGGTGTTGTGTGGGCGGCCGGACTGGCGGTGCTTCAACAGGAGGTCGAAGTTGATTTCGCCCATCACCGCCTCAAGGAAGCTCGGGAAATGCGGGTTCCTCGTCGCCTTTGCTATCGCAAGGTGGAACTCGAAATCCGCCCGAGCCTCGGCCTCGGCATCATTCGTGGTGAGGTTCTCGATATGGTCGAAGGCCCGCGCGATTTCAGCGAGCGCTTCCGGCGTCCGGCGCTGGGCGGCGAGCGCAACGGATTGCATCTCCACACCCAGTCGCAACTCCAGGATCTGCATTGCCGAGCGAATGTCATCGATCCGGCTGATCTCGAAGTTGAGCGTCTTGGCATCCTTCTCCGTCACATAGACGCCGGCGCCTTGCCGGGAGATAACCCGGCCAGCGACCTTCAGCGAGGTAAGTGCCTCGCGGATGACGGTTCGCGAGACGCCGAACTCCTCGCACAACTGGGCGCTTGACGGGATCTTCTCGCCGGGCGCATAAAGTCCGGAGTCGATGCGTTCAGATAGTTTTGCTACGACAATTTCCGCGAGATTGCCGCGCTGTGTGATGATCGACATGTCGATCTCGCCCTTTGCCCCGATGGTTTGCATTTATCACATATCATACATGACGGCCCTTTCTAAGGGAAGTGCCGCTTTCTCTCGCAGAATTCCCAGAACAATCTGAAACGGATGGGGAATCGATCGTCCCTCCATCAGCTTCACCTGCGAGCGGCAGGAATAGCCAGTGGCCATTACGACGTCATCCGCCCTTGCGCTCGCGAGGGCCGGCTGCCAGCTCATCCCATAGAGCTTTTCCGAAAGCTTGCGGTTGCGAGCTTCATGGCCGAATGTGCCCGCCATTCCGCAACAGCCGGTCTCGATGGGGGCCAGATCCACGCCAAGCTTTGCAAAGACCGCCTTCCATTGACCGACGGCGGTTGGCACATTCGTGCGCTCCGTGCAGTGCGCAAGCAGAAGATGGCGCTGCGGGCTTTTCCGGGGGCGGACGAGGGGAGGCGATCCATCACGGAGACCAGCCACTCCTGCGGCAACTGGACCCTTGCCCGCATCCGGGTCCCTGCATACTCGCTTCGGAAGGCGAGCGTCATCGACGGATCGAGGCCGACCAGCGCGACGCCGGTCTCGGCGAGTTCGTCGAGCCGGCTGGCAGTGCGCCGCGCCGCCTGTTCGAAGGCTCCGAGATAACCGTGTACATGCAGAGCCTTTCCATTGACGAGCGGGGGCGAGACGAAGGGGCGCAGTCCGAGCAGACGTACGACCTCCACCGCGTCGAGCAGCACCTGCGGGTCGAAATGCTCGGTGAAGGCGTCCGGGACGAACACGACGGCGTCGGCCCGTTCCGCGTCGCTGAGGCGTGCGAGAACCTGTGGCGTTGCGATGGCAACGTCTCGCAAGACGAGTTCCCTGCGCGCCGAAAAAGGGGCAAGGGCGGGCAGCGCCGTGAGGCCCGCAAAGGCCAAGACCCTCTTGCCCACTGCCGAACCCGCAACGAGATTATAGAGCGGGCGCAGGCGCGCCATCAGCGGCAGCATCGTCTCGATCGTCGCAACGATTGGATCCTTCAGCGGCCGAAGATAGCGTCCGTAGTAGAGTTCGAGGAATTTCGCGCGGAAGGCGGGTACGCTCACCTTCACGGGACATTGGCCGGCACATGCCTTGCAAGCAAGGCATGTATCCATCGCCTCGCGCACCTCATGGGAAAAGTCGTCGCGGCCGGCGGGGTTGAGGCTGTTCCAGGTTCGGCGCGCCAGCCCGAGGATGGCGAGGAGGCGGCGTAGTCGCGCGGCCTCGCTGCGGGGGTCGATGCCATTTTCCGCCAGTCGGCGCAGCCATTCGCGCATGAGTGAGGCGCGACCCTTCGGCGAATAGCGCCGATCGCGTGTCGCTTTATACGAAGGGCACATCAGGCTGTCGGCATCGAAGTCGAAGCACGCGCCGTTGCCGTTGCAATAGGCGGCATTGTCGAAGGCAGTGCGGATGTCGTTGCCGATCTGGCGGTCCAGCGTGCCGCGAAGGGGAATGTCATCGATTTTTGGCAGCTCGCGGCCTGCCGGCGCGACGATCTTGCCCGGATTGAGTTGACCCAGCGGGTCAAACGCCTCCTTGATTTCCTGGAGGCGCGGATAGAGGGGGCCGAAGAATTCCGGCACATATTCCGAGCGCACGCCCTTACCATGCTCGCCCCAGAGCACGCCGCCATATTTGCGGGTGAGCGCCACGACGGCGTCGCTGACCCGGCGGACGAGCGCTGCGTGTTCGGGGCGGGTGAGATCCAGTGCCGGGCGCACATGCAGAACGCCGGCATCGACATGACCGAACATGCCGTAGGAAAGGCCCTCCTTGTCGAGCAGGGTGCGGAATTCCCTGATGTAGGCGGCGAGATTTTCCGGCGGCACGGCCGTGTCCTCGACGAAGGCAACCGGCCGTGTCGGACCGTCCACATTGCCGAGCAGGCCGACCGCCCGCTTACGCATCGTCCAGACGGCCTCGATCTCGGCCTTGCCGTGGGTGGTTGTGAAGCCCTTTCGACCGGCAAAGGACATTCCCTCCAGTGCCGCCGTCACTGCCGACAGCTTTTGCGCGAGTTCCTCCGGCGTTTCGGCCAGCACTTCGGCGATGTTGATGCCGTTGATGGGCCCGTCGGCATCATCCGGGAAGAAGGGCGCGATGCGCGGCCAGATGATATCGCCCTTGGCAAGCCGCAACACCGTCTCGTCGATTGTCTCGACCGAGGCGACATGGAGCGCGACGAGATTGCGTGCATCTTCGAGGGCGGCGTTGAAGTTATCGTAGCGGATGTTGACGAGTGCCGCATGCGCCGGAATGGGCAGGAGATTGAGCTCGGCTTCCGCAATCATCGCCAACGTGCCTTCGGAACCACAAAGTACGGCGTTGAGGTCGAAGCGGCCGCCCTCCCTCTTCAGGTGGGCGAGATCGTAGCCCGTCATGAAGCGGTTCAGTTTCGGAAAAATCCGTTCGATGTCCTCACGGTCATTGTTGGCGATGCGGGCGAGGATGCGGTGAATATGCCCGATGCGGTCGCGTCGGGCCTGCAGCGCTCGCAACTCCTCTTCGCAAACGGGGCGGGACAGGAACTCGGTGCCATCGACCAGCACTATCCGCAGGCTGAGAACATGGTTGCTCGTCTTGCCATAGAGGCAGGAGCCCTGCCCGCAGGCGTCGGTGGAGATCATGCCGCCGATCGTCGCGCGGTTCGAGGTGGAGAGCTCGGGGGCGAAAAAGAGGCCATAGGGCGCGAGCGCCTTGTTCAGTTGGTCCTTGACCACGCCCGCTTCCACCCGGGCGATCCGCCGCACGGGATCGATCTCGAGAATGCGGTTCATGTGGCGCGAGCAATCGACGACGATACCTGTTGTCAGTGACTGACCGTTGGTTCCCGTGCCCCCTCCGCGCGGGGCGAGGGTGACGCCGGCAAATTCGGGCCGGGCAAGAGCCTTGGCAATGCGCTTGAGATCCTGGATGTTCTTCGGAAAGATGATGCCGGCCGGCTCGACCTGATAAATGGAGTTGTCGGTGGAAAAGACATTCCGGTCCGCCGCCGATGTGCCGATATCGCCCACAAAGCCCGCGTCGACGAGATGGCGAATAAAAGTCTCGCTCTGTGGTGGGAGGCGTTGTTCGGAGCTGAGGCGGGGGATCATGGGCGGAGGTCCAAAAAACGGCTTGCGCTTCATCAAAGTTAGCATATAAGTGATAACATACCAATATGAGGACGCAACTCGAAATCGCGAGGTACTGAACGTGAAGAACCAGTCTGTTGTCATCGTCGGTGGCGCTTCGGGCCTCGGCCTCGTGACTGCCAAGCTGATGATCGCGCAGGGCGCGACGAAAATCGGTCTTATCGACCGCAACGAGGCGCTGCTTGCCGCATCCGCAGCGGATCTCGAAGCGCTTGGCGCCGAGGTGGCGACAGCTGTCGCTGACATCTCCCGCGCCGAGACAGCCCATGCTGGCTTCGATGCGGTCGCCACCAAGCTTGGCCGCATCCATGCCCTCGTCAACAGCGCGGCGATCTATCCGCGCAAGCACATCCTCGAGATCACCGACGAGGAGTGGGACCTCGAGAACGCCATCAACGTGAAGGGCACCTATCACATGATGGTGGCGGCCGTGCGCCACATGCGTCAGTTCGTGAATGCACCGGAAGTGACGGGCCGCATCGTCAACGTCACCTCGGTCGATGCGTTCAAGGCACATCCCCAGAACGCCCACTATGCCGCCACCAAAGCCGCCGTCGTAAGCCTGACCAAGTCCTTCGCCCAGGAATGCGCCAAGGATCAGATCCTCGTGAACTCCGTCGCGCCAGCGGGCTTTGCCACCGACCGGGCCAAGGAGCTCGGCTTCCTGCCGGAGCTTGCCAAGGCGAGCGCGCTTGGTCGCGCGGCCGAACCGGCCGAGATGGCCGAATGGATCGTCATGATGGCCTCGAGCCGCAATACCTATGCGACCGGCGAGAACGTCGTAATCAGCGGAGGTTACATCTATGTCTGACGCCTATCGCATAGCCGTCGTGACGGGTGCCACCAGCGGCATCGGCAAGGCCATCGTGCCGATGCTGCGGGCGCGGGGGCTCTCCGTCTATGCCGTCGGCCGCAGCGAGGCGCAGCTGGCCGCGCTTGCCGACGATACCGGCGCGATCCCTGTTCAGGCAGACGTACGCGATACGGCACGCATCGCCGAAGCGCTGGCTGGCGTCGAGGTCGATGTGCTTGTCAACAATGCGGGCATCCTGTCGACCCGCGCGGCCTTCCAGGATATCGATCCGGCCGAGATCGATGCGATGATCGACGTCAACCTCAAGGCGCCGCTGCACCTAACTCGTGCCGTCCTGCCGGGCATGGTGGAGCGCAAGTGCGGCCACCTCATCTATATCGGTTCCAGCGGCGGTCAGGCGCCTTACCCGAACATGGGGGCATATGGCGCGTCCAAGGCCGGCTTGAGCCTCTTCTGCGACAATCTGCGCTGCGATCTGCTCGGTACCTCCGTGCGTGTCAGCGAGATCGTTCCGGGCCGGGTCCAGACTGCGCTGTATCGCACCTCCATCGCCGACAATCAGGCCCACGCTGTACTTTATGACGGCTACCGGCCGATCCAGCCGGAGAACATCGCACAGGTCGTCAACGACGTCATCGCGCTTCCGGTCCATGTTGACGTCGCCCGCATCGAGGTTTTCCCGACCGATCAGGCCACCGGTGGTGGAACCATGGTAAAGTTCGAAAAGCCCTGAACGAAAGCGTCGGAATCATCTAGGTTCGCGCGAGTGAGCAGGGTTCGCCGACCGTGTCGCAACAGGGGGAAGAGATGTCAGGGGAAGCCGACAAGGCAAAGCAAGCCATCGAGGATGTGCCGGATCTCGTCCGGCACTATCGCCCGGTCGCGATCCGTTCGGTCGTGGCCGCCCACGCGTTGATCTCGAAGCCTCCCCGGCAGGACCAGCCTGAACCGTTTCCGGACATGCTCTTTTCCCTGCCCGAAGGCTTTCACACTGTCTCCGAGGATTGATCTTGGCGCTTCCGACAACAACCCGTCTCGGCTTCATCGGAACCGGCACGATCACCGAAGCGATCGTCACCGGCATTCTCTCCGGAGAGCAGCCAGCGTCCGAGATTGTCGTATCTCCTCGTTCTGCCGCGACGGCCGCTCGCCTCGCCGCTCTTTCGGACAGCGTGCTGGTTGCACGCGACAACCAGCACGTCGTTGATGCCGCCGATGTCATCTTTCTGGCAATACGACCGAACGTGACGGAAGAGGTCGTTCGCGCCCTGCGCTTCCGGGAGGGGCAGCAAGTCGTCAGCCTCGTGGCGACAGTGGACCACGAAACCTTGCGCGACTGGATTGACGCACCCGTCGATCTCGTCCGCGCGGTCCCATTGCCCTTCGTCGCCTGGCACGGCGGGGTAACAGTCATCTTTCCACCCGATCCGACGGTTGAAGCTCTCTTTACTGCCCTCGGCACCGCGGTCCCCTGCAATTCGATCGAGGAATTCGATCTGCTGGCGACCTCAAGCGCCTTGATGGGGTCCTACTTCGGCATGTTGGACCATGTCGTCGGCTGGCTCCAGGGCAAGGGTGTGCCCGCAGAAAGCGCGCGCGCCTATATCGCACCTCTCTTTGCCAGCCTTTCTACCGTCGCCCTGAACACGCCGTCGCGATCGCTGGAAGCACTTCGCCACGAATACTCCACCAAGGGCGGCCTGAATGAGCAGATGTTTTCCGAGTTTCGGTCGCGCGGAGGCACAGAGGCCTTAACAGGGGCGCTTGAGAGCGTGCTTGAGCGTGTGCGTAGTCGGTAGCCCTGTCAGCGTTCGAACGTTGGAGGCTGCGGCCAGCGCATTCTCGGGGTGTATACGCTAATTTTGACCCACGGCGGCATGGTGCGGCGGCGGCGCGAACGCACAGGAACCCGAGGACTTCAGCAATACCTTCTTCAACTGCTTCAGAGAAGTTTCGGTGCGGTCGGCAATCTCGTCAACTTTCTTCTCCCCGATGATGAGGGGCGGAGAGAAGCCAAGGACGTCGCGCATGCATCGACCGACCAAGCCGTTTTGATAGTCGATGCGATCGAGAGTTGGCCCGGCTTGTAGCAAGAGCGAGAATGGCGTGCGCTTCTGCCTGTCCGAAACGATCTCGATGCCAAGCACGAGGCAGTCGCGATCCCACCGCGGCGACATGGCCGACAAGATTCATCTCCTCGTAAGTCCTGATCACCTCGTTGCCCGCGGCGACGCCTGCCGGATCGCCTGAGTTGGTGAAACCGTTACCCTGTCGGCTCTGTTTTCGTCAGCCAACTAATTGATTCGTAGCATTTTTTTGTGCCAGCCTTCGGCTCTTTGGAGGTTGCGCACCAAGCTGCCGCATTGCCTTTTTTTAGGCTGCTTTGATGAAAAACGAAGCGGTTTTCCCCTCTGTGGCGAGAGTCCTGTCATTCGATGCTTGACATTTGTCGACGTACTATCGAATATTGTCAAACATGGCGCCTGAAGAGAGGTTCAAGCGTTACGGTCTGATCATTGATCGGGCGAGTTGTGGAGGAGAGGGCGTTGGAATACCTGCTCGAAGTAGAAGGGCTGCAGAAGTCCTTCAGTGGCGTTGCGGCTTTGCGCAGCGGCCGGCTCCTGCTCAAGCCGGGTTCAGTCCATGCTCTGTGCGGCGGCAACGGCGCCGGCAAATCGACGTTTCTAAAAATTCTGATGGGAATTCACGCTCGGGATAGCGGCTCTATCCGTCGCCGGGGGGTGGAGGTCGTGTACTCGACCCCTGCCGAAGCGCTGGCCGCCGGCATAGCCATCATCGAGCAGGAATTGAGCCCGATCCCGCACATGACGGTGGCCGAGAACATCTATCTTGGCAGGGAACCTTCCAGCCGCTTTGGCGGGATCGATTTCAAGACGATGAACCGCAACGCGCAGGTTCTGCTCGACAGGCTGGAATTCAACATCCGCGCCAACCAGTTCATGATGAATCTGTCGGTTGCGCAGGTCCAGCTGGTGGAGATCGCCAAGGCCCTCAGCCACGATGCCGAAGTCATCTTCATGGATGAACCGACGTCCGCCATCGGCGAGAAGGAAGCGCAGCATCTGTTCTCGGCGATCGAGCGGCTGAAGGCCGAGGGCAAGGGCATCGTCTATGTCTCGCACCGCCTCTCTGAAATCTTCCAGATTGCCGATGCCTACACCGTGTTTCGCGACGGAAGCTACGTCGGAAGCGGCGATCTGGCTGAGATCGATCGGCCGGAACTGATCCGCATGATCGTCGGTCGGGAACTGGGTGAGGAATACATCAAGACCAATGCGCCGACCGACATTGCCGGGCTTGAGGTGAGCGGGCTTACCGCGCCGGGCAAGATCGCTGACGTCTCGTTTACAGCCAACAAGGGTGAGATTCTCGGGATCTATGGGCTGATGGGTTCCGGACGCACCGAAATCTTCAACTGCCTTTTCGGGCTCGATACGCCGTCGGGCGGAACGATCAAGCTCGATGGTGAAGCGATAGAGGTCAGCAAGCCGGCCGACGCCATGGCCCATGGTCTCGCATTCGTCACCGAGGATCGAAAGCTGACCGGTCTCAACCTGGCGGACAGCGTGCGCAACAACATCTGCCTCGCAAGCCTGCCTGAGATGAGCCCGAACTTCTCTATGAACCGGCGGATGGAGCTGGCGGCGAGCCAGCAGATGATCGAGCGCTTCAGCATCAAGGCTGCGCGTGACACCATGGCCGTTTCGGGCCTGTCGGGCGGAAACCAGCAGAAGGTCGTTCTCGGCAAGTGGTTCCTGCGAAAGCCGAAGGTTCTGCTTCTTGATGAGCCCACCCGCGGGGTCGATGTGGGTGCCAAGCGAGAGATCTACCGCATCATTTGCGACTTCGCAGAGGCCGGCGGCACCGTCGTGATGATCTCTTCCGAGATCGACGAGGTGCTCGGCATGTCTGACCGGATCCTGGTGATGCGCCAGGGCCGCCCCACCGGAATTTATCGCAGGGAGGAGACGGACGCTCAGTCACTCGTCCATCTGTCGACGTGACCGAACGAGCAGAAGTCGAACAAAGACGCGTCCGGTTTTAGAGAGGTAATTAAAGTGTCTACCACCGAGAACAATTCATCTACCACCTGGCTGGGCTCTGATCGCCGCAGATTGATTATTCAGGAGTATGGGATTTTTCTCGCCTTCCTGCTTCTGGCAGTGATCCTGTCGCTGTCGAACGAGTATTTCCTGACTCCGGGAAACATCTCGAACGTGCTTCTGCAAACATCGATTAATGGAATACTCGCAATCGGGATGACCTTCGTCATCCTGACGAGAGGCATCGATCTTTCCGTCGGCTCTGTCGTGGCTCTTGCCGGCATCGTCAGTGCGAGCTTCGCAACGACATCGGCAACGGCAGGCATTGCCGGCGCCCCATATTCGCCATTCATCGCCATACCGATCGGGGTGCTCGTAGGCGTTGCCTGTGGCGCACTCGTCGGAGTGATCGTCTCCAAATTCGCGGTTCCGGCATTCGTAGCGACGCTTGGCATGCTGTCGGCTGCAAGGGGACTGACACTCATCTATGGAGGTGGCAAGCCGGTGCCGGCGCTGACACCGGATTTCCGGTGGATCGGCACAGGCAACATACTCGGGATCCCAATGCCCGTCGTACTGCTCGTGGTCGTGTTCCTGGTCTCCTGGTGGGTACTGAACCGCACCCGGTTCGGCCGCTACATCTATGCCGTCGGTGGGAACCCGCACGCTGCCAATACCTCGGGCATCAACGTGAGCCGCCTTCGCTTCGCCGTTTACGTCATATCGGGCGGCCTGTCCGGACTTGCTGGCATGATCCTTTCGGCGCGCACCGGATCTGCACTTCCCCAGGCCGGCATTGCCTATGAGCTGGACGCAATTGCGGCCGTCGTGATCGGTGGCACCAGCCTTTCGGGAGGCGTCGGCCGCATCACCGGTACGCTCATCGGTGCACTCATCATCGGCGTCATGAACAACGGTTTGGACCTCATGGGTATCCAGTCCTACTACCAGCAGGTGCTGAAGGGCGCGCTGATCGTTGGCGCCGTCATGCTGGATCAAAAGCGCAATCAGGGAGCCTGATCCCTGAATTTGCGGGAAATGCGGGTGCGTTCGCACCCGTGTACGGAACGGTGCACCAAGCAGGTGGCCGGAGTTTCAATGGAGGAAATTGAGAATGAGGAAAATTCTGATTGCGCTGGCTGCTGCCACCGCTCTGATGGCATCGCCGACCCTGGCGCAAGATAAGAAGCTGAAGATTGGCGCAGCGCCGTACGGCCTGAATGCCGAATTCATGCAGATCTGGTCGGCGGCGCTTGAACAGCATCCCGCGGTGAAGAGTGGAGAAGTTGAGCTGACAGTCTTCGACGGTCGCTATGACGCACTTGTCCAGCAGGAGCAGTTCAATACGATGATCACGCAGAAATTTGACGCGATCATCTTTGTTCCGATCGACATCGAAGCAGGTGCAACTGCCGTGCAGGCAGCACATGATGCAGGCATTCCGGTCATTGGCTCGAACACCAGGGTGAACTCCGACCTGCTCACCGCCTATGTCGGTTCCGACGACACGATCTCCGGCTACATGGAAGCTAAGACCGTGCTCGACAAGATCGGATGCAAGGGCAACGTCGTTATCCTCGAGGGCCCGATTGGACAGTCTGCGCAGATCTCGCGCCTCGAGGGCAACAAGAAGGCTCTCGCCGAATGCCCGGACGTTCAGGTTCTCGAAGATCAGACTGCCAATTGGTCGCGTGCCGAAGCTCAGACCCTGATGGAGAACTGGTTGACGTCGCACCCGGGGCAAATCAACGGCGTCATCGGTCAGAATGACGAAATGGCACTCGGTGCAATCGAAGCGATCAAGGCTGCCAACCTGAACGTTGGTGATTTTGCTATCGCTGGCATCGACGGCATCACTGACGCACTGCACGCCGTCAAGGAAGGTACCATGACCTCGATCCTGCAGGACGCCCGCGCCCAGGCACAGGGTGCCCTCGATCTGGCGATCCTCCAGGCGAAGAAGGGCGACTACAAACCCCAGTCAGACATCTGGGCCCAGTATCCTGACATGCCGTTCAACGACGGCAAGGACACGAACTATAACGTTCCGTGGACCCCGGTGACGGGCGACAACGTCGATAAGCTTCTCGAAACGCGCAAGTAGCCAACTCAAGCGCGGGGCGGACAGCCGCCCCGCCACCCAAATCGAGGCCTGTGAAACAATGACCGACAAAGCTCCTGAAATCGACCTGAACTTTCCGCTGACTGGCAAAGTCGCCCTTGTGACCGGCGGCGCGTCGGGCATCGGCGCCGCAATTTGCGAGGCTTTCATCGCCAAGGGTGCACATGTTGCCGTTCTCGACATCAACGAGGACATCGCGAAAGCCAAGGCTGACGCGTTGGGAGCCAATGCCAAGCCATTCGTCTGTGACGTGTCGAACCCGGACTCGGTGAATGCAGCCGTCGCCGGAGTCGTGTCTGCATTCGGCGGAATCGACATTGCCGTCAACAGTGCCGGCGTAGTGTACCTTGCGCCCGCCGAGGAGCTGTCTCTCGACCATTGGGACAGAACGATCAACATCAACCTCAAGGGAAGCTTCCTCGTAACCCAAGCTGTCGGAAAGGCGATGATCACGGCTGGCAAGGGCGGAAAGATCGTGAATCTGGCGTCCCAGGCCGGAACGGTCGCGATCGAGGACCATGTCGCCTATTGTGCATCGAAATTCGGTGTCATCGGGATGTCGAAGACCTTCGCCGCCGAATGGGGGAAGTACGGAATCCGCGTCAATACCATCTCGCCCACCATTGTGCTGACCGAACTCGGCAAGAAAGCATGGTCCGGTGAAAAAGGTGACGCCGCAAAGAAGCGCATTCCCGCTGGCCGTTTTGCGTTCCCCGAAGAGATCGCGGCCGCCGCGGTGTTTCTTACCTCTGCTGGCGCCGACATGATCAACGGTGCCGATCTGCTGATCGACGGCGGCTATACAATTCTCTGAGCCTGGCGCTTGGATATCTTACAGGAGACACGCATGCAGCGTTTCGTAAACAACCCCGACGAAGTTGTCGAAGATACGGTGAAGGGATTCATCAAAGCCCATTCCGACATTGTTCGTCTTGCAGAAAATCCTCGCGTCGTTGTCGCGAAGGGAGCGCCGCAAGCAGGTAAGGTGGGTGTCGTGACAGGTGGCGGCTCGGGTCATGAGCCCGCGTTCATCGGTTACACCGGCAAGAACATGCTGGACGCGGTAGCGGTTGGAGAATTGTTCTCGTCGCCGACTGCAAAGAGCTTCCATGATGCCATTCGTGAGGCAAACGGCGGCAAGGGCGTCATCGTGCTTTACGGCAACTATGCCGGCGACAACATGAACGTCAAAATGGCGACCAAACTTGCCGCGAAGGATGACATCGAGGTTGCAACCGTCGTCGCCAATGATGACGTCTGCTCGGCCCCAGTGGAAGAACGCGAAAAGCGCCGGGGCGTCGCCGGCGAGATCTTCATGTGGAAGATCGGTGGCGCCAAGGCAGCGACCGGCGCCTCGCTGGAAGAGGTGCGCGTCACGGCACAGAAAGCCATCGACAATTGCCGTTCCATCGGCGTCGGGCTTGGACCTTGCACATTGCCAGCGGTGGGCCATCCGAACTTCGAGATCAAACCGGGCACGATGGAAGTGGGTATCGGCCACCATGGCGAACCCGGTGTGCGCGTGGAGCCACTGAAATCGGCGCAGGACGTGGCGAAGGACATGTGTCAGATCGTCCTGGACGATCACAACCTTCCGAAGGGAACTGAAGTTGCGGTTCTCGTCTCGGGACTCGGCGCGACGCCCATCAACGAACTCTACATATTGAATGACACCATCGAGACGGAGATCACCGGTCGAGGTCTGAAAATTTACAAGACCTATGTCGGCAACTACTTCACATCGCTTGAAATGGTTGGTGCAACCCTGACCGTATTGGCCCTTGACGAGGAACTGAAGGAGCTCCTTGACGTCGAGGTCCGGTGCACCACAATCTTGTAACGGAGGCGGATCAATGCAGACACTTAAAAACGCGGCCGCTGGCGATATCGTTCTCTCCATGGCAGCGCGTATCATTGAGAACCGCGCCTATCTCAGCGAAATCGATGGCAAAATTGGCGACGGCGACCACGGCGTCAACATGGCCAAGGGGTTCGGAATGGCGGCCGAGCGCCTGAAGGGACAGGACCTTTCGCTGGCGGCCTCCCTGGAAACCCTCGGCACGATCCTGATGACGGAAATCGGCGGCTCCATGGGGCCACTGTACGGTGTCATGTTTACGGAGTTTGCCGAAAAGCTTGAAGGCGTCGACTTGATCGACAGCGCCGCCTTCAGCCGGATGCTTCACGCCGGGCTGGAAGGGATCCAGTCCATTGGTTCGGCAAAGGTCGGAGACAAGACGCTCCTGGACGCTCTGGTCCCGGCGGTCGATGCCTTCGACGCCTCGATTGCTTCTGGCAATTCATTCGGCGAAGCCCTCGATGCTCTCGTCGACGCAGCTGAGGCTGGTCGCGATTCAACGATCAACCTGGTAGCAAAAATTGGAAGGGCCAGCCGTCTGGGCGACCGTTCCCTCGGTGTGCTTGACGCCGGTGCGACGTCTTGCGCGATTATCCTCAAGGAATTGTCGGTCGGCGCTCGGGATCGACTCCAGTAGTTGGGCGATCTCTGCTTGTTTTGTGCCTCCCAGGGCCGCGTGGCCGGACTGAACAATCAGTTCGGCCACGCCTTCTGTCGTGCGACGTCGCAATGGCATTGCAAACCCCAGACAATGCTTACATTTTCGCATCAGAAACCGGGACGAGTCGGTATCCATGGCGAGCAAGATGTCACCATCAGGGAAAACAACGGGAAGCAAGGTCAGTCAGGCGGAATCGTTTGACGCGATGCCCCTTCGATATGGGGACGATCCCTATGTCTGGGCCTGTTGGCTCTACTATGAGGAAGGCCGCACGCAGCACGATATCGCTGATATCATGGGAATTTCCCGCGCGACGGTGAACAGCTATCTCGCCGATGCCCGTAGCCGCGGCATCGTGAACATATCTCTTGAGCCGAGCCGCCTGAGTTCACTTGCCATCGCGCAAGAACTGAAGCGCCATTTCGGGCTGCACGATTGTCTGGTCGTTCCCAGCGATGACGGTTCACGTGCCTTGATCGATCGTCTGGGGACAGCGGGCGGGCAGGCCGTCGCCAAATTGCTGAAGTCAGGCGATACTCTGGCGGTAGCGTGGGGGCGCACTGTTTTGGCGATAGCCGAAAATACGTCCTCCTCCGACCTTCAGGATGTGACCGTGGTGCAGGCCACGGGTGGGACAAGAGCGAGCTTTCCCTATACACCTGAGTTGTGCGCGTCTGCCATGGCCCAGGCGACCGGCGCAAGGCTGATCAATCTTACCGCGCCGGCCATCGTCGCCAGCGCTACGGTGCAGAAGGCATTCCTGCAGGAGGCATTGATCGAAGAGCAATTCGCTGCCTTGGCCGGAGCGAACAAGGCGCTCTTCAGTGTGTCGTCCTTGCGTCCCAACTCAACCATTCATACGAGCGGGTTCTTCGAGTCGGTCTCGATACAGGAATACCTCGCGAAGAATGCGGTCGGGGTCCTCGCTGGACGCTTCATTGATTCGCAAGGTCAGCCCGTCCCGGGTCCGCTGGACGAAAGGACGATAGGCATCTCCCTCGACATGCTGAAGCAGATCAGGATGCGCATCGCAGTCGCGGGCGGCTTCGACAAGGTTCCCGCGATCCTCGGTGCACTCCGCGGTGGGTATGTAAGCGTCCTCATTACAGATGCTGCCACCGGGCGCGGCATTCTGAACGCCGATGGCGTGACGGAGATCAATCAAAAGCTGTCTCCCCGGTCACGAAGCGAGAACACGA
The DNA here is from genome assembly GCF_016864555.1 of Sinorhizobium sp. BG8. Taxonomy (NCBI): domain Bacteria; kingdom Pseudomonadati; phylum Pseudomonadota; class Alphaproteobacteria; order Hyphomicrobiales; family Rhizobiaceae; genus Sinorhizobium; species Sinorhizobium sp. BG8. The sequence goes on along the minus strand of NZ_CP044012.1, from coordinate 1,001,658 downwards.
CGCCATTGCCGGCGAACTTCCGCACGCATATCAAGAAGTTTCTCAACAATCCCGACGATGTCGTGGATGAGATGCTCGAAGGTGTGACCAAGGCTCATTCGGCCTATATCGCGCCGATCAAGGGATCGAACCGCACGCTGGTAGCGCGCGATGGTCCGCGACCGGGCAAGGTGGGCTTGGTCATCGGGGGCGGGACCGGTCATGAGCCCTGTTTTCTCGGCTATGTCGGCAAGGGCCTTGCCGATGCTGTCGCCGTCGGAAACATCTTTTCGTCGCCGCCTCCCGGGCCAATTCTAGAATGCGCGAGAGCTGCCTCCGGCGGCCAAGGAGTTCTCTTCGTCTACGGCAACTATGCTGGCGACGTCATGAATTTCGAAATGGCAGCGGAGATGGCGCAGGAGGAAAACATCACAGTTCGCTCTGTCCTCACGACAGACGACATAGCGTCGTCCCCGGTCGAGGATAGGGACGGCAGACGCGGTGTTGCCGGGAATTTCTTCATCTTCAAGATCGCGGGAGCGGCGTGCGATCGCGGTTTGTCTCTCGCCGACTGTGAAGCGGTAACAAGGAAGGCAAACAGCCGCACCTTTACAATGGGCGTGGCGCTAGAACCATGCTCGTTGCCCCAGACCCGGCGACACAATTTTGAGATCGGGCCTGACGACATCGAGATCGGGATGGGCATCCACGGCGAGCGTGGCGTGGTTCGCGATAAGATGATGAGCGCGGATGAAATCACGGATCGGATCATGGACCGTATTTTCGGTGAGATGAACGCGGTGCCGGGGGATCGTGTGGCCGTGCTCGTGAACTCGTTTGGTGCGACTCCCCTGATGGAACTCTACATTCTGTTCCGCCGCGTGGAACAACGCCTGGGAGCCAAGAACATCCACATAGAGGCGAATTGGGTCGGCCACTACTGCACCTCGCTCGATATGGTCGGCGTATCCATCTCCATTCTGCATCTGGATCAGGAATTGTCCGAGCTGCTCCGTCACCCGTGCGAAACGGCGTTCCTTCGCATAAATTGAACAAAAAGCTGGAGCTCAACGTGATCACGAATACAAATTCAGCCACTCCCAGGGGGCATTAGATGGCGGAAACGGCATCACACGATCTCAGCCGGATGTTTCAACTTATCGCTGTTGTCATGCATACTGAGAAGGATCACCTGTCGGAGCTTGATGGTGCCGTTGGCGATGCCGATCACGGGATCACCATGTCCCTCGGATTTGCTGCCGTCAGCAGCGCAATTGCAAGGCTCGATATCGAGCGGACATTGCCGTCTGAAATCCTGTCCGCTGCCGCGACGGCGTTCCTTGATGCTGTCGGTGCATCAACGGGACCGCTCTATGCAACGGGCTTCCGAAAAGCAGCCCAGGCCCTGAAGGAAGACGAAAGCCTTTCGCAAGCGGGACAGGCTGCAATCGTGGGAGCGATCACGCAGGGCATCAAGGATCGGGGCAAGGGCCAGCGCGGAGACAAGACGATGCTGGATGCCTGGATTCCGGCCGTCGAGGCCGCCCAGCAAGCAAACGAGAAGGGACTGGGCGTACGGGAAATGTGGGACGAGATCGTTGCCGCCGCGGAAGGGGGCGCAAACTCCACCCGGTCAATGGTCGCCGCACGGGGGCGCGCAGCGCGGCTGGGGGAACGATCGCTGGGCCATGTCGACCCGGGCGCTGCATCGGCAGTGCTGATACTGCGTGCGATGAGGGGCGCCTTCGCGCAGTGAGAATGGCGCGCCAGTTGTGCGGCGCGCCTGATTTTGGTGAGAATGAAGCTCAGTTTGGGTTCGTTGACTTCCTTGGCCGTACGATGGATGGCCAATCCACCCGCCCGGCCATAGAGTTATTTAGTCGAAGCGCGTTGTCCGATGCAGTTTCTCCGGACATACACGCACCTGAGGAGACAAGACTTGTTCTGACCTCCGAAGCGTAAACTCCGACCATGGAACGAATCCTGCACCGACGCTGCGGGTTTTCACTCCGCGGCGCTTTGGGTTGCATCCCAGAAACGATGCTGGCGCGCAGGGTGTTTTGAGGGCAGGTGGGAGCCGCGGCCGAAGAGCTTCTGGCGTAGTGTGCCCGGGCCGTAGTCGGATTGGATAAGCCCGCGCTTTCTCAAGACCGGGACGACCTCGTCGACAAACTCCGTCCACCAGCCAAGTGTTGTCACAGGCACGATATTGAAACCGTCGACGCCAGCGTCGCGATAGCGTTCAATCTCGTCTGCAATCTGTTCGGGCGTGCCGGGGGACCGGCCGGAGAAGGTTTCCCTCAGGAGATCTCCGAAGGTGATCACACCGTCCGGTGCGGACTGGATGAAGGCGCGGACCGCCCCGCGCACATGATTGGTGTTGAGAATCTCGTCAAGGCGTCCCGCCGGGTCGATGGTGGAGAGATCCACCCCGAGACTTCCGCTCCAGAAGGACTGGAGCGCCTCGATGCTGAGCCAATCCTTCAATTCCTTCTGTTTGCGCCGCGCCTCTTCCTCGGTCGAGCCGATCACCGGGGCGAGGGAAGCGAGAATCTTGAGGTCATCCGGCGCGCGTCCGGCGCGGCGCACGCGCCCGCGAAGGTCGGCTACATCCTCGGCCGCGGCGCGTGGGGTGCGGGCGGCAATGAAGGTCGCCTCGGCATGGCGAGCCGCAAAGTTGCGCCCTGCTTCCGAACCACCTGCCTGATAGAGAATGGGCGTGCGTTGCGGAGATGGCTCAACGATATGCGGCCCTTCGACGCTGTATCGCGGTCCAGCGTGGTCAATCGTATGAACCTTCTCCGGTATGGCGTAGACGCCGCTTTCCGGATCGGCAACGAGAGCGTCGTCCTCCCAGCTCCCCTCCCACAGCTTGTAGACGACCTCCATGTACTCCTCGGCCCACACATAGCGTTCGTCATGCTCAGGCAAGGACGGGAGGCCGAAATTGCGGGCCGCATTGTTGAGATAGGAGGTGACGATGTTCCATCCCACGCGTCCGTCGCTGATGTGGTCAAGCGTCGAAAGCTTGCGGGCGAAGCTGAAGGGGTGCTCCTGAAAGACCGCGCTCGTGACCGCAAAGCCTATGTTGCTGGTTGCCGCGGCGAGGGCGGATACAATGCTTGCAGGATCATGGCTCGGAAACTGCATTGCGGTGCGGATCGATGTCTGTTTGCCATCGCGGAACTTGTCATAGATGCCTACGACGTCCGCGAGGAAGACGGCATCCAGCTTGCCGCGCTCTGCTTCGCGCGCCAATTCGATCCACGGATCGAGACGCTTGAAATCGAGCTGGTGGCGTCCGTCCGGGTGACGCCAGAACCCATGGCTGTGGTGGTTAGGGGTAACATGCGCGAAGGCATTGTAGATGAGACGCTTTTTCAATGGGGATGCTCCTGAAACTGGACCGATTCAGGCCTCTCTGCGCACACCTGACAGCCAGCCTGCCGGCGGCTGTACGCCGTTGAGGACGTAGTCGCCAACGATCCGTTCCTTGTAGATGACGGGATTGTGCGAGGCGACGGTTCGAGCGTTCCGCCAATATCGGTCGAGGCGAAGATCGGTGCTCAGGGCGGAAGCGCCGAGGCCACCAAAGATTGTGGTTGTTGCCTCCAGCGCTTTTTCCGCAACCACGATCTGGGCCTGGTAGACCGTTGCGTCGAGCGCTGCGATATCCACGTCCACGCCTTGCCGGATGAGTGCGGCGGCATCATCCAGCCTCTGTGCGGCGTCGAGTGCCAGGGTGGAAGCCGCGTATGCGGCCGCTTTTACCCGTCCGAGCAGTTGGAGTACCTGCGGGTCATGACGTGCAAGCGAAGTGGTCGCATGTGAATAGGTGCGCTGCCGCTTGTCGAGGTACTGCACCGTTGAGGACACGGCGGCGTTTGCAATGCCGGCAAGCGTGGCAAGGTGCACCACCTGGAAGAAAGCCGTCTGATAGGGCACGCGGTTCTGGGTGGTCCTGATCTCGGACGGGTCGACGTGCACGGCATCGAAAACAGCAGTGCCGCTTGCAGTCAGCGACTGTCCGAAGCCGTTCCAGTCGTCCTCTATCCGCACGCCGGATGCGCGCGTCGACACGACAACCGACACCCGCTCCCCGCTTTCGTCTGTCGCACCGACATCAATCCATTCTGAAAACAGCGCGCCCGTCGTGTAGAACTTTCGCCCCTGCAGAACAGAGTGGTCCCCTTCGCGCTTGACCAGGGTTGAGAACACTGAGGAATCTGCGCTTCCCGGCTCGGTCCATCCCGGCGCGACGAGCTCTCCCGCAGCGACGCGTCCGATCCAGTGTTTCGACCACTTGGTGCGTGGTTGATAGAGGAGGTCCTCGACGAAGCCGAAATGGCCGCGAAGGATCTGCACCAGATTGGAGTCGGCCTCGGCGAGTTCCGCTAACAGTCGGAAAAGGTCGGTCAGGCTCGCACCGAAGCCACCCTCGCTGGTCGAAAGGCGCAAGGCACCGAATCTCAGTGATGTCAGTTGGCGAACGGCCTCGTGCGGAAGCTCCCGTTCCGCATCCCGCTTTTCGGCTCCCTTGCGCACCTCATTGAATGCGGGTCGGAAGACGTTGGCGAGCTGTTCATAGCTTGGGCTCTGCGGGAAGACGTTGTTGTTGAAGGCCAAAGTCATGGATGTACTCCTGTTGTCGAGCGGCAAGCCGCCTATTGGGTGGCGCCCAGCCCGCTTTCGAGCGGACCAGTTCGCGATCGGAATTTTGGAACGGGCAAGCCGAGATTGTCGCGTAGCCGGCTTCCCTCGTAGCGCGTCCGGAAAAGCCCTCGTCGCTGGAGGACGGGAACCACGAAAGTGACGAAATCGATGAGACCGCCGGGCAGTGTCGGAGACATGACGTTGAAGCCATCAGCAGCATCAGCCTCAAACCAGGACTGCATTTCGTCCGCGATCCGCTCGGGCGTTCCGACCACCTGATGGTGGCCGCGCGCGCCGGCAATTCCCTGATAGAGGCCTCGAATGCTCAGGTTCTCCCTGCGCGCCTTGGCAAGGAGCAGTTCTGGGCGGCTGGACCCGTGCAAGTGAGGCGGAAGGTCCGGCACCGGGCCATCGACGGGAAAGGATGAGAGATCAAAGCCAATCATTTTCGATAACAGGCTGACGCCTACTTCGGGCAAGATCAGCTCTTGCAGTTCGCCGAACTTGTCATCGGCTTCCTGTTGCGTCGCGCCGACCACGGGGAATATTCCAGGCATCACGAGCAGGTCAGATGCCGAACGGTCGAAGCGAGGCAGGCGATCCTTGAGGTCCCGATAGAAGGCTGTCGCGCTGTCGAGATTTTGATGGGCGGTGAAGACCACCTCGGCGGTCTCGGCGGCAAGTTCCTTGCCGGCCTCCGACGAACCCGCCTGCACGACCACCGGCCGGCCCTGCGGGGACCGGGGAACGTTCAACGGTCCCCGAACCTTGAAGTACACGCCACGGTGATCCAGCCGGTGCAGCTTCGCCGGATCGAAGAACACACCGCCTTGCTGGTCATAGACAAAGGCATCGTCCTCGAAACTGTCCCACAAACCGCGCACGACTTCTGCAAATTCACGGCCGCGCCGATATCGGACATCCGGTGAAAGATGTTCGTCAAGCCCGAAATTGTAGGCCTCATCCTCGTTGGAGGACGTGACAAGATTCCACCCGGCCCGCCCCCCGCTCAAATGGTCGAGGGACGCGAATTGACGGGCAAGGTTATAGGGCTCGTTGAAGCTCGTCGTCGCCGTCGCGACGAGACCGATATGCGTTGTCACCGCTGTAAGCGCGGACAGCAAGGTCAGTGGTTCGAAATGCGCGGCCTTCGACAGATGATGAAGTGCCGTGACTCCGCTTTGCGAGACGGTGAGATTGTCGGCGAGAAAGACGAGGTCAAACAGACCTTGCTCCGCGATGCGCGCCAGTTCGACGTGATGGGCCAGGCTGACGATGCCGCGGGGCTCGGAACTCGCATGCCGCCAGGCAGCCACGTGATGGCCGGTGACGTGCAGGAAGGCGCCGAGTTTCAACTGCCGGTCGTGTCTTGCGGACGGCATCCGTCACACCTCTCGCGTCTGTTCGATCAAAGGGCCTGCACCTGACATCAGGGAGCGGCGCGGCGTATTGTCTGCCGAGCAGGCTGGTCGCCCCGACGGAACCGGGCAGCCGGATGGCGTTCGACGATCCGCGCTCCCCTGCCAGCAAAGAGCTTTTCGCGAAGCGTCCCCGCTGCATAATTTGTCTGGGCAATGCCGCGCTTCCGCAGTTCGGGCATGACGTGCTCAGCAAATTCGGCAAAGGCAGAAGGCGTTTTCTGGTAGGCGACGTTGACACCGTCGATCCCGGCATCGCGCCATTTTTCAAGCGCGTCGGCGATCGTTTCCGGTGTGCCCACGATCCGGCCGTTGTAGGACATCGCATGGGTCAGGTCCTTGAGGCGGACGGTCTTCCCGGGATTTGCCTCCTCAACGAAACGCGTGAAGCCCTGCAGGCCCTGAATGTCGAAATCCGCAACCGGACGATCCGGATCCAACAAACCGAAATCCACATCGAGGTCGCGACCGACATGGGCCGCCAATCCCTCGGTGCTGATGTACTCGTCGAGTTCCCTGGATTTGCGCCAGGCCTCCTCTTCCGTGCTGCCGACCACGAAGGAAAGTCCCTGAAAGAACAGGATATCAGCTGGATCGCGTCCGGCGGCGACGGCCTGGCCGCGAATGTCGTCTATGGCAACACGCGCGCTTTCGGGCGTCAGGCTGACGATGAAGGTCGCTTCCGCGTTTCGTGCCGCAAAGGCACGGCCGGCGGCCGAAGCGCCTGCCTGGATAAGCAGGGGCGTTCGCTGTGGCGAAGGCGTCGTCAGATGTGGCCCTTCTATACGATAGCGCTCGCCGCGGTGGTGAATTCTGTGCACCTTGCGCGGATCGGCGTAGACACCGTTCTTCTTATCCGCCTTCACCGCGTCGTCCTCCCAGGAGCCTTCCCACAGGCGGTAGACAGCCTCGACATACTCGTCCGCCCAGCGATAGCGCTCGTCGTGGGGGAGGCGGTCCGCAAAGTCGAAGTTGCGGGCGGCGGCCCGGCTGGCGCTGGTCACGATGTTCCAGCCGACACGCCCGCCGCTCAGGTGGTCCAAGGTGGAAACACGTCGTGCGAAGTCAAAGGGATGGCTTTGCATGATCGAACTCGTGAACATCAGGCCCAGATGTTCCGTCGCGCCGATCAGCGCCGCGCACAGTGTCGCGGGATCGTTTGCGGGAAAATGAATTGCCTGTTCGACATAGATGTCGGCCGAGCCGCGATAGATCGCATCAAGACCCATCACATCGGCGAGAAAGAGTCCGTCAAACCGCCCCTTCTCCAGGATTTTCGCGAGTTCGACCCAGGTTGACAGATCATTGAACTCTGTCTGGCGAGTTTCTGGATGACGCCAGACGCCGTGATAGACATGGGAGACGCCGTTCATGGCGAAGGCGTTGAAAATCAATCGTTTCGACATTGCATTCTTTCCTGTCCGAACCCAGTGAAGTGCCCGGGCGCGACGCGCCCGGGCCTTGCGATCACGCCTTTTTGTTCGGTGACGGTCCGTCGAATTTGATCTTGTAGTGATCTTGATACTCGGCGATCACGGTGTCCCATTCGCCCTTCGCCTTGGCCTCGACATAGGCCTTCGGGTATTCCCAGCCGGCGGGCTTTTCGATGCCTTCCCAGGCCTTGTCGACGTCGAGGGGGAAGATCTCGGCCTGCGGATCCCAGTCCTCGGGGTGGAGGACTTTCGAGACGCGGCGATAGTCGAAGGGCTCGACATCGCCGTTGTCCACGAAACGGTCGATGTAGCCGTCGACGTTGTCCTTGGTGATTGTCAGTGAACGCCAGTTGAGGAGCCGTTCGGAGGCGCGTGGCGTCCAGCCATGGGTGACGTCGTAGATGCGTCCGGCAAAGAGGGCCGCCGCATAGGCCGGGCTGTTGGCGCTGGTGGCGAGCTGGTGGCCGGCCGCTATCGACTTGGCGCCAAGGCTGGTTCCGTCGGCCGCGACGACGAGCACATCCTCGCCGGGCTTCAGCCCCGCCGCATTCAATGCCGCTATCACGCCTTGGGCGACATCGTCATTCTGTGCGACGACACCGACGATGTCGGGATTGCGCGTGAGCAGATCTTCCGTTGCCTTGAGGGAGTCCTCGCGGTTCCATTTGCCCGGAAGCTGGTCCACAAGCTTCGTCTTGGGAAAGTCCTTGAAGGCGGCGTCGCGACCGGCGCTCCGCTGCCTGTCAGTCAGATTGCCGTTCGTGCCCGTGACGGCCAGGATGTTGCCGCCGCCGAATTTTTCGGTGACGGCCTTCAAGAGTTCGGTCGTGACAGCCTTGTGGGCGTCGAATTCTTCCGGAACCGCATAGAGCGTGTAGTAGTCGCTGGCCTCGAAGGGGGTGAACCAGGGCAGCGTATCCCAGACGTTGCCGATGTAGACACCGGCGTCCTTGGCGATGCGCGAAGCGCCCTTGATTGCGCTGCCGTCCGCAAGATTGAAAATAACGGATTGGGCGCCGCCCGCGACCTGCTGTTCGAGTTGGTTCAGCTGTTTCTGGCTGTCGAACTGGCCATCGAGCCCGACGTAGGAAAAGCCGAGTTCACCCGTCGCCTTTTCAAAGGCCTTGTTCAGGATGACGTTGTATTCGTTGACCAGGAAAGCACTGAGAAAGGCGAGCTTGCCATCGGGTGACGCGACGGCGACCGAGGGGAGGCCGACCGCTGACGCCCAGACGGAAGCGGCGGCGCCTGCCGATGCCATGGCGAGGAAGTCACGGCGCGACACGCCATGGGTATCAAGACGTTCCATGAGGTCGCCAACCGTCTTGCGGTCTTCGAGCGTCTGGAACCATTTCGGAGAGAAGCTGCTCATTGTTCGTTCCTTTTTCGATGTACTTGTCTCTGGAAATGACTATTCGGCGGGCTCCTGGACGGGGCGCCGGGCGAAAGCGCCGCGATAGCGAGCGGCGGGATGCCTGCCGTTCAACCGGGGACCGCTGGATGGGAAAAGCCGTTCGCGATAGGTTCCGGGCGCATAGTCGCTCTGTGCCAGGCCCCGCTTGCGCAGCTCGGGCATGACGTTCTCGGCGAAGTCGATGAAGGAACCGGGCGTCGAGGTGTAGATGAGGTTCACGCCGTCGATGCCGGCACCCTGCCATTCCTCGAGCTGATCGGCGATGGTTTCGGGAGTGCCAGTGATGCGTCCCGCCCCGGCATAGGCATAGCCAAGGTCGCGCACGGTCGCGGTTTTGCCGGGATGGGCTTCCTCATAGGCGCGTATGACGCCCTGAACGCCCTCGATTTCCAGTTCTTCCACCGGGCGGTCCGGGTCAAGGAGCCCGAGATCGATGCCGAGATCGCGGCTCAGATGCGCCAGCAGTCCGTTCGCACTGACATCCTGATCAATGTCGCGTGCCTTGAGCCTGGCCTCTTGTTCCGTTCCGCCCACGACGAACGACATGCCCTGTATAAAGAGCAGATCCCCGGCATGGCGCCCGGCCGCCGTGACCAGATTCCGGGTCTCCGTGATCTGCCGACGCGCGCCTTCCGGATTGAGCGCGACGATGAACGTGCCCTCGGCGTTACGAGCTGCAAAGGCTCTGCCCGCGCGCGAGGATCCGGCCTGAAAGAGCACGGGTGAACGCTGCGGGGAGGGCTGGCTCAGATGTGGGCCCAGCACCTTGTAGCGTTTTCCCTCATGATGAATGCGGTGCACCTTGGATGGGTCTGCATAGACGTTGCGCGCGGGATCGTTCACCACTGCGTCGTCATCCCAGGAGCCCTCCCAGAGCTTGTAGACGACGTCGACATACTCGTCGGCCCAGGCGTAGCGCTCATTGTGCGGGACAATCCTGTCGAAGCCGAAATTCTGCGCTGCATTGTGGCTGACGCTCGTGACGATGTTCCAGCCGATCCGCCCTTTGCTCAGATGATCGAGCGTCGATATTTTCCGCGCGAAATTGAAGGGATGGTCCTGCAGAATGGAGCTGGTCAGGGTCAACCCGATGTTTTCGGTGGAGCCGATGAGAGCGGAGATGAGGGCACCGGAGTCGTTGATGGGTATCTGTACGGCCTCGTTGAGATAAGTGTCCCAACTGCCCTGATAAGCCGGGTCGACCCCGATAATGTCTGCGAGAAAGAGGGCATCGAACTTCGCCTTTTCCAGAATTCGGACAAGCTGTACCCACGTGCTCAGGTCATTGAAGGCGCGTTGCTGCGTCTGCGGGCTTCGCCAGAGCCCGTGGAACACATGCGACACGGCATTCATCGAAAACCCGTTGAAGACAAGGCGCTTTGCCATGGTCGAACTTCCCTTGCGATTACTTGACGACAGTTTCCTGGATGGCGCTGCGGCTGACCAGCACGGCGGCGATCACCACCAGCCCCTTGATGATCATCTGCAGGTATTGGGAGACGCCCATGAGGTTCAGGCCGTTGTCCAGCATGGCGATGATCAGCACGCCGATGAGGGTGCGATGAGGGCCGCCGGTGCCACCTGCAAGCGAGGTACCGCCCACCACGATCGCGGCGAGGCTGTTGAGCAGAAGATCGGAGCCAAGCGAAGGACCAGCCGCCCCCAGGCGAGCCACGGCTAGCACCGACCCGAAACCGGCCAGCAGCCCGGACGCCACGAACGCATAGATCTTGTACCGGAGGACGGGGAGGCCGGACGTGTGCGCAACACTTTCGCCGCCGCCGATGAGATACATGAACCGCCCAAAACGCGTGCGGGTGGCGATCACGACCACGACGACCCAGGCGATGAGCGCCCAGAGAGCGATGTTTGGCAGGCGCGGGATGAACTGACCAATGGCGATTTCTTCGAAACCAGGCGTGTTGAACTGGATCGCCCGGCCATCGAGCAAGGTCAGTGCGACGCCTGTGAACACCGAAAGACTGCCAAGCGTGACGATGAAGGACGGAATGCGGCCGATGGCGTAGATCAGGCCGTTGATCAGACCGAGACCGCCGCCGAGCAGGGCTGCAATGACGAGCACGGAGTATCCGAGTTCGAAATTATTGAGCAGCAACACCGTGGATGCCCCGACCAGGAGCACGATCGCCCCGACGGACAAATCAATGCTGCCCATCAGAATGACGAACGTCGCCCCGAGGCAGACGATGAGAAGCGTTGCGGCCTGTCCGCTGATGGCAGTGAAATTGCGGATGGTGGCGAAAGAGGACGTCGACAGCGAAAATACGATGAAAAGCGTGACAACCACACCCAGCGGGAACCACAGGCTTTTTTCGACGCGGCCAAGCGCGTTGGTGACGGCACGCAGGGAAGACGGTTTTTCGGACTCAAGGGCAAGGCTCATTGGACGTTCTCCGCAACGGGGGAATGGGGTTTGGCCGCTTCACGGCCGTGGAATCCGGGTTCGTCACCGCCCTGCGGCAGCATCAGCGCGACGAGCTGGTGTTCGGTCGGTTTGGCGTCGGGTGACGCCGGCACTTCCGACACGATGTTTCCGCGCTGCATGATGAGGATGCGGTTCGAAAGCCCGATGAGCTCGAGAAGCTCGTCGGTGATCAGCAGGATGCCGACCCCCTGGTCCGTCAGATCGCGTATAAGGCGGTAGATTTCCTGTTTCGCGCCGGCATCGACGCCGCGTGTCGGGTTGTCGAGGATCAGCACCTTCGGTTGGCGCGCCAGCCAGCGGGCGAGCACGACCTTCTGCTGATTTCCTCCAGACAGGCGTGCGCAAGCGAGATCGGGTGTCGCCGAGCGGATGCCAAGGCTTTTCACGAATTGCCTTGTTACCTCGACTTCCTTTCGCCGTCGCCAGAAGCCCAGACGGGTGGAAAACAAATCGCTTCCGCTACCGGTCGTCAGATTCCAGGAGACCGAAAAGGCAGGAACTATGCCCTCGACAAGTCGCTCCGCGGCGACATATCCCAGGCCCGCTCTGACAAGATGCTTGATGTCCGGCGCAATCGCGGGTGAACCGGCAAATTCCACCTTGCCCGATAGCGGTGGATCAACGCCGGCGATCGCCTTTCCGAGGGCCGACTTCCCGGAATCGAGAAGTCCGCCGATTCCGACCACTTCGCCTTCCCGGATTGACAGGTCCAGCGCGGGATCGAGCTCCGAGACCCTGACGCCATTTGCTGCAAGAACCTTTGCCGCGTTGGTCACCGTCTTCTGGCGCTTCTCGAAATAATAGTCCATGGCGCGCTCGCGGCCGACCATGAGGCCGTGAAGAGTATGCTCATCCGTCGACGCCGGATCGAGTTTCGCCACCAGCCGGCCGTCCTTGAGGACATAGATCAGATCGGAGATCTGAAGCACTTCGCTCAGGCGGTGGGAAACGAATAGCAGCGATCCCCGTGTCCTGACCTTTGCGACGAGCTTGAAGAATGCTTCCTCGTCGCGCCTGTCGAGCGCAGAGGTCGGTTCGTCGAGGAGAACGAGCGGCTTCCCCGCGCCGCCGATCAGGGTCGGGGCAAGGCAGGCGCGCGCGATTTCGATCGACTGGCGTTTCGAGAAATCATAGTCGCCCGTCCTGCGCCTCACATCGACGTCGATGCCCGCCTCTTCGATGATCCGTTCGGCGGCAGTAATCATTGCCGACTTGTCGACGATCTGCGCGAGTTTCAGGAAGCGCTGGTCCTGGCCAAGCAGCAGATTTTCATAAACGGGAATATTCTGGACCAGCGCCTGTTCCTGAAACACCCGCGACACGCCGAGTGCCACGGCCCCCGCATAATCCTTCGGCGCGTAGTCGCGGCCGTGCAGCGTCATCGAACCGCGATCTGCCGAGACAAGACCGCTCATGATGTTGAAGATCGTCGACTTGCCAGCCCCGTTCTCTCCGACAAGCGTGACGACCTGATTGTCGGGGATCTCGAAGGCGATATCCTCGATCACGATGTTCGGACCGTAGGATTTGGACAATCCAGATGCCTGGAAGACCGGAGCTAGGGGTACGGCTGGCGGCGAGGAACGAATGTTCATCCTGGTTCTCCTTTGGCGCGCTCGCGGATCCGAATGCGCACGAGCGCTCTTCCCGGCGTGACCAGGAAGCGCAATCGAACACGGCAGTGTTGAAGCAATGGAGGCGCTTACGGGTAGGCGCCTCGTTAGCGTGGATCAGGCCGCCTTGTTCGGCGACGGTCCATCGAACTTGATCTTGTAGTGGTCCTGATATTCCTGTTTCACGGCTTCCCACTCGCCGTTTGCACGCGCGTCCTTGTAGGATTGCGGATAGTCCCAACCCGCCGGCTTTTCGTAGCCGCGCCAATGCACGTCGATGTCGATTGGATAGAGATCGGCCTGGGGATCCCAGTCGTCGGGATGAAGTACCTTCGAGAGCTTGCGGTAGTTGAAGGGCTCGACCGATCCGTTATCGACATAGCGCTCGAGATAGCCGTCGATGTTGTCCTTGGTGACGATGGTCGGACGCCAGTAGAGCATGCGCTCCGACGCCCGGGGACGCCATCCATGGGTAACGTCATAAATCCGGGCTGCGAACAGGGCACCGGTATAGACCGGGCTGTTGCCACTGGTGGCATGCTGCAATCCGGCCTTGATTGCCCGGGCACCGAGCGACGTTCCATCCGCACCACCGACAAAAACGTCCTCGCCGGGCGTGTAGCCGGCCTGGCGCAACGCGGTAATCGCGCCTTGAGCCTCGTCGTCGTTCTGGGTGATGAGGCCGACAATGTTGTCGTTTCGCGTCAGAAGATCCTCAGTGGCGCGCAGGGATTCCTCGCGTAGCCACTTGCCCGGCAACTGGTCGACGAGTTTCGTCTTGGGGAAGTCGGCGAAGGCCGCGTCCCGACCGCGATTGCGCGAGTTTTCGCACCAGTTCCCGGGCGTTCCCGTCAGTGCCAGGATGTTTCCGCCGCCGAATTTCTGGGTCACGGTGTCGAGCACCGCCGCCGTTACACCGCGATGGGCCTTGTCCTCCTCCGGAACTGCGTAGAGCGTATAGTAATCTCCCGCCTCGAAGGGAGTGAACCAGGGCAGAGCTTCCCAGATGGCCGAGAAGTAGGTTTTCGACTCATTCGCGAGTTGGGAAACGCGCTTCAGCGCGCTTCCATCCAGAATATTGAAGAAGCCGCCCTGCGCCTGCTCGGTGGTCAGGAGTTCAAACTGGTTGAGCTGGCGCGTGCTGTCGATCTGACCGTCCAGAAGCACGTAGTTGAAGCCGTATTCTCTGGCGACCGCCTCTGCGCCCTTGCTGACCAACTGGTTGTATTCCGTGCTCGCACTCCAGGCAAAATAGGCGAGCTTGCCGGATGGATCCGCGACCGCGACATTCGGAATTCCCGCTGCACTGGCAAATGCCCCGGCAGCGATGCCCGCGGTCGCAAGTGCCAGGAAATCCCGGCGAGACACGCCGGACGTATCGAGGCGATCCATGTGATGGTCGATGACTTTTTTCTGAGTAAAGTCAGGGAGATGGCGTGGTGTGAGCCTGTTTGGCATCGCTGCTTCCATAAGGTTGAATTTGATTGCGATCAAAATACATAAAAACGATAGATTAAGTGTAGAATACAATTCGGTTTGTGCATGCGATTTGAAATTTCTCTCCTGCCGGCAAGCGCCTGAACAAAAATCCGTTCGGCTCCGAGGGGCGCGTGACGTTTTCATGCCCTTTCAAAGTCCCTGCCTGCGGCTCTGCGAACAGAGGGCGGTTCAAGAGCGGTGAGGGCTGCGGGCGAAGCTGCATTCATCAATTCGCTTCCACCGGATGCAGGCGGCGCCGGAAAGGGAATTTCGGCGCCGGTCGAGAGAACAGAGAGCCATATCCGACACCCGTTTGCGGGCACTGGCGGATGAGCGTTCCGGAAAAAGCTTAGCGGCCCGGATTATCCCGCTGCGTTCGGGGAAGGTCCGAAGAAGGGGATCTTGTAGTGGTCCGCATACTCACGCGTCACCGCTTCCCATTCGCCGTTGCTCTTGGCGTCGAGATAGGCTTTGGGATACTCCCAGCCAGGCGGCTTTTCGATACCTGCCCATTCGACATCGATGTCGAGTGGGGTAATTCGGTTCTGCGGGTCCCAGTCGTCCGGATGGGCAACCTTCGACATCTTTTTGTAGTCAAAGGGTTTGACGTCGCCGTTGTCGACATAGCGCTGCAGGTAGACGTCGACATTGTTCTGCTTTGTAATAACGGAATGCCAGTTAAGCAGGCGTTCGGATGCGCGGGGCTTCCAGCCGTTGAGAACGTCGTAGAGACGCGCAGCAAAGAAGCCGGCCTGGAAGGCGGGACCGTTCGCGCTGGTGGCGAGCTGCTGACCGCTCTTCACTGCCCGGGCGCCCTCCGCCGTCCCGTCTGCGCCGACGACGAGAACGTCTTCGCCCGCACGGATACCCGCAGCGCGAAGCGCCGCGATGACGCCCTGCGCCTGGTCGTCGTTCTGCGCAACGACTCCGACGATGTCGGAGTTGCGGGTCAGCAGATCCTGGGTCGCCCGCAGCGAATCCTCACGGTTGAAATTGCCCGGAAGCTGGTCGACGAGTTTCGTTTTCGGAAAGTCCTTGAAGGCGTCGTCTCGTCCGCGGCTGCGCACGAGATCCGTGGAAAAGCCTGGAACTCCGGTGACGCCGACGATCTTGCCGCCTCCAAAACGCTCCGTCACGGCCTTCAGGAGTTCTACGGTCACGCCGCGGTGAGCGGTAAACTCCTCGGGTACCCCGTAGAGCGTGTAGTATTCATTGGCCTCGAACGGGGTGAACCAGGGCAGCGTCGCCCAGACGTTGGCGAAATAGGCCTGGTTTTGTCCCGCCAGTTCCGCGATGCGCTTGACGGCGCTTCCGTCGGGTGCGTGCAGGATCAGCGCGGTTGCGCCGGTGCCGAACTGCTCCTCCGACTGGTTGAGTTGGCGTTGGCTGTCGATCTGGCCGTCGAGATAGGTGTAGTCCAGACCGAAGACTGTAGCGGCATCCTGGGTCGCCTTGCTCGCTTGCACCATGAACTCGACGCGGCTCGTCCAGGCGAGGTAGGCAAGCTTACCCGAGGGGGACGCGACCGCCACGGATGGAAGGCCCCAGGCGCCCGCCGCTGCACCCGCGGCAACACCGGCCGAGGCGAGGGCAAGAAAATCGCGCCGTGAGATGCCGCTCGTGTCCAGACGGTCGAGATGACCGTCGATCATGCGCTTCTGTGTAAGGTCTCCAAACGAAAATGGGTTCAGTCTCAACGACATGATGGAATTCTCCAGCTGGTGTTTTCAATCGAGGGGAGCATCAGGCACGGTTCGCGGGGTCATAATCGGCTGCGGCAATCCTTACCGCCGGTTCTGCGGCCTGAACGAGAACCGGTCGTATTCAGGTGAAATGACATCCACCGGCACCCGTCGTGCCGGTGGATGGTGTCCGTCGTTGCAAATTCAGTCGAGTTTGTTCGGCGATCCGGGACGAGGTCCCGGATCTGCGCCACGATCCGCAATTGTGTGAGGGGTGTCGGCTCCGATCTGCGTAGCCGCGGACTTGAGCGCGGCGCGCGCCAAGGTCACCGCCCGAAGTAAGATTCGTCCGGCCAGACCCCGAGCGAGATGAAGATGCGGTTCGTGTGGTTGAACCAGGCGCTGGTCTCGAGCGCTTCGACGATCTCCGCATCGTTAAGCCCGGCGGCGCGAAGGTCTTCGAAATCATGGGGCGTCACCGATTTCGGCTCCTGCGTCACCTTGGCGGCAAACTCGGCAAGCGCCCTTTCTCGGGGCGTCAGTGGCGCGAGATGGACATCGAGCGCGATGCGCCGTGCTTTTTCCGCATCGCCGAGTGCGTCGCCCAGAGCGTTGGTATGGTGGATCTCGCAGAGGCCGCAGCCGTTGGTGGAGGAGACGACGACGGCGATCAGCTCGCGTTCGGCAATCGGCAGCAGTCCGTTCCCCGGGTCGAAAAGGCTCGCAAAATAGGAGACGAAGCGTTTCGCGGTCGGGCCGTTGACCGACAAGGACCGAATCCAGTTCTCCTCGTGATTTGCCTCCACAAGAGTACGGACATCTTCCGGCAGTTCCGTTGGCGATGGCGGGGGCAGACGGAATCGAGCGGGGGATTGCGACGATGTCGCTACCTTTTCAAGCATGGAGTTTCTCCTTGAGTGTTGCGGGTGTCATTCGGCCGCCTGCGCGACCGGGGGAAAGACGCCCAGATGAATCTGGCCGATGAGATCATGCGTTGCGTCGCTGTTCGGTGGATGAAACGGACCTGACCGCACGTCGCGCGTCAGGCGTTCGAGCTCGTTGCGCCTGAGGAGGGAACTGGCTCCGGCAACCTTGGTCGCCCGGTCGACGATGCGGCGAGCGCCGTCGACCGCGTGCTGCTTCGCGCCGAGCAGCTTCGTCGGCCAGAGAAGCCCATGATCGACGCCTTCGGTCCACTCCTGCGCCACTCGTTCGAGATAGGCCCAGATACTGTCGAGCTCGATCGACGCTTTGGCGATCTCGACCTGCGTCTGCGGGTGATGGGCATAGGTTCGCCCGGAAAGCGCGGGTGAGACCCTGCTCTTGGCGGTCTCGACCGCGATGTCGAAGGCACGATGGGCGATTCCGTAGTACACCGCCGCGATCGGCAGGAGGGCCGAAGCGATGATCCCGTCGATGAAGGGATCGTTTGGCGGGCCCGCGGGCAGGACCCGCGTCACATACTCTTTCGGCGCCACGACACCCTCCAGGATCGTGTCGTCACTCTTCGTTGCCCTCACGCCGTGGGAATCCCAGGTCTCGTTCGTGTGATGACCAGGGTCCTGCCTGCGGATGAACGCATGGACAACCTTCGGGTGGGCCGGGTCGCTTGAGTCGAGCGCGTGGAGGCCGAGCCAATCCCAGACGGGGGACAGGGACGTGAAGATCTTGCGACCGCGGAAACGATAGCTGCCGTCGCCAAGCGGCTCTGCATCCACGTTCGATCCGGCGAGGCCGAGGTCATTGCCAGGCTCGCCATGTCCGGCGGCGAAAATCCTGCCCGCAACCGCTTCCTTGAGAATCCAGTCCGTCGAATGATCGCCGCGTCGCCAAAGATAGGCTGCGGTCCCGACCCAGTAGAGGTGCATGTTCAAGGCGAGCGCCGTCGCAGGGGCGTGATAGGCCAATCGTGCCTGCTCACGGAGCACCTGGGGCAGGGTGAGACCGCCGCCACCGAACTCGGTCGGCACCGCCGCCGTGAGATAGTCGGCGGCTTTCAGATCATCGAGATCCTCGTGGAAGAAACGGTTCGCCAGATCGTACTCGGCGGCTCGGCTCCTCAGGGTGCGAAGCAGCTCTTCGGTCAGGAACTGGGTACGAGGTTTGACTTTGGGTTTTACGCTGTCGAGCGCCATCATGTCCTCCAGAAAAGATGGCGCCCATCGTTTCGCCAATCACAGGAGGAGTCAATTGATAAAATCCATAAATTTAGTGAATTATCGTGATGATGCTTTTTTTGACGAATGCAAAGGGCCCGCCGTCTGTCTTGATGGGATGTTCCTCATCTGGCGGGCCGGCCTTTGCCTCGCGCAACCGGCCCCGGCTTTCTCATCGCGCAACCAGCTGTCGCCTGGCCTTAGGGATTGAACCGCCACCTTGCGGCAAACATGGTCGCCGGGACGACCATGCTCGGAGTCGCGCAACGGCTTTCCTGGTAGCCCAGACCCTGCGCCAACTTGGCCACGCCTTGCATTCCATGCAAAGCCTTAGTGGTTCTTCATTTCGAACGCTGTTCAGAGATCCTACGCCGGGTAGATGCTCGCCATCTGCAGCCAACTGATCTCCATTTCGCCGGCAAGCAGCTCGTGGCGATTCTTCAGGAAGGCCTGGATATAGGGTTTTGCGAGATGTGCCTCGAGGTGGCCGACACTTGCCCAGACCTCATAAAAAACAAAGAGCTCCCGGTCCGCCCGATCGCGATGCACATGGTATTGCAATGCTCCTTCCTCCTCCCGGGTAGGTCCCACCAAAGCGATCAAAGTGGCTTCGAGCTCGTCCGCTTTTCCAGCCTTGGCGCGGGCCTTTCCTGCAAGTGCATAGGGGCCGGTTTCATTCTCCGCCTGGGCCGGCAATTCAAACGCTACGCTCGACATAAGTACTCCTTTTGGTATGGTGTAAATCATACCTTGCACCATAGGTATGATTCAAGTCGTACCTTGGAGTGTGAGATTGGATAGTCAGGGTCATCCATCAGAAAATGAGATTACGCTCGGCGCTGTTTTATCAGCGCTGGCGGATCCGCTGCGGCGGCGTGTCGTTGCGGAATTGGCGCAGGCCCCGTCAGGCACAGAGCGAACCTGTGCTTCGTTTGGCCTGCCTGTGACCAAGGCGACCTTGACGCACCATTTTCGCGTCCTCCGGGAAGCGGGGCTGATCCGGCAGGTAGATCGTGGGAACAGCCGGGCCGCGACATTAAGGCGTGATGAGCTTGACAGACAATTACCTGGCCTGCTCGATCTGATCAAAGCAGAGGGCGGGGAAAATCCACTCGAGCGGACCTGATAGTATCGTTCGGCCGAGAGAGGTCACTTGGCCGGCAAGGCGGCGATGCGGACGTCGAGCATCAAATGCAGAACGTGGGCGCGATACGTCCCCTGGCCGCCCGCCGATGAAGACCCTGGGCCCACGATCGACATGGGTATCCATCGGGAGGGGGAAACACCCAGAGACCCTCTTTCTACGAATTCGCGTTAAAGCCGTCCGGCGCTGCCAGTGCCCAACACGCTTGAGTTTGGTGCTGCGGAAATTGGCCTCGCTCGGCTAGGGACGCGAGATGCGTTCCTTCTTCTTTCTCGGGCTTGACAATAAACGATACAGATGTACCGTATAAAGGTACAGGCGCTCTGGGAGGAGCCAGCCCGAAACTTTGGACCGGATGCTACGCCACGCACAGCGCGGCGAGGAGGATTTCTGCATGTCAATTACCGTTCGTGGGATCGAATTTCAGGATAACCTCGAAAACCCGATGGGGATCGAGTTCTACAATCTCTCCCACAGGTTCGGCTATCAGTGCCCGAACTGGCCGTATTTTCGAGACGTTCGTATCGAGCGCATGCACTACATGGCCAAGTCTGGTGTGCTTTCCCAAACCATCACGACCACGATGCATGTGACGACACACATCGACGCACCGGCACACGTCGTGCAGGGCACCCCTTTCATCGATGAGGTGCCGCTGCCGCATTTCTTCGGATCCGGGATCGTCGTTTCAATCCCCAAGAAGAAGTGGGAACCGATCACCTATGACGATCTGGAGAAGGCGTGCGGCCACGCAATTCGCAAGGGCGACGTGCTGATCATCAATACCGGCTGGCACAAGCAGTACGAAGATGGTGACTACTTCCCCTATTGCCCCGGTTTCGTGCCGTCCGCTGCCGACTGGATGATCGAGAAGGGCGTCAAGGTCGTTGGTCATGACACCCAGGCAAACGACCATCCGCTTGCCACGGCCATTGGTCCCCAGCGCAATGGTCCGCTGCTGCCTCATCTGGCCGATGAGTACAAGGAATGGTCCGGTGGCCGCGACTGGAAGGACGATTTCCCTGAATGGGAGCCGGTTCACCAGAAGATTTTCAAGGCTGGCATTCTCGGCATCGAAAACGTTGGTGGCGATCTGGACGCCGTGACGGGCAAGCGCTGCACATTCGCCTTCTTCCCGATCAACTGGGACCGCGGCGATGGTTGCATCATTCGCCTGGTCGCCATGATCGACAAGGATCAGAACTACCGCATCGAGAAGGGTGACAATTTCTGACGCCTCTAAGCTTTCCATAGCGGCGAGATAGGCGGTGTCGTCAATTGAGGATTTGGCGACGCCGCCACCAACGGGCATCAGCCCGACATACGACGGAGTGAACGGGAGGAGACATGTTCACAAAGCGGTTTGACGAAGCCCAGCCCTATGAGGCGCCAAACCACCGTGGCTGCTTCGGACTGAGGCTACAGGGATTTGAAGAGGGCGGACCCAAGAACCAGTGGGTAGGGCTATCCCAGTTCCTCCCCGGTGGCGGGGCGGGACCGGACTCCACGCCATTCGAGAAAGTCTATGTGGTCCTTGAAGGTGAGATGACCATCATCGTCGATGGCAGGGAAACCGTGCTCAAGGCACTGGACAGCTGCACCGTGTGGCCAGGCGAGGTGCGCGAGATCGTCAACCGGTCGAACCACACCTGCAAGATGCTTGTCGTCATTCCCTATCCTGCAGGAGCCGTCCAATGATTGCGGAAGATGCAATTCGCCAACCACACAAACTGTTCGACATCAGCGGCAAGGTTGCAATTGTAACCGGAGCTTCAGGAGCGTTCGGTGCGCTTGCCGCACGCATCCTCGCAGGAGCGGGAGCAAGGCTGGTACTCGTCGCGGGCAATCAACATGCGCTCGCCGAAACGGAAGCCGCCTGCAAGGAGGTCGGTGCCGAGGTCCTTGCGCTCAATCGCCGCCCGAGCAGCGAGGCAGATTGTGAGGCAATTGTATCCGACACGATTTCTCATTTTGGCCGGGTGGACATTCTGGTGGTCGCGTCAGGCAAGAACGACGTGGCGAAGATCACCGAGATGGCGCCCGCGCGCTTCCTCGACGTTATGGACGCCAACGTCACGCAGAGCTGGCTTATGGCCCGTGCGGTGGGCAAGCGCATGCTGGAGCAAGGGGATGGAGGCAAGGTCGTCTTCATGTCTTCCGCACGAGGCCTGTTGGGGCACCCCGCCGGATATTCCGCGTATTGTGCGTCCAAGGCTGCCGTCGACGGCATTACCCGTGCACTGGGTTGCGAGTGGGGCCCTACCGGCATCACGGTCAATGCCATTGCGCCCACGGTGTTTCGCTCGCCTTTGACCGCCTGGATGTTCGAAGACACAGAGAAAGCACAGGAGGTTCGCAAGGGTTTCCTTGCCCGGGTACCGAAGGGTCGCCTGGGTGAGCCAGATGATCTTGCCGGGCCACTCCTGTTCCTCGCCTCCCGGGCATCGGATTTCTACACAGGGCACACCCTTTACGCCGACGGCGGCTATACGGCGGGATGACGATGTCGGTTAAGAAGCAGAACATCGCGGTGATCGGTGCCGGACTGATGGGGCATGGGATTGCTCAGGTCTTCGCCGTCGGCGGCCATGACGTCAGGGTCTTTGACGCCAGTCAACCAGCGCTTGATACGCTCGGCTCGCGAATTGCAAGGAACCTGATCGATCTTGGTCTGCCAGACGGCGCACAGGACCGCGTCGCCGGCTACTCTGATCTGGCCGCTGCCGTCGCTGTGGCCGACGTCGTTATCGAGGCCGCTCCCGAGAAACTGGAGTTGAAGCGCTCGATCTTCGCCGAACTTGTCCGCCTCGCACCTCGCCATGCCGTGCTGGCATCGAACACGTCAGTCATCCCGATCACGGATATTGCAGAAGGTCTCCAGACCTCGGAACGGATACTCGGTACGCACTGGTGGAACCCACCCTTCCTGGTGCCGCTTGTCGAAGTGGTCGGAACGGAGCGAACCGATCCGGAAATCATCGACAAAGTCATGTCTTTGCTGTCATCCGTCGGGAAAACACCGGTCCACGTCAAGAGAGATGTGGCGGGGTTCGTGGGCAACCGTCTGCAGCATGCCTTGTGGCGCGAGGCCATCGCAATCGTCGCCGAGGGGATAGCCGATGCGGAAACGGTGGACACGGTCGTCAAATCGAGTTTCGGACGCCGGCTCGCGGTCCTGGGGCCACTGGAGAATGCCGATCTGGTCGGTACTGATCTCACCCTGGACATCCATAGGGTCGTTCTCAAGCACCTGAACCGGGAGCCCGGTCCGTCGCCCTATCTGCAGG
This sequence comes from Sinorhizobium sp. BG8, assembly GCF_016864555.1. Lineage (NCBI taxonomy): Bacteria > Pseudomonadati > Pseudomonadota > Alphaproteobacteria > Hyphomicrobiales > Rhizobiaceae > Sinorhizobium > Sinorhizobium sp. BG8. The sequence goes on along the minus strand of NZ_CP044012.1, from coordinate 978,954 downwards.
GGTTGGTCAATGACGGGAAGCTTGGAATGAAATCTGGAGAAGGGTTTCGTTCGTGGAGTGAGGAGGAGGCTCAGGCGCTGAGGTCACGCGTGGCTCGATATCTAAAGGAGTTCAAGCCGGTCGATTGAGGCCTCGAAAACACTGCCGCAATGAATTGTATCTGAGAGCCAATCTGGGAGGATGGTATGCGCTTCAGAAATTCGGGAGGAACCGGCATCAGCCGGCGAAATTTCATAGGGACAACGAGCGTGGCTCTCGCCGCACCCGCGATCCTTCGTTTTACGCGTGCTTATGCCGAAACACCGACGATCAAGGTCGGTCATGTGAGCCCGGTTACGGGTCCTTTGGCAGGGTTCGCCGAGGCGAACGACTACATTCTGGACGGCATCAAAAAGTCTCTCTCGGCGGTCGAGAACAACGGCAAGACCTGGACGATTGAAGTCATTTCCAAGGATAGCCAGTCCAATCCGAACCGCGCGGCGGAGGTCGCTGCCGACCTGATCCTCAAGGACGAAGTCGACATCATCGTCGCGGCATCGACGCCGGATACTGTCAATCCTGTCTCCGACCAGGCCGAAGCCAACGGCACGCCTTGCATCACGACGGACTGCCCGTGGCAGCCGTACTTCTTTGGGCGAAACGGCAATCCCGAGCAGGGCTTCGAGTCCACCTACCACTTCTTCTGGGGGCTTGAGGACGTGATCGGCGCCTTCCTTTCGCTCTGGGACAACCCCAACGTCGCGAGAAACGTTGGTGGCCTGTTTCCGAACGACGCCGACGGAAATGCCTGGGGTGATCCCGAACGTGGATTCCCGAAGCCACTCAAGCAGGCCGGTTACACGTTGACTGACCCCGACCGATACCAGCCGATGTCGGACGATTTTTCCGCGCAGATCTCTGCCTTCAAGGCGGCTGGCGTGGAGATTGTAACAGGCAACATGATACCGCCGGATTTCGCCACGTTCTGGAGCCAGTCGGGCCAGCAGGGCCTCAAGCCTAGGATCGTGACCATCGGCAAAGCGCTGCTGTTTCCCTCGGTGATTGAATCGCTGGGCGAGCGGGGGATCGGCCTTTCGTCGGAAATCTGGTGGTCGCCAAATCATCCGTTCTCTTCCAGCCTGACTGGTGAAAGTTCGAAGGACCTGGCCGAAGGCTACGTCAAGGCGACAAACCGGCCATGGACGCAGCCTATTGGGTTCAAGCACGCGCTGTTCGAAGTTGTCGCCGACGTTGTGAAGCGCAGCGCGGATCTCGAGGATCCCGCGGCGGTCATCGATGCGATCAAGACCACCAACATGAAGACAATCGTTGGCTCGGTCGATTGGTCAAAGGGGCCGGTGAAGAACGTGACGAAGACGCCTCTGGTCGCCGGCCAATGGCAGAACGTCAACGGCAAGGCCGAACTGGTCATCACAACCAACAAGACGGCTCCCGAGATACCTGTTGGCGGTGAACTCACATTGCTCTGAGTTCGCGTGCCGGGGCCGCCCCGTTTCAGGGGCAGCCTACCTTTGAGGGAAGTTGAATGCCGATCATAGAACTCAATGCCGTCAGCAAGCGCTACGGTGCTCTTCAGGTCACCGATAACGTGACGCTGTCGGTCGATGCAGGGGAAGCCTTGGGCATTATCGGTCCGAACGGTGCGGGCAAGACGACGCTGTTTAACCTGATCGCCGGCACCACCATGCCGGACAGCGGGACGATCAGATTTGACGGAACGGACGTGACCAGGATGCCTGCACGTCAGCGTTGTCATCGGGGGATCGGGCGCTCATTCCAGATACCTCACCCCTTTGTCGGGATGACGACATACGAGAACGTGTTGATCGGCGCGACGTTTGGTGGCTGCTCGACGGAAAGCGCGGGTGCGGCGAAGGCTGTCGACGTACTGGAGCTGACGGGGCTGTCCGGCAAGGCAAACGTGCTTGCCGGTCGACTGACGCTATTGGAACGCAAACGCCTGGAGATGGCGCGCGCACTCGCAAGTTCACCGAAACTCCTGCTTCTCGATGAGATCGCGGGTGGGTTGACGGAGCCGGAGTGCGTCGAACTCGTTGCCGCGATCAGAAGTGTGCGGGCCGAGGGCGTCTCGATCATCTGGATTGAGCACGTTGTCCATGCGCTGCTTGCCGTGGTGGATCGAATCGCTGTTGTCGACTTCGGTCGGAAGATTGCCGAAGGAGAACCGGCTGCGACGATGGCAAGCCCGGAGGTTGCCGCAATCTACATGGGCATTGAAGGAGAGGTGGCACATGCCTGAAGCACTCCTTTCCACCCATGGCTTGCGGGCGGGCTATGATGATTTTCAAGCGCTGTTCGGGGTCGATCTGACCCTGCATCGTGGAGAAGTCCTGGCGCTCATCGGTGCGAACGGGGCAGGCAAGAGCACACTGCTCAAGGCCATCACAGGTCTGGTGCCTTGCCGCAGCGACATGGTGCGGCTCCACGGAAATGAGATCGGAGGTCAACGACCGGACAGAATTGCGAAGAAGGGAATTGCGCTCGTTCCGGAGGGCCGCCGTCTCTTCAGGTCGCTGACCGTCGAGGAAAACCTCATCATAGGGGGCGAGCGGGCGAGACAAGGCAACTGGTCGCTGGAACGCGTCTATTCGCTGTTCCCCATTCTGGCGGAGCGCCGGAAAAATCCGGGCATGGCCCTCTCGGGAGGGCAGCAGCAGATGGTGGCCATCGGAAGGGCCCTGTTGGCCAACCCTGAGGTGATCCTCTTCGACGAGATTTCACTCGGCCTCGCTCCGGTGGTCATCAAGGACATCTACGCCGTGTTGCCGACCATCGTCGAGAGTGGCGTGTCGGCAGTTCTGGTGGAGCAGGACGTCTCCCGGGCGCTCTCCTTTGCCCATCGCTTCGTCTGCATGCAGGAGGGGAAAGTCTCCCTGGCCGGCGAGCCCTCTCAATTCAGCAGAGCCGAAGTCACGGCCGCCTACTTCGGGACCTGATCTCCATGGATTGGATCAATGCAATCATTCAAGGAATCCTGCTGGGCGGCCTCTATGCCCTGTTCGCAGCCGGTCTGTCGCTGATCTTTGGTGTCATGCGCCTCGTCAATATCGCCCATGGCGACCTGATTGTGCTGGCTGCATACATTGCCCTGGTCGTCGTGCAGGCAACGGGACTGCATCCCTTGGCCTCGGCGCTGCTCGTCGTCCCGATCATGGCGGCAGTCGGATATCTGCTGCAGCGGTTCCTGCTCAACCCCACCATCGGCAAGGACCTACTGTCGCCTTTGCTGGTGACGTTCGGAATTTCGGTCCTGTTGCAGAACGGGCTGCTTCTCGGCTTCACTGCCGACAGCCGGAGACTGCCAGCTGGCGCCCTCGAAACCGCAAGCCTCGATTTGTTCTCGGGACTGACCATCGGCGTCCTTCCGCTGCTGATGTTCGCCGTGTCGGTTCTGGTGATCTTCGGTCTCGACCGGGTGTTCTTCCATACATCCCTGGGGCGGGCATTCCGCGCGACCTCCGACGATGGTGAAGTTGCCCAGCTGATGATGATTGACCGCCGCCACATCTTCGGGATGGCAATGGCACTTTCCCTCGGGATCGTCGCCATCGCCGGCATCTTCCTCGCCATCCGGACGAACTTCGATCCCGCCTCCGGGCCGGCCAGGCTCATCTTCGGGTTTGAGGCCGTCATTATCGGGGGCCTCGGTAATTTGTGGGGAACCCTTGCCGGGGGCGTCGTGCTGGGTGTCGCCCAAGCGATTGGCGCTCAGATCTCTCCTGGCTGGCAAATCCTCGCCGGTCACATCGTTTTTTTCATTGTGCTGGCCTTCAGGCCGCGCGGCCTGTTTCCAAGAATGGACTGACAGACATGAGGTTTCGAATTGAACGCTTCACCCCCGCCAGCCGCGCGACCTCGATTGTTGCCGGCCTGGTCCTCATTGCCCTGATCGTCGCTCCCTGGCTGACGGGCCGCGCCAACATCCGCCTGCTTGGAGAGATGTTCTCGTTCCTTGCACTTGCAAGTCTCTGGAACCTGCTTGCGGGCTATTGCGGCCTCGTCTCGGTCGGACAGCAGGCATTTGTCGGCTTTGGTGGCTACATGCTTTTTGCACTGGCGATCTTCCTCGGTATGGACCCGTTGATGGCAATCCCCGTCGCGGGCCTGCTTGGCGCTGTGCTCGCTGCCCCGATCGGTGTTCTGCTCTTCCGGCTCTATGGCGCATACTTTGCAATCGGCAGCTGGGTATTCGCGGAGGTGCTGAGGCTTTCCTTCGCCCAGGTTTCCGCGTTGGGCGGCGGCTCGGGATCGAGCTTGCCCACCTCCGTGATCAGCGGGATCGCCAGCAGCCGGGAATGGCGTGAAATCCTGATTTACTGGACGGGTCTGGCACTCGCCGTTGCGGCACTGCTCTTCGTCGTGCTGCTGCTGCGCTCGAAAATGGGCCTTGCGTTGACCGGCCTGCGTGACAGCGAGATTGCCTCTGAAAGCCTTGGTATCAATTCATGGCTCACCAAAATGACGGTTTATGTCAGCGTTGCTGGTCTGACGACAATGGTCGGCTCGTTCATCTTCCTGCAAAAGCTGCGCATCTCGCCTGATGCGGCGTTCAGCGTGAACGACTGGACCGCCTTCGTGATTTTCATCGCAGTTATCGGCGGCATCGGAACCATCGAAGGGCCGATCATCGGAACTCTGGTGTTCTTCTTGTTGCGCGAAACACTGGCCGACCTTGGCACGACATATCTTCTGGTCCTTGGCGCACTGGCGATTGTGATCATGCTCAAGGCACCCCGCGGCATCTGGGGGATCGTCACCGAGCGCACGGGGATCTCACTCGTGCCCATCCGTCGGCGCGTGGTCTTTCAATAACAACCTGTCCGGCCGGCTCCGTCGCCCCGAACCTGTATTCGGCGGCGGGGATTGTCCGCCACTTCGAGAAAGGAATTGCGATGACTGATCTATCCAGGAAAGTTATCATCACATGTGCGGTGACCGGCGGCATCCATACGCCGACGATGTCCGATGCATTGCCGTTTACGCCGGATGATATCGCCCGCCAGTCCATCGAGGCTGCGGAGGCCGGGGCGTCCATTCTTCACCTGCATGCACGTGATCCCGACAATGGCCGACCCACACCGGATCCGGCGGTGTTCATGCAGTTCCTGCCGCGCATCAAGCAGGCGACGGATGCTGTCATCAACATCACGACAGGCGGTGGCCTGAACATGACGGTGGAGGATCGGCTGGCGGCCCCGATAGTCGCGAAACCGGAGATGTGCTCGTTGAACATGGGGTCGATGAATTTCGGCATCTATCCGCTGGCGGATCGGTATTCCAGCTGGAAGTACGAGTGGGAGGAGCCTTATCTTCGAGGCACTGACGATTTCATTTTCCGCAACACTTTCAGGGATATCGAACGGATCCTGAAGACGCTCGGCGAGGAACATGGCACCAGGTTCGAGCACGAATGCTACGATGTGGGCCACCTCTACAATCTGGCGCACTTCGTGGACCGTGGTCTCATCAAGGGGCCGTTCTTTGTCCAGATGATCTTCGGTATTCTGGGCGGTATCGGCCCGGACCTCGACAATCTCATGTTCATGAAGCGCACGGCCGACAAATTGTTCGGCAACGACTATCGCTGGTCTGTCCTGGCGGCCGGGCGCTTCCAGATGCCTTTCGCCACCCAATCGGCCATACTCGGAGGTTCGGTTCGTGTGGGTCTGGAAGATTCTCTCTATATCGGACGCGGAAAGCTCGCCACTTCCAATGCGGAGCAGGTTGGCAAGATAAGGACAATCCTGCAAGAGCTCGGACATGAGATCGCAACTCCCGCCGAGGCGCGGCAGATCCTGGGTCTGAAGGGGGGAGATCAGGTAGGTTTCTGAACCGGGGCGCAGGCGAACAGTATTCGAGGTTTTGCTCAATGAGTGACGCAGTCAAAAGCAATGATGAAAGGTCAGGCATTCAGGTGATCGCGCGCGCTGCCGCGATCCTGCGAAGCCTGAAGAACGAAAGCGACGGCCTGAGTCTCGGGCAGATTGCAGACCGGGTCGGTCTACCGCGCTCCACGGTGCAGCGTATCGTCGGCGCTCTCCAGGCCGAGCAATTCGTAATAGCGGCGAGCCCGGATCGTGGCATTCGCCTTGGGCCGGAGATCGGTGCCCTCGCGGAGTCGGCCCGTATAGATGTCCTCGAAATGTTGAGACCCTATTTGGTCGACCTGGCACGCCGGACGAAAGAGACCGTGGACCTCGCGGTGTTTCGCTCTAAGCGTCTTGTGTTCGTCGACCAGATTCCGGGTACCCACAGGCTGCGCACCGTGTCTTTCGTGGGAGAGAGTTTTCCCTTGTGTGACACGGCCAACGGGAAAGCCTGTCTCGCCAAGCTGAGTGACAAGCAGGTTCTTGCCCGTTTGGCGGAGGAGCAGCCAGCCATTGCAGAGGACCCTGCGCTGCTGCAGGCGTATCAGGACGAAATCGAAACGGTAAGGGAAACGGGCGTTGCCTTCGACAGAGACCAGCACACCGTAGGCGTGTCGGCGGTTGGCGGAGCGTTCTACGACCTCCAGGGCGATCTCTACGCTATCTCGGTCCCTACGCCGAGTTCGCGTTTCCAGACGCATGAGAGGCAACTGATCGACGAACTTGCACGCACGCTTGCACAGATAGTCGCGCTGGAAATTTTCCGCGCGAACTAGGCGTTGAGCCTCAATAGGTTGTCCTGGGAAAGGTCGGGGCGACTGCTGGCTGTCTTCGAATTCAGGGCGCCGTCGGGGCTATGCCATTAGTAGAGATGCGCCATCTGGGCGTCAGATCTGCTTGCCCTGGCAATGAAGCCTTTTCCTGAATATCTCCGCCTGAAATGAGCGTCGGAACGCCGCAAGTTCGCGATCCGCGACACGTTTGAGCATCCCGTAGTCGGTAGCGGCGAATTGCTGGAAGGGGCTTCTGATCGGCGAAGGTCGGGATCCGTCGAGCTCACAAGGCAGGCAGTCTGGGTCGCCTCTCCGATCGAGAAGGGCTCGGTCGGTCGGATTTGTCATCTCGCCTGCAAGATGTAGTCGCAAAGCCATGAAATATATTTCATGGCGTGAATTATATTGACACGCAAGGTTTAATCCATTTAGTTGCTCCTACCGGATTTCGAGGAGGAATTCCGGAATTCACTGAGATCAGCGGCGTCATCTCGACGCCCTCGGGCTTTTGGGAGGGGCTTCGGCCTCGAGGAGGAATCTTGCGCAAATTTATCAGCTCGACCGCAATGGCGGTCCTTGCAACAACGCTATTTGCCGGCACTGCGTCGGCCGACACGGAAAATCCGTTCCGCTGCAAGCCGGGCGAAAAATACGTCATGAACGTCATGGTCTCGGGGGTGGAATACTGGTTCCCCGTCTACGAGATGTTCAAGCAGGCCGGCCAACAGTTCGGCTGCGAGACGGAATACACCGGCACGCCGGAGTACGACGTCAACAAGCAGATCGCTACCTTCGATCAGGCGCTGGCGCAGAACCCGGCGGGCATTCTCGTCCATCCGATGAACTCGGATCCCTTCATCGAGCCGATCAATCGTGCGATCGACCAGGGCACGGCCGTCGTGACCTTTGCGGCAGACTCGCCGCTTTCCAAGCGCGTTTCCTTCATCACCTCGGACAACACCCGCGAAGGCATCTATGCCGCCGACGCGATCGCCGAGAAGATGGGCGGAAAGGGAGAATATGCGGTCCTCGAGAACCCGGGGCAGGACAACCACGACAAGCGTATCACAGCCTTCATCGGTCGCATGGAGGAGAAGTGGCCGGACATGAAGCTGGTCGGCCGCGCAGCCTCCAACCAGGACCCGACCAAGGCCTATCAGGGTCTGCTCAGCATCATCCAGGCCAATCCGAATCTCGGGGCGGTCTTCATGCCGGAGGCCAACTCGGCGATCGGTGCGGCACAGGCCAGCAAGGAAAGCGGCGGCAAGGTTCTCGTCATGTGTGCGGACGTCAACGCCAATATCCTCGACATGATCAAGGCGGGCGAAGTCTTCGGTTCAATCAACCCGAACCAGGGCATGCAGGGCTACATGGGCTTCATGCTCCTGTGGCTCGCCAAGCATCCGGAACTGATCGACCCGATGAACGACGCCAAGCGCTCAGGCTTCAACGCGATGAGCGTTCCCGTCGTCGACAACGGCCTTTCCATAGTGACGGCGGAGAATGCCGACGACTTCTACTGGGACAAGTACCTGCAGCGTCGCGGTACGAAGGGCATCGAGGAGTAAGTGCTTCGCACGCGCGCCATCCGCGCCTTCGAGTGCGGATGGCTCCAAGGGAAAGGGAGGGGGAGACAATGGCGGAGCCGGTGCTCACCATTCATGGCGTTACCAAGCATTTCGGGGCGGTGAAGGCGTTGACCGATGTCGACTTCGCCCTGGAGCGCGGTGAGGTGCATGCGCTCTGCGGCGAGAACGGTGCCGGCAAGTCGACCCTGATGAACATCATCGCCGGCGTTCTTCAGCCGACCTCGGGTGAAATCCGCCTGGACGGAAAGGCCGTCCGCATTTCATCGCCCGCTGTCGCCCAGTCGCTCGGCATCGGGCTGGTGCATCAGGAAATAGCGCTGTGCCCGGACGCGACCGTTGCCGAAAACATGTTCATGGCGGCGACAAACCGCCGCCGGGTCCCCTTCATGAATTACCGTGCGCTGGAGCGGGATGCGCAGGTCGTTATGAACCGGCTCGCCGCCATCGATGTCCGTCGTAAGGTCGGGGACCTGCCGATCTCCAGCCAGCAGCTCGTCGAGATCGCCAAGGCGCTGACGCTCGACTGCAGCGTACTGATCCTGGACGAGCCGACCGCGGCACTGACAGAGACAGAGGCACAGCAACTCTTCGCGATCATCGGCGACCTCAAGAAAAACGGCATATCGATCATCTACATCAGCCACCGCATGGCCGAGATCTTCAGCCTATGCGACCGGGTCACCGTGTTCCGTGACGGCCGCTATGTGTGCACCGACCGCATCGCCGACATTACGCCTGACGTCGTCGTGCGCCGGATGGTCGGGCGCGAGATCACGCAGCTCTATCCGGAGAAGCTCCGTGCGGACGAAGCGTCCGGCGAGACAATCCTCGAGGTGGAGAGCATCGGCGACGGCGAGCGCTTCCATGGCGTGAGCTTCGACCTGCGCAAGGGCGAAATCCTCGGTATCGGCGGCCTCATCGGCTCCGGCCGCACGGAGATTGCCGAAGGCATCTGCGGCCTTCGGCCACGCACAGCAGGTGAAGTGCGCCTGCACGGCAAGGTGCAGCCGATCCGCTCCTATTCCGACGCGGTGAAGGCCGGCATCGTCTATCTCTCCGAAGACCGCAAGGGTTCCGGCGTGTTTCTGGAACTCTCCGTTGCGCAGAACATCTCCGTGCTGGATCTGAAGTCGCTGACGAACTCGGTCGGCCTGTTGAACGGTCGCGCGGAGGCGGCACTTGCGGAGGATTTCGCGCGGCGGCTCGGTGTGCGCATGGGAGGGGTCGATGCGCAGGTGAAATCGCTCTCCGGCGGCAATCAGCAGAAGGTTGCGATCGCCAAGCAGCTCGCGGTGAAGCCGAAGGTCATCCTGATGGACGAGCCGACGCGCGGTATCGACGTCGGCGCGAAGGCGGAAATCCATCGCCTGCTGCGGGAGCTTGCGCTTTCGGGAATCGGCGTCGTCGTCATCTCATCCGAAATGCCGGAACTGATCGGGCTCTGCGACCGTGCCCTCGTCGTCCGGGAGGGACGCATCGCCGGCGAGATCAGTGGCGACGAAATGACGGAGGAGTCCGTGATCCGCCTAGCCTCGGGAGTGGGCACGACAAGGACGGCAAACCATGCAGCGTGACGGGAAAGCGACGGGAGAGACGGGAATGGCAATCGATACGATCGTGGCGGGCACGCCGAAGACATCGTCCTGGAAACGCATCGGCACGATGCGCGAGGCGGGACTGATCGTGATCATCCTTGCGCTTTGCGTGATCATGAGCTTCGCCTCGCCGCACTTCCTGACACTTGGCAATTTTCGCGCCATGCTCATGAGCTTCTCCGTGGAGGGCATCGTCGTCGTGGGCATGACGATCCTGCTTATCGTCGGGGTATCGACCTGGCGGTCGGCTCTGTCGTCTGTTTCGCGATGGTGCTTTCCGGCTCGCTGTTTCTCGCGGGGCTTGATCCCTGGACGGCTTCGTTCGTCGGCATCCTCGCGAGCAGCGCCATCGGCGGCATCATGGGCTTCTTCGTGACGGTCGTCGGCCTCAACCACTTCATTACCTCGCTTGCGGCAATGGTGATCGTTCGCGGCCTCTGCCTCATCATCACCAAGGGCACGCCGCTGTCGCTCTTCACGTTGCCGGCAGGGTTCAAGGCGGTGGGGCAGGGCACGTTCCACGGGATTCCCTATGTCATCCTGATCTTCGTCGCAGTGGTCGTGTTGTTCGATTTCCTGCTGCGGCGGGCGACCGCCTTCCGCAAGGTCTTCTACACGGGCAGCAACGAGAAGGCCGCGCTCTACTCCGGCATCAAGACCAACCAGGTGAAGTTCTGGGTGACCGTGCTGTGCTCAACTCTCGCCGGTGTTGCAGGTGTCATCTACATGTCCCGCTTCGGGGCGGCGACACCCACCTTCGGCGTCGGCATGGAGCTCAACATCATCGCGGCGGCGGTCATCGGGGGTGCGTCGCTCAATGGCGGCTCGGGTACGATCCTCGGCGCCATCCTTGGCATAGCGCTTCTCTCGGTCGTTACCAGTTCGCTGATCCTGCTCAACGTGTCGGTCTATTGGCAGGACATGATCAAGGGGTGCATTCTGCTCGCCGCTGTTTCCATCGACCATTTCCTGCACAAGCGGAAGGCCGCCTGATATGCCGATCGCCAAACTGAAACCCAAGACGACCACAGCGCCGCGCGAAGAGATCGTCATCGCGCGCCAGATGCACCAGGCACTCGTGCTGCACTTTCTGGAAGGCCTGACACAGGCGCAGATCGCAGACCAGCTTGGCCTCTCGCACGCCACCGTCAATCGACTCATCAAACGGGGCCGCCAGCTCGGCCTTGTCGAGATCAAGATCAAGTCGCCAATCGAGCCTCTGGTGGACATGGAGGAGCGTCTTCTGGCGCTCGGCGGCATCAGCCGCGCCGTCGTGGTGCCGACCGTTTCCGACAATCCGCAGACCGCGCTGCAGGCCGTCGGCGAGGCGGCGGCCCGCCTGTTGATCGAGGAGATCGCCGATGGCGACACGATCTGCATCACTGGCGGCAAGGGCGTCAGCGCTGTCGTCGCCGGTCTGCAGCCGGCCCGTCGTTTCGATGTCGAGGTGATCCCGGCGACCGGATGCGTGCAGGGCAAGCACTATACGGACGTCAACCACGTTTCGACGCTGATGGCCGATCGGCTGGGCGGACGCTCCTACCAGATCCACGCACCACTGTTTGCCGACGATGCGGAGCAGCGGGCGATGCTGATCAACATGCGCTCCGTCGCCGATGTCTTCAAACGGGCGCGCGAGGCGAAGGTGGCGGTGGTCGGCATCGGCTCGATCCTGACGGACGACTCGAGCTACTACGACCTTCATCCGTCCTCCAGCACGGATCGGGTGGCGATCGAGCGCTCGGGCGCGAGCTGCGAGCTGCTTGCCCACCTTCTCGACGATCACGGCCGGGTCTGCGACTACAGTCTCAACCGCTCGCTGGTTTCGCTCACCTTGCCGGAGTTTGCCTCTATCCCGATGAAGATCGGCGTCGCGAGCGGACCGAACAAGGCAGGCCCGATCCTCAGCGTCCTGCGCGGCAACCATCTCGACACGCTCGTGACCGATGAGGCGACCGGCTCGCGCATTCTTGAAATTGCATCCGAGGAAGGGATTTCGGCATGAGCGGCGAACAGTTGATCCGCGAGATCGGACGCTCCGGCGTCAAGGCGTCAGCCGTGGGGCTCGGCACCTGGGCGATCGGCGGCTGGATGTGGGGCGGAACCGACGAGGCGCAATCCATTGCGGCGATCCAGGCCTCGCTCGATGCCGGCGTCACCCTTATCGACACCGCGCCGGCCTACGGGCTCGGCCGGTCGGAAGAGATCGTCGGCAAGGCGATCTCGGGGCGCCGCGACAAGGCGGTGATCGCGACCAAATGCGGCCTCGTCTGGCACACGCAGAAAGGCAGTCACTTCTTCGATCAGGATGGCAAGCCGGTTCACCGCTATCTCGGCCGGGACTCAATCGTGCACGAGGTGGAGGAAAGCCTGCGCCGGCTCGGCACGGATTATATCGACCTTTACATCACCCATTGGCAGGACGCGACGACACCGGTCGAGGAGACCGTCGCGGCGCTTGAGGAACTGAAACAGGCGGGCAAGATCCGCGCGATCGGTGCGAGCAATGTCAACCGGTCGGAACTGGAGCAGTACATCGCGAAGGGATCGCTCGATGCGATCCAGGAGCGGTTCAGCATGATCGATCGCAAGATCGAGGCGGACCTGCTGCCGCTCACCCTTGCAAACGGGGTGTCGACGCTCAGTTATTCCTCGCTGGCGCTCGGCCTTCTTTCCGGCACCATTGGACCGGACCGCGTCTTCTCCGGTGACGACCAGCGCAAGAACAACCCGCGCTTCTCCGTCGCCAACCGGCAGAAAGCAAAGGATTTTTCCGATGCGATCCGGCCCGTTGCGGAACGGCACGGTGCGAGCATCGCGCAGACGGTGATCGCATGGACGCTTGCGCAGCCGGGCATCACGTTTGCGCTATGCGGCGCACGCAACCCGGAACAGGCGCTCGACAATGCCCGCGCCGGCACGCTGCGGTTCGACGCCGAAGACCTTGCGGCCGTCGATGCAGCCCTTTCGGCGAAACTGGCCAACATGGACGGATAACGGACTGTCATCATGAACCGTGCAGAGACATTTGACGGGCTTTGCCGGAGCCCGAACGTGGACGTGTGCGTCCTCGGCGGCGGCATCAACGGGCTCAGCGTCTTCCGCGAGTTGGCGTTGCAGGGCGTGAACGTGCTGCTCGTCGAGAAAAATGACTATTGCTCCGGGGCGAGCGCCGCTCTCTCGCGCATGGTGCATGGCGGCCTGCGCTATCTGGAAAACGGCGAGTTCAGCCTTGTGCGGGAATCGCTTGCCGAGCGTGATCGGCTGCTGCGCAACGCTCCTCACTACGTAGCCCCGCTGCCGACCACGGTGCCGATCTTCGATGTCTTCTCCGGCCTCGCCAACGGCATCGTGCGGTTTCTCGGCCTCACGCGTCGCCCAAGCCGGAGGGGCGCGGTCGCCATCAAGGCAGGCCTCGGGATCTACGATTTCCTGACGCGCACGCGTGCGCTGATGCCGCGCCACCAGTTTCGAGGTCGCAAGGCAACGCTGAAGAAGTGGCCGGGGCTCAATCCAGCGATCCGCAGCTCCGCGACCTACTACGATGCATGGGTAAGCCATCCCGAACGCATCGGTATCGAGTTGTTGCGCGACGCCCTGTCCGCTGGCCCCAATGCCATGGCACTGAACTACGCGACCTTCGAACACGCCGGTGCCGGCGAATTTGCTCTGCGTGACGACGTGTCCGGCAAGGTGCTTCCGATCCAGCCACGGCTCGTCGTGAACGCCACCGGCGGCTGGATCGATATTGCGAATGATACGCTTTTCTCGGTGGATGCACGTCCTGCGCCGCTGATGGGCGGTACGAAGGGGTCGCATCTGGTCATCGACAATGCGGGCCTGCGCGACATGCTCGACGGCCACATGATATACTACGAGAACGACGACGGGCGCATTTGCATCCTCTTTCCCTATCTCGGCAAGGTACTGGTCGGTTCGACCGATATCCGGGTCGACGACCCCGGCGCGGTGCGTTGTGAGGCGGACGAGCGGGATTATATCCTGCAATCGCTCGCCTTCGTTCTGCCGGGTGTTCGCATCCGACCGGAAGAGATCGTTTTCCAGTTCGCGGGCGTGCGTCCGCTTCCCGCAAGCAAGGACAGTTTCACCGGGCGTATTCCGCGCGATCATTTCTGCACGATGCTCGAAGGCCGCGACGGCGGGCCGCCGGTGCTCTGCATGATCGGCGGCAAGTGGACGACGTTCCGCTCTTTCGGAGAGCTCGCCGCCGACATGGCGCTGGAGCGGCTCGGCCGGTCCCGCCTCGTTGACACAGCGGAGCGCACCTTCGGGGGCGGACGTGCCTTTCCCGAAAATCCCGACCTCTGGGTTCGCCGGCTTTCCAGCGCGACGGGTCTTTCCGTCGATCGCTCGTCCACGCTCTTTTCGCGCTATGGCACGGATGCGCAGGGTGTTGCCTCGTTCATCGCCATGGAAACGGACGAGGACCTCCTGCATGCGGGATACAGCGCACGGGAGATGGTGCACCTCATCCGCAGCGAAGCGGTTGAGCATCTGGACGACCTTCTCCTGCGGCGCACGACGCTTGCCATCACCGGTGAGCTCAGCCTCGACATGACCGATGCCGTCCTCGACATCCTCGCCGCCGAAAAGGACTGGCCGGCGCAGCGCAAGGCCCAAGAGCGTGGCCGTTTTCTCAGCCTTCTCAACGACCGTCACGGCGTTGCGGAGGGCACCCTTTCCGCAAGGAACAAACAAAGGAGTGAACTATGCGAGACAACCGCAAGGTCCGGATGAACCGGCTGTTCGGCAACGGCCGTTGCCTGGACGTGGCGATCGATCATGGCGTTTGCAACGAGCCGTCCTTCCTGGACGGGCTGGAGAACATGCCCGCCGTGATGAAGGCGCTGGTCGATGCCAGGCCTGACGCTATCCAGATGAACTACGGCCAGGCCGACCTGCTCCAGGATCTGCCCGGGAAGGACAAGCCCGCGCTCGTCATGCGCATCGACATGGGCAATCCCTACAACCGCATCCGCCATCGCGACATGTGGGCCGTGCTCCAGAACGAGGCCGAGCCACTCGTCGGTGCGTTGCAGATGGATGCAGCCTGCGTGGTCGTGAACCTCTTCATGCTACCGGACGAGCCGGATCTCTTCCGTCAGTGCGTGCAGAACATCGCACGTGTTAGAGCCGACTGTGAGAAATACGGCATGCCGTTGATGATAGAGCCGCTCGTCATGCAGCCGGTGACGGAACGAGGTGGCTACATGGTCGACGGCGATGCGGACAAGATCGTAACACTGACCCGGCTTGCCCGGGAGATGGGCGCGGACATCGTCAAGGCTGATCCGACGACGAACCCGGATGACTTCCACCGTGTGGTGGAGGCCGCGCGCTGCCCCGTGCTTGTACGCGGCGGTGGAAAGGAAGACCTGCTCGCCGTATTTGCCAAATCTGCCGCCTTGATGCGGCAGGGCGCAATGGGCATGGTCTACGGGCGCAACATTTACCAGCACGCCAATCCGAGCGCCGTCGTACGCGGACTGATGGCGATCATCCACAAGGATGCGGAAGGCGAGGAGGCCTTTGCACTCTATCAGCAGGGTTGATGCCCGCTGGAACTGCGCAACAGTGGAACCTTGGGAGGGGTTCGGAATGGGAAACTATCTGTTGGGGCTCGACGCCGGCAACACCGTCATAAAGGCGGTGATCTTCGACCGGACGGGCAGGGAAGTGGCCTATGCAGGGGAGGAGGGCCATAGCCGCATGCCATGCCCCGGCCATGTTGAACGCGACCTGGGCGAGCTTTGGGCCAACGCGAAGCGCGTGATCAGGGCCTGCCTGGAAAAGGCGGGTATCGCGGCGACCGACATTGCCGCGATCGGCTGCGCCGGCCATGGCAACGGGCTCTATGCGCTCGATCGGGATGGAGAGCCTCTCATCGGAATCCAGTCGCTCGATACGCGCGCAACCGGTCTCGTCGAGGAATGGGCGGTCGAAGGGGTCGGCGACAGGACCGCCCCGATTGCCCGCCAGCGGCCTTGGCCCTCCCAGACGCCGACGTTGCTCGCATGGCTGAAACGCCATCGGCCGGAGCTGTTCCAGCGCATCGGCACGGTCTTCTTCTCCAAGGATTTCGTGGTCAACCGGCTGACCGGCCAGCGCGTGAGCGAAGTATCCGACATGTCGGGCGCGGGCCTACTTGATCTCGCGGCGCGCCGCTATGACGAAACGCTCATGGCTGCCTATGGGCTTTCCGACTGCATGGACCTGTTGCCGCGGCTTCTCGAGAGCGCCGACATTGCAGGGCGGGTGACCGAAGAGGTGGCGGCAGAAACCGGCTTGGCGAGTGGCACGCCGGTAGTCGGCGGCCTATTCGACGTCGTTGCATCGGCGCTCGGTTCGGGCGTCTCGTGTACCGGAAGCGCCTCGATCATCGCGGGGACCTGGAGCATCAACCAGGTGATCATGGATGGCCCCGTGCTCGACGGGCCGGTCTTCATGTCCTCGACCTTCGATCGCAGCCGCTACATGGCGATGGAAAACAGCGCAACGTCGGCGGCCAATCTTGAATGGCTGGTGCGGGAGTTGTTTGCGGACGGTCATACGGACGGCACATCGCCGTTCGACGACTGCTGTGCATTGGCTGCCGCAATCGCGCCGGCACCTGACGACCCTCTCTATCACCCCTATCTTTACGGCGCCCAGCAGGACGGTCATGCGCGAGCGGGCTTCTATGGAATTGCGGGCTGGCACGCCAAGGGGCATCTGATCCGCGCGGTGCTGGAAGGTGTGGCCTTCGGCCATCGCCAGCATATCGAGACGATCCGCAAGGCGGGCGCTACCTTCGACTCGGCCGTGCTGTCCGGCGGCGGATCACGCAGCAGCCTCTGGCCCCAGATCTTCGCCGATGTACTGGGCATGCCGGTGTCTGTTGCCGTCTCACGCGAAACGGGCGCCCTGGGAGCGGCGATCGCGGCGGGAACGGGTGTCGGTCTCTTCGCCGATTTCACGGAAGGTGCAAGCGCCATGGTGAGGATAGACAGGCACTATCAGCCGAACCGCGCCCTTGCTGCCCACTACAACCGACGCTATGCCCTCTACAGGGAGATTGCGGAGGTTATGGCGCCGCTCTGGCAGCGGCTTTCGGCAATCGGACAACTGGCGACGGGAGTTGCGGCGTGACCATCTCAGCAGTTGAAACACCGGTGGACGAAGGCAGCTACGATTTCATCGTCGTGGGTGCCGGTTCGGCTGGCTGCGTTCTGGCAAACCGTCTTTCGGCCGACCCGAAGAACCGGGTATTGCTGCTCGAAGCTGGCGGGACGGATCGTTATCACTGGGTTCATGTGCCGATCGGCTATCTCTATTGCATGGGCAATCCGCGGACCGACTGGATGATGAAGACGGCCTCGGAGGCGGGGCTCAACGGACGTTCACTGCCCTACCCAAGGGGCAAGGTGCTGGGTGGCTGCTCATCCATCAACGGCATGATCTACATGCGCGGTCAGGCCGCCGACTACGACGGCTGGCGCCAGGCCGGGAACGGCGGCTGGGGGTGGAACGACGTTCTGCCCTATTTCCTGAAATCGGAAGACAACTACCGGGGCAAAACTGCCGTGCACGGCGCAGGCGGGGAATGGCGTGTCGAGCGCCAGCGGCTCTCATGGCCGATCCTCGATGCCTTCAGGGACGCGGCGGAGGAACTCGGCATTCCCAAGACGGATGATTTCAATACCGGCGACAATGAGGGTTCCGGTTACTTCGAGGTTAACCAGCGCGGCGGTCTGCGATGGAACACGACAAAAGCCTTCCTGCGCCCCGCCATGAAGCGCAAGAACCTGCGCGTTCTGACCGGGGCCGAAACCGAAGCTCTGGAATTCGAGGGCAGCGCGGTTGCCGGCGTGCGTTTTCGCCTGAATGGACGGCTCTGCATCGCGCGTTCAACGCGCGAGGTCGTGTTGTCGGCCGGCGCCATCAACTCGCCGAAGATCCTGGAATTGTCGGGTGTCGGTCGGCCGGACGTGCTCTCCGACCTTGGCATTGAGGTCCATCACGAACTGCAGGGTGTCGGCGAGAACCTGCAGGATCATCTGCAGATCCGCACGGTCTTCAAGATCGAGGGCGCGCGAACGCTGAACCAGCTCTACCACAATCTCCTTAGCCGTGCCGGGATGGGCCTGCAATATGCTCTGATGAGGTCGGGACCACTCTCCATGGCGCCGAGCCAGCTCGGCATCTTCGCCAAGAGTGATCCGGCCGTCGCCACGGCTGATCTCGAGTATCATGTCCAGCCGCTCAGCACCGACCGCCTCGGCGAACCCTTGCACCGCTACCCGGCGGTGACCGTCTCGGTCTGTAACCTACGACCGGAGAGCCGCGGCACGGTGCACGTCACCGCGCGCGACATGGCGCGCGCGCCGGAGATTCGCCCCAACTACCTGTCGACCGTCGGCGACCGGCTGCTCGCGGCAAAGTCGATCCGCCACGCCCGCAGCCTCATGACAACGAAGACGATCGCTCGGTTCCGTCCGCAGGAGATGCTTCCCGGAAGGGAGTATACGAGCGACGAGGAACTGATCAGCCGGGCCGGCGACATCGCGACAACGATCTTCCACCCGGTCGGTACCTGCAAGATGGGGAGCGATCCGATGGCGGTGGTGGATCCGAAGCTGCGCGTGCACGGCCTTGGAAAACTACGCGTCGTCGACGCCTCGATCATGCCGACGATCGTCTCCGGGAACACGAATTCCCCCGTGATAATGATCGCGGAAAAGGCGGCGGAAGCCATGCTGGAAAGGGCGTGAAATTCGTCGCTTCAGTTGGCCGAAGCTTTATCGCCGGAAATGGCGTCATGAATGTCTTGCGCGCTTTTGTGGTCCTGAAGGGGCGTGACGTGCCTTGACACCCGGTGCAAGAATCGACTGATTCCGTTCAACTATTTCTGGTCTCGAGTTTCACGGTCGAGGCCAGCTTCGTTTCGCCCTCGAGGCGGCGGATCAGTTACCCGCGACGGTATCCTCGCGGACACCCGGTCATTCCGAATTCTGTTTGCGGGTTATCGCTCGAGCGATGTCGATGAGTTCCTGGATCAGGGGGCTGGCCCGATGTCGGTAGCCGATGGCGATGATGCACTCATCCATGTTGGAGATGGTGCGGAAGACGACGCCGGGGCGGGCATAGAAGCGTGCCGTGCTTTCGGCGGTTATGCTGATCCCCTTGCGCATGGCAACCGCCTGCAGTTCCGAGTCGACGGTTGCGGCCTCGAACACGACGCGGGCCTCGCGGCCGTTACGGTGCTGGCCCGCAAGCCAGTACTCACGCCAGATACCCGTACCGGGGGCGGCGATGAAGGGCTCGTCGAGCAATTGCTCCACCTGGACTGTTTCCTGAAGTCCGAGGGGATGACCATCGTGCATGCACGCGACGCACTTCTCGCGCGCGATTTCCACGATGTTGATGTCCGGCGTGTCGACCGGTGGTCGAAAGATGCTGCAATCGACCCTCCCGGCAGCGAGACCCGCATCGGGATTGTTGAAATCATACTCGACGAACTCCAGCGAAGCATTCGGGCGGCGGCGCTCGAATTCCTGCGTGATCCTTGGAATGAATTCGACGGCCGTTCCAATCAGGTACCCGACGCGCAGCGCATTGTGGATCGAAAGCTGGAGTGACTTCACCTCCTTGTAGAACGTTTCCGTCGAGCGATTGAGCTTCTGGGCATACTCGCAAAGCGCTTCTCCGTTCTCCGTGAGAGTGACGCTGCGGGTGGTGCGCTGGAAAATGTCGAAACCCAAAGTCTCTTCGAGCTGGATGATGGTTTGCGACAAGGCGGGCTGCGAAACTCCGAGCTTTTCGGCGGCGCGCGCAAAGCTCTTTTCGCCTGCAACAGCGAGCAGGCAACGGATGTGACGCAGCTGGATATTCATAAGTGACATGAATTAATAGTTTCGCTAATCGTCCTTGTTGTCAACGCGCTTCCGTTGCTTAATCCACGTCACCTGAGACGAAAGGAAACATCGATGAATGCCGCGCAACTATCTGTAAAATCGGACGAATACCGGATCGAAGAGGGAAAGCTCTCCCTTATCCATGATCCTGTCGAAGGAGATAACACCAAAATCACGCTGGTTCGGGCGCGCGGCTCTCATGTCTGGGACGACAAGGGAAATCGCTACCTCGATTGCACCTCCCAGGCCTGGTCGAACAATCTTGGCGCCAATGACCCCCGTGTCGTTGAGGCAGCCATCGCCCAGCTTCGGGAAATCACCCACGCTCGGCCGAACTTCAACACAAAGCCGTTGCTGACGCTGACCTCGAAGCTGCGTGATATCGCTCCTGGAGACCTCAATCGCATCGGCTACGCGCTTCATGGCAGCCTCGCCGTCGAAATGGCCATAAAGCTTGCCTTCAAGAACCGCCCCGGCGCGCAGAATCTGATCGTGCTGCAGGACGCCTACCACGGCCGCTCGATCACGACGATGGCCGCGAGCTGGCCTCACCCGAATAACCCGTTCCTGCCGATCCAGCCGCGCTTCACGCGCGTGCCGCACCCCGATCCCTATCGCCCGCGTATCGGGCTCGATGCCGAGACGGATGTGCAGCTCTGCCTTTCGCTGCTCGAAGATACGATCGATCGGGGTGTCGATGGCGGCGTTGCAGCGATCATGATGGAACCGATCATGGGCAACGGCGGCCACATCGTGCTGCCCGTTTCCTATCTCAAGGGCGTCAGGGAGATCTGCGACCGCCGCGGTATCCTGCTCATCTGGGACGAGATCCAGAGCTGCTTCGGCCGCACCGGCAAGATGTTTGCCGCTGATCTCTATGGCATCGTTCCCGACATCATGACCTTCGGCAAGGGCATCGGCGGCGGCTTCCCGCTGGCCGGCATCTTCGCCAGCGAAAAGCTCGCGAAGTTCGACTCTGGCGAGGACGCCCTGACCTTCGGTTCCTTCCCGGTCGCCATGGCGGCAGCGGTCGCCACGGTGGACGCGATCATCGCGGACAAGCTTTGCGACCGGGCGCACGAACTCGGCGAGTATGCCACCGAGCGCCTGCATGAAATGGCGAAGCGGCGCAAGCTGATCGGCGACGTCCGTGGCCCCGGTCTCTTCGTCTCGATCGAGCTGGTCAAGGATCGCGAGACCAAGGAGCCCGCCCGCAAGGCGGCGAGCGAAGTCTATCGCCGTGGTGTTGACCGCGGTGTCCTCTTCGGCGAGAGCCGGTACGCGGGGCTGGGAAATCTCATCAAGGTCAAGCCGCCGCTTGATTGCAGCCTGGAGGATATGGCCCACGCGCTCGACGTCCTGGACGAGGTGCTGGGCACGATCGAAGCGGACGGCATCGCCTGATACACCGCCCTTCTACGATACGCTTTCGGCGGCCGCGCCGCCGGAAGTACTGGGAATGACAAGACGTGCAGAAAGCGCGCTACATGACAGACAAAGACCAACAAGGGGATCATGACCATGCTCGACAAGAAATTTACACGCCGATCCATCCTGGCCGCCGGGACCACGGCGGCGCTCGCCATGCCGTTCGTTCGGCCCTCCTGGGCTGCGCCCGACAAGGTGCGGGCCCTCATGTGGGAAGCCTATCTTCTTCCCGACTACATCACCGCCTTCGAGGAGACCAACAAGGTCAAGTTCGTTCCGACCTTCTTTGACGGCAACTCCGAGGCCTACAACAAGCTGCGTGTCGGTGGTTCGAAGGAATTCGATCTCGTGCAGGCTGACGGCTTCTGGCCGCAGCTCTACTACCGGGAAAAATTGCTGCGTGACGTGGACTATTCGAAGGTTCCGGGTGCGGCCGGCTATCTGCCGGAGTTCCAGGCCGACGCCTTCAAGGTTCTTTCCGATCCTGCCACCGGCAAGAAGATCGGCTTTCCCTTCTGCTGGGGCGCCTATGGCATTACCTACGACGCCGGCAAGGTCGCACCCGAAAAAACCGAGACGCTCGAATGCATGTTCAATGCCGATTACACCGGCATGCTTTCGACGAGCTCCCGCTTCGAGGAGAACATTGCGCTCGCCGCACTTCTCGTCACCGAACGCATGGGCAGCCGCACAAAGCCGCGTCCTGACGGCAAGTCCTTCAATCCCTACGTCCTGACGGATGAGGAGCTGGCCGAGGTGGAGAAGCTGCTGATCCAGCAGAAGGCACTGCTGCTGACCCGCTACCAGGACAATCCGACCCTGTTCCAGCTCCTCCAGAGCGGCGCCGTCGTAGCCGCCACCGAATTCGCGCAGGTCTTCCGCCAACTGCTGACTGCCGAAAGCCAGGGCGCACCGGCCGTCGACTTCCGCCATGCGCTGAAGATGAAGGAGGGAGGGCTCGGCTGGGTCGATACCTGGCTCGTAACCTCGGGCGTCGAGGACGGCCCGAAGCTCGACCTTTGCTGCAGCTTCATCGACATGATGATCTCTGCACCGGTTATGAAGAAGATCGGCGAAGTGGCGGGTTGCTCGACCACGGTCGATCTGCGCTCCATCTCGACCGAAGACGAGCGCAAGCTCTTCCTCATGGACCGCTCGAGCGAGATTGCCGACCTCTTCATGTTCGATCAGCCGTCCTCGCCCGAGAAGTGGGAACGTGTATGGTCGAACGTGCAGGCGGCCTGACGATCAGCCCTTTCATCCTCTCAAGTCCGGCGGCCGGGGCGCTTCTGTCCCCAGGCCGCCATCAGCACAGGTCTGTTTCATGAGCCAGAGCGGTTCCTATATCAGAATTGACAACGTCTCGCGTCGCTATGGTGCGGTGCGGGCGCTCGACAGCGTCAGCCTCGACATTGCCAAGGTGGAGTTCATCGCCATCCTCGGGCCGAGCGGATCGGGCAAGAGCACCTTGCTGCGCCTGATTTCTGGCCTCGACCGTCCCACCGAAGGCCGCATCCATTTCGAAGGCAAGGACGTCACGGAACTGCCGCCGCACAAGCGCGGTATCGGCATGGTGTTCCAGGAATTCCTGCTCTTCCCCCATCGAACCGTTCGCGAAAACCTCGCCTTTCCCCTCAGTATGCGCAAGGAGCCGCAGGCGGTCATCGACGAGCGGCTGGAATGGGTGGCTGGCGTGCTCTCGCTGACCACGCTGCTCGACCGCTACCCGAGCCAGCTCTCGGGCGGGCAGCAGCAGCGCGTGGCGCTGGGACGCGGTCTGGTGGCACGTCCGACATTGCTGCTCCTCGACGAGCCGCTCGCCAATCTCGACCGCGAACTGCGCCAGGAGATGGAGATCGAGATCCGCCGCTATCAGAAGCAGCTGGGCATTCCCTTCATCTATGTGACGCATAACCAGGAAGAGGCGCTCAGCATGAGCGACCGGATCGCGGTCATCAACAATGGCCGCCTCGAGGCGCTCGGGGAACGGCAAGCAATCTACGATCACCCGGAAACGCCCTTCGTCGCTCGCTTCGTCGGCAAGTCGAGCAAGTTCCAGGGCACAATAGGCCCTGACGGCAAAACGGTGAGACTTGCGCGCCACGACTTTGAGTTCGAACTGCCGGCAGGCAAGGATTTCAGGGCTGGCGATGCCGTCGAGATCTTCGTCAAGAACGAGCGCTTCGACATTTCGAAGAAAGTCGATGGCGGCACGGGTATTCCTAGCCGGGTCGTCGATGTCGTGCTGCGCGGTCCATTCCTCGAATATGTGCTTGAAACCGACAGGGGCGACACCGTGATCGCCGTCAAGCCGAAGCGCAACGATCCACTCCCGAACCAGGAGAGGGTTCTGCTTTCCTGGAATCCGGCCGACTGCCACATCTTCAAGGCGGGGAGCTGAGCATGCAGAACGAGACAATGCATCGCCGCCTTATGCTCGATATCCCGAGCGGCTTTCTTCTGCTCTTCTTCGTCCTCCCGTTGATCGCACTGGTAGTGCTCAGCTTCTGGCAAACGGAGAATTACAAGATCGTTCGCGAATGGACGCTGATGAACTATGGGACCCTGGCAACCGAAAGCGCCTACATCACCTTCTTCCTGCGGTCGCTCGCGATGGCGGTAGGTGTTGCTGTGGCACTGGTGACCATCGCCTGGCCGATCGCCTATTTCATCGTCCGCTATGGCGGACGCTACCGCATCATTTTCTCGCTGCTGCTGGTGATCCCTTTCCTCTCTGGCGAGGTACTGCGTCTCATCGCGCTCCAGGGAATGCTCGGGCCGGCGGGGCTCGTGAACGGAGCCCTCATCCGCATGGGGGCGGCTCCGCTCAGGATGATCATGTATTCCAACGCAGCGTCCTTCATCGCCTTTCTCTACCTCTACCTGCCGTTGGTGGTGACGACGATCTATCTGTCCTTGATAAACTTCGATTTTCGTCTGGCGCATGCCGCGAGCGCCTGCGGGGCGAACCGCTTCAAGGTGTTTACGGAGGTGGTTTGGCCGCTCAATCTGTCGGGCACGATTGTCGGCTTCATGCTGGCCTTCATCCCGACGCTTTCCGCCTCGCTGGTGCCGCGGTTCCTCGGGGGCTTGAACGGCACGCTCTACGGCATGTCGATGGCACAGCAGTTCGGGGAGTCAGGGACCTGGGCGCTCGGTGCCGCCATGGGCGTTGTGCTCTTCCTGTTTTCGGCGGTGGCGCTTGCCATCCTGAGCTTCGGCGTCGACCTGCGCCGGACGGGCTTTACCGGGCTGGGGAGGCAGTGAGATGACCCCGAATTTCTCCGACACCGTGATCAAGTGGTCGCTGGCGATCTTTGTCGTCGTCGTCTTCGCCTTCCTCTACATGCCGATCGTGCATATCCTGTTCGCCTCGCTTTCCAGCCGGCCGAACTTTCCCTATCCGCCGGAATTCAACATGGCGAGCTATGTGCGGCTCTCCACCAACACCGTCTATCAGAGCGCATTCCTGAACAGCCTGCTGCTTGCCTCCTGCACGGCGGTGCTGTCCACAGTGCTCGGCTTTCTTGCGACCGTGGGCGTACTGCGGTTCGGTGGGAAGCGGGCGCTTTTCTACGCCATCTTCTTTGCGGCACCGCTGTTCGTCTCGGAAATCCTGCTCGGCATTTCGAGCATGGCGCTCTACTACCTGCTCTTCGAATTGCAGGGCAACATGTTGACGGCGATCATCGCCAACACCGTGCATTGCTTCAGCTTCTGCTTCCTCATCATGGCGGCGATGCTTTACAAATACGACTGGCGGATGAACGAGGCGGCCATCGTTTGCGGGGCTTCGCCGCTGCGCTCCTTCATGGAGGTGATGCTACCCATCACGTGGCCGGGCATCATGGGCAGCCTGATCACCGCATTCGTGCTGTCGCTCAACGGCCTCGACGTGTCCTTCTATCTTTTGGGCGCGACGCCAACCATGCCTTCGGTCGCGTGGGGCGCGCTGCGCTACGGTGTCAAGCCGGAGCTCTATGCGCTCTCGACGCTGATCAATCTCGTCGTATTCCTGCTGGTGCTTGGCCTGCTGATTTCGATCAAGCTCAAGCAGAAGGCGGGCAGGGGATAAGGCGGAGACAACGGCATGGCGTTCGCTGTGCCGTTCACCATGAAGCCATGATGTTTCGCGTCATGGCTTCTGCTTTCTCTTCTGTTTTGGTTCCGATGCCAGTTCGGACAGGAGGGTTGCCACGTTGGCCTTGCCGCGCTGCAGATGTGCGGTGAGCGCCATGTCCGCGGCCTGGGCGTCGCGGGCAATCAGAGCTTCCACGATTGCGTCATGCTGGGCCATCGTCACATCGCGCCAACGCATCTGCCGTGATGACATGAAGCGAGCACGAAACAGCGCCGCATTGTATTGTCGATGCGTTTCCGCAAGTGCGGAATTGCCGGCGCCCTCGACGATGGCACGGTGAAAGGCCATGTCGAGCTTGAAGAACTCCAGCACGTCCGGGGCATTCGAGGTTTCCTGAAGGCGTCGCTGTATCTCTATCACTGTCGCAAGCGCCTCATCGCTGGCGCGTTCCACGAAAAGGCGTCCCGCCAGCGATTCCAGCGCCGCCTGCACCTCGAACAGGTCGCGAAGCCGCTCCAGGGGCGGATCGGCCACCCGCGGCCGGCGGTTCGGCTGCATTTCGATCAGCTCTTCATTGGCGACCAACCGGATTGCCTCGCGCAAGGGTGTGCGTGAGACTTGCAGTCGTTCCGACAATTCTCGCTCGGACAGGATCTGTCCCGGCGGTAGCTTCCCCAGCAGAATCCACTCGCGCAAACGTTCGGCCGCGCGTTCGGCAAGCGAACTGCGGGCGACGGCCAGCTCCTCCCCACTGCGCTCCAGCTCGTCAAGTCGTGAATTCGGCATGAAATCTCCCAGCAGACGCGAATCCCATAAAATTCGCCGGTACGGATCGGTCGTCAACATCACACTACGCCCGTCACGAAAAAAATTCAATTTGGTATACAGTTTTACCATTGCGGTAATTTCGGTGTGCTGTCATAGTCGCCACCAGTCGACTTGCGGAGGAGCGCAGCCGTCCAAGCTGTGCCGGGGCTCGACGATTGAATTGTTAGGGAGGATTTTATGAAGAGACGCATTTTTCTCGGCATTCTGCTGAGCTCCACCATTGCAATGGGCGTGCTGGGCGCAGGCGCCACGGTTGCGCGCGCCGCATCGAAGGAGATCGCCTACATCACGCCATCACTCAGCGTATCGTTCTGGCGATACGTTGCGTCGGGCGTCGAAGCGGGTGCGAAGGAGGGCGGCTACAGCACTGTAACGCTCGATTCCAACAATGACGGGCAGACGCAGCTCAAGAATGCCCAGGACGCGATCGCCCGCGGCGTCGCCGGAATCGTCATCTCTCCGACGGATAGTTCGACCGCGCCGAGCGTTCTGGACCTTGCCGCGAAGGCAGGCATACCGGTGGTCATTTGCGATATCGGTACGGAATCCGGCGACTACGCAAGCTTCGTGACTTCAGACAATCCGGGTGGTGCGCGTGCAATCGGTGATGCGGCGGCAGCCGTTCTCAAGGAGAAGGGCTGGACCGACGGATCCTTCGGCATCATCGCAATTCCGCAGGCTCGCAAGAACGGGCAGGCCCGCACGAAGGGCTTCCGCGAAGCGATGGCGGCAATCGGCATGACCAAGGAAGTGCCGATGCAGCAGATGCAGACTTTCACGGCCGACGAGTCCTTCCGGTTCGCCCAGGACATGCTGACGGCAAATCCGGACCTGCGCATCATCTTCGTCCAGTCCGACCAGCAGGCGATCGGCGCCTACCGTGCCGTGGTAGCAGCGCGAAAGGCGGACTCCGTGCTCGTTGCTGCCTTTGACGGCACGCCCGAGCTGCTGCAGTCGATCCGGGACGGAAAGATTGTCGGCTCGGGCATGCAACAGCCCTACCTGATGGGGAAGACTTCGGCCGAGGCTCTGTCGAAGACGCTTTCGGGCGGGGCGCCTGAGAAGGACGTTCTCGTTCCGATCATGGCGGTCACGTCAAGCAATGCCGACGAGAACCTCGACACGATCAAGCTGAACGTGTTCGCCAACGACCTCTGAACTTCTCACTCCAGTAAGCCCCGTGGCGGCAGCAGAGCCGTTGCGGGGCCGGATGTCTCATCATCATGACACCGCTACTTGTTGCATCGAACATCGCGAAGTCCTTCGGCGGTGCCAAGGCGCTATCCGACGCAAATTTCGAGCTTGCCTATGGCGAGGTCCATGCGCTGTTCGGATCCAACGGCGCGGGAAAATCGACGCTTTCACGCATCATATGTGGCCATGTGCGCAGCGATAGCGGCAGCCTCGAGCTCGCGGGTACGCCGGTCAATTTCAAGGAGCCACGTGAGGCCCTTGGTGCCGGCATCGCGATCGTCACGCAAGAGACGAATATGGCGCCGGATCTGAGCGCTTTCGAGAACGTCTTGCTGCCGCTCTACGGTCATGCCGCGCCGATCGACCGCAAGGCGATCCGAGCCGCAACCGTTGAGACGCTGGAGCGTCTCGGGCTTGCTGACGCCATTCCTCTCGATGAGCCTGTACGCTACCTGACCGCTGCGCGGCGGCAGATGCTCGAGATCGCCCGGGCGCTGACGCTCAAGTCGCGCATCATCATCTTCGACGAACCGACGACGGCATTGAGCCCAAGTGAGGTCGGCCGATTGTTCGAGGCGATCGATCATCTGCGACGCGAAGGAAAGGGGATCGTCTTCGTTTCTCACCGGCTTGAAGAGCTCTTTACCATCACCGATCGCATTACCGTCCTGAGGGATGGCAAGACAGTGGCGCTCGCCCGCAAGACGGCGGAGCTCAACCAGGCGGAATTGATACGGCTGATGGTTGGGCGAGACGTGGCGCCAATCGGTCCCGTGGATGGCGAGCGCAACTTCGATGGTACGCCGGTCGTCCTGCAGGTGGAGCACATCGGCGATGGCGCCGCCGTCCGTGATGTGTCGTTCAGCCTGCGCAAGGGAGAGATCCTGGGGCTTGGCGGCCTTGTCGGCGCCGGACGCTCCGAGACCCTGGAGGGGATCTTCGGCAGCCGTCGCATCAGCGAGGGCGAGATCCGCCTGAGGGGAGAACCGTTTCGCGCTTCCGCGCCGATCGACGCAATCCGGGCGGGGATCGGCTATGTGGCCGAAGATCGACGCCGCCAGAGCATCGTGCCGGACTTCTCGGTGATGGAAAACCTTACCCTTGTCGATATGGCGAGGCGGCGAGGGTGGCGGCTGGGCAGGCGCAACCTGGTGTCCGAGATCGGTAGACTTGCGGATCGGCTGGACATGCCGCGCACTCGTCTCGAGGACGCAAACCTTCTCAATTTTTCCGGCGGCATGCAGCAGAAGATCCTGATGATGCGTTGCCTGCTGCTGAAGCCCGACATTCTCCTGCTCGACGAGCCGACAAAGGGGGTGGATATCGCCGCCCGCTCCGAGATCTACCAGCTGCTGCGAAGCGTGGCGGAGGAGGGCGTTTCGATCCTCCTCGTTTCCTCCGATTTCGAGGAACTGCTGGCGCTCAGCGACAACATTGTTCCGATCAGCGACGGACGAACACTGGGCACGATACCCACGCGCCTCCTGAACGAAGAAACGCTGACCCTTTTTGCCGCGCCGCGCAGTTCCACGGCGGGCCAGGCGAAGGTTCTCAACGCGCTGTCTCAGCGGTTCGGTTGTGCGGGTTTCTGGATCCTGCGCGGCGAGGAGAACTTCATATGCCTGCTCACATCGAACGGCGCGGAACGCGCGCTCGGTTTCGCGTCAGGGTCCATCGTAGCAAATAACGCAAATCCGGTCGCCGCGTCTCTGGCGAGCCCGGTCGAAGGCATGCAGCCGGGCACGAACGGACAGACCGTGATGCACTTCCGGCTTTCCAATCCGCACGATCACGATCTGGGAACGGCCGGATTCCTGTTCGAACCCGGCATTTCTCCACCAGACCCGGCCGAGATGAAGGACGCGCTGGCAACGCTTCTTCTGCAGAATTTCAGCCATCAGATCAGGATAGCGACATGACCTCAATCACTGTTTCCGCACCTCTCCGTCGCATCGCCCAGGGCAACGAGGTCCGCATGATCCTGCTCGCCTTCGGGCTGGCTGTGGTTTTGTCGCTGATGTCGCCCTACTTTCTGACGTCGAGCAATCTTCTCAACTTGCTCGACCAATCGGTTGTCATCGGCATCGTCGCGATCGGCATGACTTTCGTCATTCTGACAGGGGGGATCGATCTTTCCGTTGGCTCGATCGCCGGCTTGACGGGCATCATCCTCGGCCTGTCCATGCGCGAAATGCCGCTTCCGCTGGCAATTGCCGTCGCGGTCTCCTGTGGGGCACTCATAGGGGCGTTCTCAGGAGTTCTGGTAGCGGTCTTCGGGCTTGCACCTTTCGTGGTGACGCTCGGCATGATGTCGATCTGCCGCAGCCTCGCCTATGTGCTATCGGGACAGCAGTCCATTTCCGACATTCCGGAAGGCCTCTCCATGCTGGTCTACGGCTCGATCGGCGGGATCCCGGCGAACGTCTTCATTCTCGCAGTCCTCTACGGCGCCAGCTGGTTTTACCTCAACCGCACCAAGGGCGGCCGTACGATCTATGCGCTCGGTTCGAACTACGAGGCGGCACGCATCGCCGGTTTGTCTGTCGTCTTCTACAAGATCGTTCCCTATGCGGTTTCGGGGGCCATGTCGGCGGTGGCGATCACGCTGGTCGCCGGCCAGATCCTCTCCATCGATCCCCTTGCCGGAAACATGATGGAACTCGATGCGATCGCGGCCGTGGTTATCGGCGGTGCCAGTCTCTTTGGGGGCAGGGGTACGATCATCGGAACGCTGATCGGCGTCTTCATCATGGTCATGATCCGCAACTGGCTCAATCTCATGGGCGTCTCGCCTTTCTGGCAGGGGACGGCCATCGGAACCATCATCATCGCCGCCGTTCTTGTCGAGCGGCTCATGTCGCGCCGCTGACCGACGCCACTTGCGAAACAGAATTGGTGCAACACCATGCTCGACGCCTGCTTCAACGTCCTCGATGAACGCTTCCGCAAGCTTGTCATGCCGAATGTCCATGTCGAAAAGCTCTTCACGGGCTGCCGCTGGTCGGAGGGGCCTGCCTATTTCCCGGCCGGGCGATACCTGGTCTGGTCCGATATCCCCAACGACCGCATGATGCGCTGGGACGAGACTGACGGTTCCGTCAGCGTTTTCCGCTCGCCGGCCTTCAACTCCAATGGCAATACGAGAGACCTGCACGGACGGCTCGTAACCTGCGAGCACGGCGGGCGCTGCGTCTCCCGCACAGAGTTCGATGGCAGCCGGCGCGTCCTTGCATCGCACTTCCAGAACAAGCGGCTGAATTCACCGAACGACGTGGTGGTGAAATCGGACGGCAGCCTGTGGTTCACCGATCCGAGTTATGGGATAGACACGGACTACGAGGGAGACGCAGCTGAGCACGAAATCGGCGGTTGCAATGTCTACAGGCTGGAACCCGAATCCGGCGAGCTGACCCTGGTTGCCAATGATTTCCAGCAGCCGAACGGACTTGCCTTCTCTCCGGATGAATCGCTGCTTTACATCGCGGATACCGGCGCCACCCACTCCAGCGACGGAGCGCACCATATCCGCAGGTTCTCGGTCAACGAGGATGGCGTGTCCTTGTCTGGCGGCGAAGTCTTTGCCGAGTGCACGGCAGGGCTTTTCGACGGTTTTCGCGTCGATACCGGCGGCAATCTCTGGAGCAGCGCCGCAGACGGGGTGCATTGCATTTCGCCGGATGGAACGCTGATCGGCAAGATTTCGATCCCGGAAGTCGTCGCCAATCTCTGCTTCGGCGGACGCAAGCGCAACCGCTTGTTCATCTGCGGAACAACCTCCCTCTACAGCGTCTACGTCAACGCCAGCGGTGCTCTCCCAAGGGCCTGACACAGCCGGACAACAGAATGGATCGGTCATGAGGTCGTGACCGCAGGAAAGGTAAGAAACATGCACATACTCGTCGTCGGCGCTGCCGGCATGCTCGGGCGAAAACTGGTAGAGCGGATCGCGGCCGATCGTCTGTCCCTGGGCGCAGAAACGGACAAGGTGACGTTGGTCGATGTCATTGCTCCGGCCGCGCCTGCTTCGCTCTCGTCCATCACGAACGCCAGTGAAGTGGATCTTGCTGTTCCCGGCGCCGCCGAGGCACTGGTGGCAACGCGTCCGGACATCATCTTCCACCTCGCCGCCGTCGTCTCCGGGGAGGCGGAAGCTGACTTCGAGAAGGGGTATCGCGTCAATCTCGACGGCACGAGGGCACTCTTCGAAGCCATCCGGCTCGAAGGGACGAAAGAGCCCTATTTCCCGAAAGTCATCTTCGCATCCTCTGTGGCTGTGTTCGGTGCCCCGTTCCCGGACCGGATCGGCGACGAGTTCTTCACGACGCCGCTCACAAGTTACGGTACGCAGAAAGCCATCGCGGAGCTGCTGCTATCCGACTACTCACGGCGCGGCATCTTCGATGGCATCGGTCTGCGACTTCCGACGATCTGCATTCGCCCCGGCAAACCCAACAAGGCTGCATCCGGCTTCTTCTCCAACATCCTGCGCGAACCGCTCGCCGGGCAGGAAGCGGTTCTGCCGGTAGATGAGACCGTGCGGCACTGGTTTGCCAGCCCGCGTTCCGCAATCGGTTTTCTGGTGCACTCCGCGAGACTCGATCTGAAGACTGTCGGGCCGAGGCGCAATCTGATGATGCCGGGCCTTTCCGCGCTTGTCGGCGAGGAGATCGCCGCATTGGAGCGCGTTGCGGGCGCGAAGGCCGTGAAGCTCATTCGGCGCGAACCCGATCCGGTCATCCAGAAAATCGTCGCCGGGTGGCCCGCGGACTTCAATCCGCAGAGAGCGCTCAGCCTCGGATTTACCGCCGAGACGACCTTCGACGAGATCATCCGCGTTCATATCGACGATGAGCTTGGCGGAACGATCTGATCAATTCCCCTCAGGCACCCCGGCGGTGTGAGCGCCGGGGGGCCTTCTTTTGCAATACGAGTTTACGGAGGGCGCGATGGACGCCACGACACGGAAGTGGAACCGAGACAGCTGGCCGATCGCGGCGGCGATGATCCAGTATCCGAACATGCTTTCGGATGGCCGTTCGGTCCAGGACCAGTCGGTGGAGGAATGGGCCGAAACGCTTTCGGACGTGGTCGAGGTGGGTTTCACCGAACTCGACCCGACCGACAGCTGGCTGCGGCTGGCCGACCTTTCGCCGGCGCGGCGCGACGAGTTCGTCCGGCTGACGCGCTCGCTCGGCCTGACCATCCCGGCGATCTCCACCTCGCGCCGCAGCGTCATCGATCCCGTGCATGGCGATGAATACCTCGACTACGGGCATCGGGTGATCGACACGGCGAAGGCGGTCGGGGCGGAGGCGGTGTCGTTCGGGCTGTTCGAGCCGCTCACCACCGATCAGAAGAAGGCGCTGTGGTTCTGGACCGTCGACGGGGCGCGAAACCCCGGCGATCCGGCGGTGTGGGAGAAGGCGGTGGCGCGCATCCGCGCGCTCGGCCGTCACGCGGAGGATCTCGGCATCGAGCTGTCGCTGGAGATGTACGAGGATACCTATCTCGGCACCGCCGACAGTTCCGTGCGCTTCGTCGAGGAAGTCGGGCTGGCCAATGTCGGGATCAACGCCGATCTCGGCAATCTCATCCGGCTGCACCGGCCGGTCGAGCACTGGCAGGAGATGATGGCGAAGGTGGCGCCCTTTGCGAAGTACTGGCACGTCAAGAACTACACGCGCATGGAGGATCCCGCCTCCGGCGTGATCGTCACGCATCCGGCGCCGCTGGAAACCGGCATCATCAACTACCGCGCGGCCATCCGCATGGCGCTCGCCCATGGATATTGCAGTCCGTTCCTGTGCGAGCATTATGGGGGCGACGGGCTTTCCGTCAGTGCCGCCAACCGCGCCTACCTGCGGCGCATCCTGCCGCGCGACGACAAGGACACCAACCGATGACGACCGTATTCGACGCTCCCGAAACGTTCGCAACAACGGCTCTCGCCGGATTTGCCGCTCTTTACAGCCGATATGTCCGACCGGTCAAAGGCGGCGTCGTCCGTTCGACCAAGGTTCCCGAGGGAAAGGTTGCGGTCGTGGTCGGCGGCGGCTCCGGCCACTACCCCGCCTTTGCCGGCTATGTCGGGCCGGGCCTTGCCGATGCGGCGGTGGCGGGCGACGTCTTCGCCTCCCCGTCAACGGCAGCCGTGGCGCGCGTCTGCCGGCACGCGAACCAGGGCGGGGGCGTGTTGCTCGGGTTCGGCAACTATGCCGGGGACGTTCTGAACTTTGGGGTCGCGGCCGAGCGCCTTCGCGCTGAAGGTATCGACGTCCGCATCGTACCCGTCACGGACGACGTGGCGAGCGCGCCGGCGGATGCGGCAGCAAAGCGCCGCGGTATCGCGGGCGATCTCGTAGTGTTCAAGATCGCGGGCGCTGCCGCAGAAGCCGGGCTCTCGCTCGACGACGTCGAGCGCATTACCAGGCACGCCAACGACCGTACGGTCTCCTTCGGCGTTTCCTTTGGCGGCTGCACGCTGCCTGGGGCCGGCGCCCCGCTCTTCATGGTGCCGAAGGGGCAGATGGCCATCGGGCTCGGCATCCACGGGGAGCCCGGGATCAAGGAGCAGGCTACTGTATCGGCAACCGATCTTGCCCGGTTGCTGACGGACAGGCTTCTTGCCGAACGGCCCGCCGGGACCCGCAAGGTCGGTGTCGTGCTGAACGGTCTCGGCTCGACGAAGTATGAGGAGCTCTTCGTTCTCTGGACCACGATATCCTCGCTCCTGAGCGAGGCGGGGCTGGAGATTGTGGCTCCCGAGGCC
Organism: Sinorhizobium sp. BG8; assembly: GCF_016864555.1. NCBI lineage: Bacteria > Pseudomonadati > Pseudomonadota > Alphaproteobacteria > Hyphomicrobiales > Rhizobiaceae > Sinorhizobium > Sinorhizobium sp. BG8. Next base: position 944,895 of record NZ_CP044012.1, on the reverse strand, counting down.
GGCGAGTTCGTCACCAGCCTCGACATGCAGGGCTGCTCGCTGACATTGCTCTGGCTCGACGACGAATTGGAGGCCTACTGGACGGCGCCGTGCGACACACCGGTGTTGCGGCGCGGCGCGACGTTTGCGACCGAACCGGCGGAGGGAGTGATCACCGACGAGGATGGTGCGGTGACCTTTGCGCCCGCTTCGGAGGCCGGCAAGACCGGGGGGCGCTGTATTGCAGGTCTCATTGCAGGGATCGCGGAGATGCTCAAGGAAGCGGAAGACGAGCTTGGGCGGATCGACGCTCAGGCTGGCGACGGCGATCACGGGCAGGGCATGCGGCGCGGTTCGGCAGCAGCGCTCGATGCGGCCAACGCGGCCGTGGAAGCGGGTGCAGGTACTGCAAGCGTGCTCGCTGTCGCCGGCGATGCATGGGCCGATCGTGCAGGCGGCACCTCGGGCGCGATCTGGGGCCTGCTGCTGCGCTCCTGGAGCAATGCACTCAGCGATGAGCTGGCTATTGCCGACGATGCCGTCGTCCGGGGAGCCCGCTTTGCGCTCGACGGCGTGACCCGACTCGGTCGTGCCCGGGTGGGAGACAAGACGCTGGTGGACGCGCTCGTTCCCTTCGTCGAGGCGCTGGAGGCGTCCGCCGCCTCCGGCAGGCCGCTCACCGATGCCTGGAGTGACGCCTCCGCCGCCGCCCGGAAGGCCGCCGAGGCGACGTCCGCCCTCACTCCCAAGCTCGGCCGCGCACGGCCGTTGGCTGAAAGAAGCATCGGTCATCCCGACGCGGGCGCCGTTTCTCTTGCAATGGTTGCGTCCTGCGTGGAGCGGATGTTGCGCCCGGCATAGGCTCCGTCCACTCCCGGCTCCAGGGGCTTCGGCGGTCCGATGCACATCGGGCCGCCCATGCTTTTCAACGGCAGTTGCGCAACGCCGATGGAAGGCGCTGCCACGTCATCCGCGCAGTGAACACTGATAGAAAGCTGAGAGACAACGTCCGCGGGCCGACACCGGAAACTCGGCCTCCCGGCGTCCATCCAATTCGCCCATCGGGCCGAATAACATGATTTTCAAGATCATGTTTGTTGCCTTGGGGTTCGCCTTCCGATATGTCACGGCTCCTTCCCCCGTTTGCTCGCGGTGCGCGTGATCGGGAGAGTTCAATCCGGGAACCGGGCGGACCATTCGGGCGTCTGATCGGGACATCAGTCCAATGGAAAAACCAGCGGTTCCCTGCTTTTGCCAGAGAGCAATTCAGGCTGTCACGCGCAATGCGGAGTGCCGCAGATCTCCGGCATCGACGCTTCGGTGGCGGGAATTGTCTCGTCCCCAGGCGAAATGTGCATGTATTCGATAGGAGCCTGACGATGTCCGACCTGATGAAGCGCTTTTCTGCTTACTATCGGCCGCATCGCAAGCTCTTCCTGTTGGATTTCTGCAGCGCGGTGGCGTCGGGCCTGCTGGAGCTCGCCTTTCCCGTGGCGATCACGCTTTTTATCGACCGCCTCCTGCCGACGGGTGAATGGGGGCTCATCTCGCTCGCCGCCGCCGGCCTCCTCGCGATCTACGTCATCAATGCCGCGTTGCAGGTGATCGTCACCTATTGGGGCCACATGCTCGGGATCAACATCGAGACAGAGATGCGGCGGAAGGCCTTCGACCACTTGCAGAAACTCTCCTTCGGCTTCTTCGACAACCAGAAGACCGGGCATCTGGTCGCAAAGCTGACAAAGGATCTCGAGGAGATAGGCGAAGTCGCCCACCATGGGCCTGAGGACGTGTTCATTGCCGTGATGACATTGATCGGCGCCTTCCTCCTGATGCTCTGGGTGCACCCGACCCTTGCCATTATTACCGCTGTCATCGTGCCGCTGACGGCGATCGTCACGACCTACTACGGCGGGCGGATGACCGGCACCTGGCATGCGCTTTATGGACGGGTCGCTGATTTCAACGCGCGCATCGAAGAGAACGTGGGCGGAATCCGCGTCGTTCAGGCCTTCGCCAACGAAGACCACGAGCGCCGCCTTTTCGCGGAGGACAACCGCAACTACCGTGACACCAAGCTCCAGGCCTACAAGGTGATGGCGGCGTCTTCCTCGCTCAGCTATCTGTCCATGCGCTTCGTTCAGGTCGTGGTGATGCTGTCGGGGAGTTATTTTGTGCTGCGCGGGGATCTGACTGCGGGCGGCTTTGTCGGTTTCCTGCTGCTCGTCGGCGTCTTCTTCCGGCCGATCGAGAAGATCAATTCGGTGATCGAGTCCTACCCCAAGGGGATTGCCGGCTTCCAGCGCTACACCGAATTCCTAGACACGCGACCGGACATTGCCGATCGTCCCGGCGCGCGCGATGTCGCGCGGCTGACGGGCAATGTCCGCTTCGATGGGATCCAGTTCGGCTACCGCGCAGACCGGCCGATCTTCGACGGGCTCGACCTTTCGATCAAAGCGGGCGAAACGGTCGCCCTCGTCGGTCCGTCGGGCGCCGGCAAGACGACGTTGTGCTCGCTGTTGCCTCGTTTCTACGAACCTTCGGGCGGCGGTATCCTGATCGACGGGATCGACATTCGCGACATGACGCTGAATTCTCTCAGGAGCAATATCGGTATCGTCCAGCAGGATGTCTTCCTGTTCGCGGGCTCGATCCGCGAAAACATTGCCTATGGGCGGCTCGATGCGAGCGAGGAGGAGATCCTCGAGGCCGCCCGCCGCGCGCGGCTGGATTCGGTGCTCGCGGGCCTGCCGCTCGGCCTTGATACAATCATCGGCGAGCGTGGCGTCAAACTCTCGGGCGGCCAGAAGCAGCGGCTTGCAATCGCCCGTATCTTCCTGAAAAATCCAGCCATCCTCATTCTCGACGAGGCGACGTCGGCGCTCGATACGGAGACCGAACGGGCGATCCAACAGTCCCTGGGAGAACTTTCGGAAGGCCGGACGACACTGGTGATCGCGCATCGGCTTGCAACCATCACCCGCGCCGACCGCATTCTCGTCGTGAGCGGCGGTCGTGTCGTCGAAGAGGGGACACACGCAGAACTGCTGGCGCTGGAAGGTGGTGCCTATCGCCGGCTGCACGATTCACAGTTCGGCGATCCGGAAGCCGAATGGCGCGCCGGAGCCTCGTAAGTCTCCAGCTCCGGCAGGGGCCAAGATTCTCAAAGCGCGATGGCTCGCTCGTCGGAAGAAGCAAGGTGTGTCTGCGAAGGAGCGGATCTCAGAGAGAAGGAAGGCCTTCCGTGCAGATCGCTTCTGCCTCTATTTCCACTTCGTAGTCGCCGACGAGGTTTCCCGCCTCGATCAGGGTATTGGCGGGAAGGATCTCTCCGAAGACGCGGCCATGGGCGCGCGACACCGGCTCCCAGAGATCGGCGTTGCGAAGGTAGATGCGGGTGCGAACGACGTCCTCCATGCTTCCGCCGAGTGCCGCGATCGAGGCTGCGATCTTGTCCAGCACATAGGTCGTCTGTGCTCCCGCATCACCGGGAGCCACACAGCGGTCGGCGGCATGGGTGGCGGTGGTTCCGGAGACGAGAATGCGTTCGCCAATGCGCACCGCACGGCTGTAGCCGGCGATCGGTTCCCATACGCTGCCCGACGAGACGCGGAACCGGCCGGGTTTCCCCGAAACAGCCTGCGCCTTGTAGATCGAGGGAATGGCGTCGAGATGGTGGCTGAGGTCGCCGGAGGCCGTAAGGAACGGCGGCTTGCGGTATTCGTCACCGCAGTCGCCGGGAATGGGACGGGTCGCCGCGAAGGCCGCATCGAGGGCGATGCGGTCGTCGTCATCGAGCGCGAAGCTGAAGACCTTGAGATTGTCGTCTCGGTGCTCACTTTCGCCAAGCCGCGCGCCAATGATCGTTGCCGCCACGGCCTCGTGCTCTAGAACCCAGCGGCTCGCCACGTTGGAGAGCGACACGCCGTGCTTCGTCGCGATCGCGGCAGCGGCGCTCAGGATCTCCTGGAAAGCCTGCCATCCCCCCGCTGTGTCGATGAAGCGCTTGTACTTCGATCGGCTCCAGTCCGGAATCTGTTGCGGTTCCGGCTGCCCCAGCCACTTTTCAGAAAGGAAGCCGCCGCAAAGCGTGCCGTAGGCAAGCAGCCGAACACCGGTTCTGGCGCAGAGTTCCGACAGGGAACCGGCGGCGCGGCGGTCCACAAGCGAGAAAGAAACCTGGTTGGTGGCGATACGTATACCATCCGCCAGGGCAACCGCCAGATGCGCAGCGTCGAAGTTCGTGACGCCAAGCGCCTCGATCAGGCCCTCCCGGCGCATTTCTTCCATTTCGTGAAGGGCATCGAGCCAGGCCGGGTGTTCGAATGTCCACCAGTGAAACTGCAGGAGGTCGATCTTTTCCACACCAAGCCGCGTCAGGCGCTCCTCGACGCCGCGCCGTACGACCTCGCGTGTCATGAGACCGGGCTCGGGGCACCACTTGGTGAAAGCGACCGGGCGTCCTTCGCGGGTGGGGTAGCGCGACAGGAGCCGGCCGGTGATGATCTCCGCCGTGCCATAGTGATCGGCCATGTCGAAGGTGTCGAAGCCGCCCTTGGCATAGGCCTCGAGCGCATCTGCCCCCGTGTCCGGATCGATGGTCGTACCATTTTTCTCGATGTCCGCGACTTGCCACAGGCCGCACACGAGACGGCTGATCCCGAGGTTTTCGGTAAGCGCAATGCGTTCGGGCTTTGAGGTCATGATCTTTGTTCCATGGAGGATTGCGGTTCGCGACGCCGGGCCAGCCGGGACAGGACGCTGATTTCACCGAGGATGCCGCGGGGGCGGAGAAGGAGTATGAGGCAGAGCCCCACGCCGATCGCCACGATCTGCAGCGAGGCGGCCCGAGCCTGCTGTTCCGGCGGGACGAAGGCGGAGACGCCGGCCGCTGACAGGGCCCATATGCCCCAGACGAGGACCGCGCCGAGGATTGCGCCGCGATTGTTGCCGGATCCTCCGACGATGAGCATGGCCCAGACCTGGAAGGTGAGGATGGGCATGTAGTTGTCGGGTGCGATGAAGCCGATGAAATGCCCCTGTGCCGCACCTGCGAGTCCCATGATGGCGCCGCCTATGGTGAATGCCTGCAAGCGAAAGCGGATCGCCCGTTTTCCGAGCGCCTGGGCGGCGGTCTCATCCTCGCGGATTGCCCTTAGAACACGGCCCCAGGGGCTCCTCGCCATGTGCTCGAGTGCGAGATAGAGCAGGACGACGACGCCCGTCATCAAGACAAGGTTGCCGAGCCCGAATGCGAGCGGCTCCGATGCATAGCTGTCGAACGGGCGTGGAATGAACCCGATGCCGAATGCCCCACCGGTGATCGATTGCAAGTTGAGAACGCAGAGCTGAACGCATACCGCAACGCCGAAGGTGGCAATCGCCAGATAGTCGGAACGAAGCCGGATGGTCAGCGCGCCGACCAGCCAGGCGACGGCGCCGGCCGCAAGGGCGCCACCAAGCCAGCCGACGGCGATCGGCAGGCCGAAACCGCCCAGCCGATCGGCCGTCTCGGGTGTTGTCAGCAAGGCGGAAGCATAGGCGCCGATGGCAACGAATGCGGCAATCCCGACATTGAAGAGACCCGTCTGGCCCCATTGCACGTTGAGGCCGAGGCACATGATCGCGTAGGTCAGGGCCATGGTCAGGAAAAACGCCGCATAGGCGAGGATGTCGAGGCTCATGCCGGTCTCCCGAACAGGCCGCGAGGCCGCGCGACAAGCACGGCCACGAGGATGACGAAGGAAACGGCGGCACGCCACTCGGCGCCGACCACCTGCACCGCAAGTGCCTCGGAAAGACCGACGAGAAGGCCTGCAATCATGGCGCCCGGAACGCTGCCGATGCCGCCGAGAATTGCAGCCGCAAACAGCGGCAGCAGCAGATCGTGGCCGAGGTAGGGGCGGATCTGGACGAGGAGCCCGACCATCATCCCAGCTACGCAGGCGAGTGCTGCGCCGAGCAGCCAGACGGTGCGGATCACCTTGCGCACATCAATGCCGGCAATGCCGGCAAGGGCCGGATTTTCGCTGACGGCCCGCATGGCGCGGCCGATATCCGTGCGGGTCATCAACAGATGGACCGCGGCGACCGCGACCGCTGCAAGACCGAGAGACAGCAACTGGTCGGGGGTGGCACGCAGGCCGCCACCAATACCGACCGCGATCTGGAGCGCTTTGGTGTAGTAGGCCGGATTCGAGGTGAAGATGAATTCGAGCAGGCTCCTGAGCGCCAGGGATGCGCCGAAACTGGCCATCACCAGGATGATCACCGCGGCACCACGTGCACGAAGACGACCGAACAGGAGTGCATCCACGGCAAGGGCAAGCAGCCCCGTCAGGCCGATGGCGAGTATGGCGGCTATCGGCAGGGACCAGCCGAAGGAGAACGGTGCGATCGGTGCCTTGAAGGCGGTCGAAAGATATCCGAGCCCGCTGCTGATCGCCAGCGCGATGTAGGCACCCCAGGAAAGGAACTCCCCGTGGGCGAAGTTCGAGAAGCGGAGGATCGAGTAGGTGAGGGTCACTCCCACGGCACCAAGTCCGATCATCGCACCGGCGATGAGGCCGTCCATAAGAAATTGCGGGTTCATGGCTTCACCTCTTTCGGGGCAGCCCCACTGCCGAGGTAGAGCTTCGCGACGACCGGATCGCCGAGCAGCGTTGCGGCCTCGCCCGTGTGGCGGATCTTTCCCTCGACGAGGATCATGGCGCGGTCGGCGATCGCAAGTGCCGCCTTCACGTTCTGCTCGACCAGCACGATGGTGACGCCGGCCCCATTGATCTCCTTCAGCATGTGGAAGACCTCGCCCACGATCTTCGGCGAAAGACCGGCCGAGGGTTCGTCGAGAATCAGCACGGCGGGATCCACGATGAGGGCACGGGCAACGGCGAGCATCTGCCTCTGGCCGCCCGAGAGGGCGCCGGCGAGCCGGCGGGAATCCCGGGCAAGATCGGGAAAGCGCTTGTAGAGGCCGGCGATGCGTTCCGATCGCACCGGTTTCGGCAGCAGGGCCGCGGCAATCTGCAGGTTCTCGTGGATCGACATGGTCGCGAAGATGTTTTCGGTTTGCGGCACGAAGGCCAGGCCCTCGGCCACCTTTCGGTGGGCCGGCGTGCGCGTGATGTCTCGCCCTGCAAGCTCGACAGTGCCGCCATGGATCGGCACAACACCTGCTATCGCCTTGACGAAGGTGGATTTCCCGGCGCCGTTCGGGCCGAGCAGGACAATCAGTTGGCCGGTCGCCACCGAAAGGTCGATACCACGCACGATCGGGAGGTCCGGCTCGTATCCCGCGACGAGGGCTCGGACGCTAAGGGCGGGCGCGGTCATGAAGCGCCCCCGAGATAGGCTTCGATTACTGCGGGATCTCCGGCGACCGCCGCGGGCGTTCCTTCCGCAAGCGGGCGTCCGAGTGCCATGGCGACAACGCGCGAGCACAGACGAGAGACCATGTCCATGTTGTGCTCGATCAGGAGGATGGATTTACCCTCGGCGTTGAGCGCGAGTATGCGTTCCATGATCGTTTCGAGCAGGGCCGGGTTGACCCCGGCCGCCGGCTCGTCGAGGAGGATGGCCCGAGGATCGGCCATAAGGATCCGAGCAAGCTCGAGGAGCTTGCGCTGTCCGCCGGAAAGGACGCGCGCCGGCTGGCTTTCCAGCGCGGAGAGAGTCACGAAATCCAGAAGCGCCCGAGCCTTTTCAATGGCCGCCTTCTCCTGCTGCCGGACGTGGCGCGGCCGGAGGAAATTGGCGAACAACCCTTCACCGTCCTGTCCCTGTGCTCCCACGAGCACGTTTTCAAGCACGCTCATCTGCGCAAAGGGCCGCGAAATCTGGAAGGTGCGTCCGACCCGCGTGCGATGCGCCTCTCCGGACTTTCCTGCGAGACCTCGCGACCTGCTATCCAGATTTCACCCGCACTCGGCTTCAGGCTCCCGGCGATCAGGTTGAACATGGTTGTCTTGCCGGCGCCGTTCGGCCCGATCAGGCCGACGAGTTCTCCGGCCCCGAGGCGAAGCGACATGCTGTCCACCGCCACCATGCCGTCGAACCGCTTCACCAGATTGCGCGCCTCAAGGACGGCGGTCGCCGGATCGATGGTCTCGGCAGCGTGTGAATGAAGCGACTGCATAAAGGACGGAAGGCTCTTGATTTGATGAATGATGTTTGATCAAACTTTAGAGCGAAGAGAAAAGCAACCGGAAACTGCGTTTGTCACGAGGAGTGTTCATGGGGACGATTTGCACTGCGCGACCGACCCGCTGCGTCCTGCAAACGCCAGGGCCAAGCGCATGACCGGCGAGGATGCACTCTCCCCCGTCGGCCGCGAGACCGTCCACGACCGGGTCTACGGACAGCTGCGCCAGTCTCTCATCAACGGTATGTTCGACGCGGGAGATGTCCTTCGCATCGTCGATCTCGCCGAGAGGCTGCAGACCAGCACAATGCCCGTGCGCGAGGCACTTGGACGGCTCGTTTCCGAGCAGGCCCTGGAAGCACTACCCAACAGGTCGGTTCGGGTTCCCCTGATCACGCGCGCAAGGCTCGATGATCTCGCTCGTGCCCGAATCCTGATCGAAGGGCAAATGGTTGCGCTCGCCTTGCCCAGGCTGACTACCGACGATTTCGCAAAGCTCAGGCAGATCAACGTCGATTGCGACCGGGCTTTCGAGGAGCATGGGCAGGACATCGGGCACGTGACGTCCGCGCTGAACCAGCGCTTCCATTTCCACATCTATCATGCCGCTCACTCGCCGGTGCTGATCCCCATTGTCGAAAGCCTGTGGCTCCAGTCCGGCGCCATCATCCGGAAGGCCGCCCACATTCACGATGAACAGGGAGGGCTGGCCGCGACGAACCACCATTGGGCGATGATAGAGGCGATGGAACGCGGCGACGCCGAGGGCGCGATCCGCTCGCTGTCGAACGACATCAGCCGGTCCTTCGATCTCATCCGCGGCCGGCTCGACCGCGATGCCGAACCACCACGGAAGGACGCCCATTATGGCTGAACAACCGGATGATTTCTTCGAACTCTTCGACCTTCGCGTTGACGTTGTGATCCCCCAGGGCGGCGCCGTCTATTGCGGAGCGAAGCCGGGCGACCATTTCGAGTTGCAGGGCGAAATGCTCTATCTGCCGCCGGGGCAGGGCATCTCGATCTATTCTCTTGCCTCGGTCCTGCCGCTGCTCGCGGCCAAGCAGCGAAAGACCCATCCCAATGACTGGATGAGCACCGATGCGGAGGTCGCCTGCCCGGATCCGAATTGCTCGACGCGGCTGAGGATTACCCGCAAGGGTCTGCGCCGCTTCAGCCATGCCGCGACCACCGCGGTTCCCTTGAACGACGAATAGGTACCATACATGCAGCGCAGGAAGATTGCGGAGAACTACGAGATTTCCAGGGTCATCCGCGGCGGCTGGCAGCTCGCCGGCGGACACGGGGCGATCGACGGGGACAGTGCCGTCGAGGACATGATCGCCTTTGCCGACGCGGGGATCACTACCTTCGACTGCGCCGACATCTACACCGGCGTCGAGGAACTGATCGGGCGCTTCCGCACGACCTACCGCAAGCTGCGCGGAGAGGAAGCGCTGAGCCGCATTCGCGTCCACACGAAGTTCGTGCCCGACCTGGCAGTGCTTCCGAACATTACCAAGGCCTATGTCGAAAAGGTCATCGACACGTCGCGCAAGCGCCTCAATCTCGATTGTCTCGATCTGGTGCAGTTTCACTGGTGGGCTTACGACATTCCGGGCTGGGTGGAGACCTCCGTCTGGCTGAAGGAGCTGCAGGATGCAGGCAAGATCGGCCACGTGAGTGCGACGAACTTCGACACCGAGCACATGCAGGCGATCGTCGGTGCAGGCGTGCCGATCACATCCTTGCAGCTGCAGTATTCCCTGCTCGACAGGCGTCCTGAAAAAAGCATGGTCCAGCTCGCCGCTCAGGAGAACTTCGCACTCTTCTGCTACGGCACGGTCGCTGGCGGCTTCCTTGGTGATCGATGGCTCGGAAGGAGCGAGCCGGAGCATCCGCTCGAGAATCGTTCGCTCACGAAATACAAGCTGATCATCGACGATCTGGGCGGCTGGGACCTGTTCCAGGAGCTGCTTTCGACGCTGAGGCGCATTGCCGATCGTCACGAGACCGATATCGCCACGGTCGCGAGCGCCGCCATGCTGGAGAGGCCAGGCGTAGCAGCCGTCATCGTGGGCGCACGCAATCGCGAGCACCTCGCCTCCAATCTCGCAATTGCCGCGCTCAAACTGTCATCCGGGGACAAGTCGGAGATCGACGCAATCCTTGCTCAGGCAAAGCCGCTCGAAGGCGACGTCTACACGCTGGAGCGCGATCGGGAAGGGCGCCACGGCATGATCATGAAATACAATCTCAACAAAGGGGAATGACAATGAGGAACAGACTGCTTCTGACGACCATTTTCGCGGGGCTTGCCGCTTCGGCGGCACCGGCACTTTCGGCCGATTGCGACATCACCGTCGGCATGGTGATGGAATTGACGGGCCCAGCCGGCGCCTACGGACAGGCCGGCGCGAAATCCGTCGAGATGGCCTTCCGCGACTTCAACGAGGCCGGCGGAGTCGACGGCTGCAAGCTCGTTACCGACACGCGTGACAGCCAGAGCCAGGGCAACGTCGCCGTCGACCAGGCGACACAGCTCGTCAACATCAAGAAGGTGCCGGTCATCATCGGCGGCATCATCTCGTCGGTCTCCATCCCGATCCTGACCTCGGTCACGGCACCTGCTGGCGTGGTCCAGGTATCGCCTGCTTCCTCTTCCCCGACGCTCACCGAGCTCGGCCGCCAGGGCAAGACCAACGGGGTCTTCTTTCGCACCATCACCTCGGATGCATTGCAGGGCACGGCCGCGGCCAAGTATGCGCTGGACCAGGGCTTCAAGAAGATTGCCGTCATTCACGTCAACAACGACTTCGGCGTGAACATGGTTCGCGAATTCGCCGCCGCTTACGAAAAACTTGGCGGCACGATTACGGCGACGGTTCCGTACAACGAAAAGCAGGCGAGCTACTCCGCGGAAGCAAGCAGCGCCATGACCGGTGAGCCGGACGCACTCTATCTTGTCAGCTATCCCGTCGATGGTGCGACGATCGCCCGCGCCTGGATCTCGGGCGGCGGCAAGCAGGCCTTCCTCCTGAATGACGGGATGAATGCGAAGGAGTTCATCGAGGCCGTTGGCGCGGAGTACCTTGAGAATGCTTACGGTACGTCGTCCGGCACCAGCCCGACCGCCTCGACGGAGTACTTCAACGCTAACTACGAAGCGTTCTCCGGCGGCATTGCAGCCTCAGCGCCGGCTGCGGACCGTTCCTATGATGCGGGCGCGATCGTGGCGCTGGCGATTGCCAAGGCCGGCAAGGCAGATCCTGCCGCGATCAAGGCCGCAATTCCGGAAGTGCTGGCAGCAGGCGGCGAGCCGATCCATGCCGGCAAGGACGAGTTTGCCAAGGCACTCAAGCTGATCAAGGAAGGCAAGCCGGTGAAGTATGAAGGCGTCATCGGGCCGGTCAGCTTCGACGCCTACGGCGACATCACCGGTCCGTTCCGCCTGTGGAAGATTACCGGTGGCGAGGTCACGACGGTCTCCGAGATGAGCGCGGACGAGGTCGGCAAGGTGAAGGCCGAGATCGCCAAGTAGAGCGTTTTTCCAAGCTCGGGACGCGCTCAACGGACGGCGCGTCCCGGAACTCTCCCGGGCGTCAGCTCTGGTGTGAGCCGTGCGCCGTGACGATGGCGTCGGCTTCCTTGCCGTAGAGCTCCTCGAAGTGATCGAAGGTCTTCGAGAAATAGCCGATGCCCTGGGTTACGGACCGCAGCGAGCGTGCAAGTTCTTCGAGCGCGCTTCCCGGCACGAGCGCCCGGAAGGTATCCCATCCCTTGGCCGACTCGTCCCTGTCGAAACCGAGGACCTGTCCCTTGAGTGCGGAAACGATCTGGACGAGACCACCGGTGTAGATCGAGGGGATGTGTATTTCCACGCGGCTGATCGGCTGCATGAGGACGGGCGAGGCCTGGGAGAGTGCCTGGCGAACGCCCATCTTGGCGGCCGCCCGGAATGCGAATTCCGAACTGTCGACGGAATGGTGCTGGCCATCGGTTAGCGTGACCCCGACGTCGATGACGCCGAAGCCGAGCGGGCCTTTTTCCATCGCCTCGCGCGCGCCCGCCTCTACGGCCGGTATGAAATTGCGCGGGACCGCGCCGCCCTTGACGACCTCCGCAAAGCTGAACCCGCTCCCGCGTTCGTTGGGATGGATGGTTAGCTTTACGTCGGCGAACTGACCGGCACCACCCGTCTGCTTGCGGTGGCGGTAGTGAACGTCGGAGGGCTTCGACACCGTCTCGCGGTAGACCGGACGCGGCGATTGATCCGTCACTTCCACATGAAAGACTTCGGACAAGGTGCGACTGAGATCGCGCAGGTGCAGCGGTCCCTGCACGCAGATCAGATGCGCGCCCGTGCCTTCCTCCTGCGAGACCGCGAGGCTTCGGTCCGTTTCCGCGAGCTTTGCGAGCGTGCCGGACAGCTTGGTCTCGTCACGTTCGCTGCCCGGCACGAGTATTCGCTCAAGCATCGGTGTGGGCGGTTCGGTCCAGACCGGCGGCGGCGCGGCCCCGGAGGAGGCGAGCAGCGCGGGTACGGCTAACCGATCGGACTTGACCGCTGCGAAGATCGCCCCGGCAACAAGCGCTCCGTTTGCGATCGGGCGAGCCGATATTGGATCCTGCAGCGTTCCAAGACCGGCCTCACCGATGGCCGCGCCCTGCTTCACGCCGTCTGCAAGCGTACGGGCCAGGACCGTCTTTCCGACGTTCTGCCGATGGTAGCCATGGAAGGTCGCGGCCATGAGGCCGGCGGCATCGAGCCCGCTTGCCTCCGCCAGCCGACCCCGCAGCGCTTCGACCGGCGGAGCCTCGTGGCGCAGGGCCTTCATCAGCCTCAGGATGCCGTTGCTGTGGCTCGCCGCCCCAATGAAGACCGGTGTGATCTTATTCTGCTTCAGGATGCGCGAAGAGATCGCATAGATTGCGGCGCTATCCGGCTCGCGATCTTCGATCAGCTCTTCCAAAAGCCAGTCGTCGAATTCCGAGAGATGTTCGAGCAGCTCGGTGCGTGCTTCATGTTCGCGTTCCGTCACTTCTTCCGGAATAGCGATCAAGGACGAGGTCTGTCCCTCCCGGTATCGCCAGGCCCGTTCGGAAATGAGATCGACGCTGCCGACCACCTTCTCTCCCTCCCGGATCGGGATCTGGCGCAGCACGAGCGTGTGGCTCGAATAGTCCTGCAGGGCGGCGATGACGTCGCGCAACCGGCCCTTCGGCTCGTCAATCCGGTTTACGAAGATGATGCACGGCGTACCGGAGGCTTCGATCGCCCTCAGATAGGGAGCGGCGAGAACGGCCGCGTCCGGTGACGGAGACACGCAGAGCACGCAGGCGTCACTGGCAAGCAGGGCGTGCTGGGCATGGGCGAGGGACTCGATCGATCCGGGTGTATCGAGCGCACACCAGGTTTCGCCCGAGATCTCGAATTCCGTCAGGCCCAATCCGTAAGGGGAAGTCGATGTTCGCGGTTCGGCGGCCAATGATCCCAGCTTTTCAACGAGCGTGGATTTTCCCGTCTGCGAGGGTCCGAGTACCGTAAAGCAGCGCATAGGCTATCCTCCAATTGCCAAATCCGCGTGTTCTCCCAGAACAGGATGACGTGAACCAACAAGAAGCGCCAGAGAAACATTGGCTCTTCTTTTGGGGCACTGCGCGCAATGGTGGATCCGCCTCCTGTGCAGGGGCAGCCGGGAGACGGTACCTCGGGCCGACCAAGGCGACCGCAGCCACTCCTTTGAGAGGATTTTACAATTCTATTTGACAGCGCTACCATGCCCGCGACGCCAAGGGGAGGAGCCCGATTGACGTCACCGGGCCAGCATATCGACATGGGGTGCCGAATTGACCGCATCGTTGCGCCACGGCCGACGATGCCCTGAATTCCCACAGATCATTTCCCCATCCCGAAGATAGGGTGAAATGCGCAAGGCGGCTGCAGTCCGCTGTCATCAGCGACGCCGTCAGCCGTCCATCTCGATGCGATGTCCCGTAATGGCAACATCCAGGGAGGGAATACGATGATCAAGGCATTCGTCAGCGGCGTTCTCACCGCCGCGACATTCACGCTACTGTCCAGCACGGCGCTCGCCGAACCGGAGGTTGTCAGCGGTCCCGCTGCCGAGCCGGAGTGCTTTACACCTTGGGCAGCCGAAACGCAGTTCTTCAAGTTTCCCAAGAAGGAAGGTCCATACAGGATCGCACTCGCCAACGGCTTCATCGCCAATACATGGCGCATCCAGATGATCCAGACGGCCAAGGCCTATTCCGCGCAGCCCGAAGTCGCGGCAAAGCTGAAGGAGTTCAAGGTCGTCTCGACGGGCGAAGACGTGCCGGCACAGATCTCGGCGATCAACAACTTCATCGATTCCGGATATGACGCGATCGTCGTCAACGCCCAGAACCCGACGGCCTTCGGCCCGGTCATCAAGAGGGCCAAGGAGGCGGGCGTCGTCCTCGTCGCATTCGACAACATTCTCGACACCCAGGATGCGATCAACGTCAACGTCGACCAGAAGGGCCTCGGCGTGCTCTGGGCGAACTGGCTGGCCAAGCACCTGCCCAATGGCGGGAAGATCCTCGAAGTGCGCGGTGTCGCGGGAACGTCCGTCGATACCGACCGTCACAACGGGATCCACGAGACCTTCGACGCAACCGGGAAAAACTGGGACGTGGTCGAGGTCGTGGGCAAGTGGGACGATCCGACTGCCCAGAAAGCCACTGCGGACGCGATCGCCGTGCACAAGACATTCGACGGCATTACCGCGCAGGGCGGCGATACCGGGGTCGTCCAGGCGATGATGGACGCCAATCATCCCTTCGTGCCTTTCGGTGGCGAGACGGAGAACGGCTTCCGCAAATTCTGCTCGCAATATGCCGACAAGGGGCTCAAGTGCTCTTCGGCCGGTACCGGACCGGCGCAGGTGGCCGTCGCGATCAAGACGGCGATCGCAGCGCTCGAGGGGCAAGTAGTCCCGCAATCGATCAAGCTGCCGCTCGCCATCGTCGAGGATCCGAACTTCAAGGAAGGTGAGGACTTCTATCCGAAGGAATCCGACAACTTCTTCGTCGGTAACTCCTTCCCGACCTGCGGTATCAATTTCTCCGCGCAGGAAATCATGGGGCAGACCAAGGAAGACCAATAGCTCCATCCGCATTCGCCCGAGGTGAACACCATGTCGGCGGCTCAGCGCCGCCGGCATGTCCGAAACGGATAGCTCAAGGACGATCATGATCACGTCTGAACCGCAGGCGGCTACGGCATTTTTCAAAGTGGAAGGCGTAACGAAGCGCTATGGCGGCGTACTGGCGCTGGAGAATGCGCATCTTTGCGTGGAAGCCGGCCGGATCCATGCAATTCTCGGCGAGAACGGTGCCGGCAAATCGACGCTGATCAAGATCATCGCGGGCGTGGTCGCGCCCGACGAGGGACGCATGGTGCTCGACGGCCGCGACGTCTCCTTTCGCTCCCCGGCCGAGGCCTCTGCCGCAGGGATCGCCTGCGTGTTCCAGGAATTGTCGCTGGTGCCCGATCTCAGCGTCGCCGACAACATCGCTATTTCCGATCCGCCACTGAAGTTCGGGCTCATCGATCGCCGCGTGCAACGCACCATCGCCGAAGAGGCGTTGGCACGGGCAGGGGCCGACGACATCCATCCCCGTTCGCTTGTCCGCGACCTGCCGCTTTCGCGCCGGCAGATGGTGGAGATCGCCAAGGCCCTGGCCCGCAAGCCGCGTATCCTCATTCTCGACGAAGCCACCTCCGCCTTGACGGCGGGTGACGTGGCAAAGGTCTTCTCTGTCCTGAAGCGCCTGCGGGCGGAGGGGCTCGCGATCCTCTACATCTCGCATCGCATGCACGAGATCGCCGAGTTGGCCGACGAATGCACGGTGTTTCGCAACGGCCGAAACGTCGCCAGCTACAGGGCCGGCACCCGCACCGACAACGAGGTCGTCGAGATGATGATTGGTCGCGAGGTGAGCAACGTGTTCCCGCCCAAGCCCCCGCCATCTCCGGACCCGGTGCCACCCGTCATCGAGTGCAGCGACCTCAGCTGGGGCGATCGGCTACGAGACATCTCCTTTACCGTCGGTGCAGGCGAGGTGGTCGGGCTCGGCGGGCTGGACGGTCAGGGCCAGCGTGACCTGCTGCTGGCGCTCTTCGGAGTGCTCAGGGGAACGAGCGGCCTGGTTCTTGTCGACGGCAAGCCGGTATCCATCAACAGCCCCGCTGCTGCGCGGTCTGCGGACATCGGGATGGCCCTCATACCGGAAGACCGCAAGACCGAAGGACTGATGTTGCCGATGACGGTCCGGGAGAACCTCTCCTTCGCAACGCTCGACCGCATTTCCCGCGGCGGCATCATCGACCGCGGCAAGGAAGACGGCGCAATCGACGAGATGATCAGGCTGCTCGCGATCAAGACCGCCGGGCTCGATATCCCCGTGGGTGCCCTGTCCGGCGGCAATCAGCAGAAGGTGGTGATCGCCAAGTGGCTGATGCGCAAACCCAGGATCATCCTGCTCAACGATCCCACGCGCGGCATCGATGTCGGCACCAAGCAGGAGCTCTACCAACTGCTGCGCCACCTGGCGGAGGAGGGAGCCGCGATCCTGTTCTATTCGACCGACTACGACGAACTCATCGGCTGCTGCGACCGGGTCCTCGTGCTGTATGACGGTCGGGTCGTGCGCGAACTGGAAGGTCCGGGCCTCACCGAGCACGCCCTCATCGCCAGCGCCCTCAACGTCGACGAAACGCGCGAACCGGAGATGGTTCCATGAAGGAATGGCGCTATTGGTTGAGCGAGCAGCGCGGCAGCCTGATGGGGCTTGCGATCTTCCTGCTCATGTTCTCGGTCTACATCGCCAACCATCCCGCCGGCCTGACCGCGAACGTGGCGCAGACGGCCGCCAACAAGGGCGTGCTGCTCGCCTTTGTCGCAATGGCACAGGCGCTCGTGGTGATCACCGCGGGGATCGATCTTTCCGTCGGGATGATCTTCGTGCTGACCAACTGCCTTGCATCCTGGATCGTCGTTGGATCGCCGTTGGAGACTGCCGCCGGTCTCGTTGGGGTGCTGGTAGCCGGAATGGTCTGCGGTGCAATCAACGGGCTCCTGGTCATCTACGGCCGATTGCAGCCGATCGTCGCGACGATTGCCACCGGTGCCGTCTACTTCGGCATAGCCCTGCTGCTCAGGCCTTTTCCCGGCGGCTCGGTCAATGAGGATCTCGCCGACGCACTGACCGGCCGGCTGTTTGGCGTCATCCCCTCAAGCCTGGTGCTGCTGCTGGCCGTCGTTGTCGTGATATGGCTGCCGTTCCGGCGGTCGACGCTCGGCCGGGCGGCCTATGCCGCGGGATCTTCGGAGCCCGCCGCCTTTATGTCCGGTGTCCCGATCCGCCGGGCAAAATTCGCAGCCTACACGCTGGGCGGGCTGCTAGCGGGCATGGGCGGGTTGTTCCTAACCTTCTTCACCTATACCGGCGAGGCCGCCTATGCGAGCGGTGGCGGCTACACGCTCTGGTCCATTGCTGCCGTCGTCCTCGGAGGAGTGGCGCTCTACGGCGGCCGCGGCAGCGCCGTCGGCGCGATCTTCGGGGCCTTTGCGGCGCGCACGACCGGTGACATGCTGTTTGTCTTCGATGTCGATCCGCTGTGGCAGCCCTTGCTTCAGGGTATCGTGCTCATGATTGCCGTGAGCATCGGCGCCATTGGGCTTCTCCGCATTCGCAACCGTCTGGAGTGGTTCCAATGAGCGAGGCATCGGGAAGCCCCTTCGCGTTGCGTTCCCGTTTGCCGGCGGTGCTGCGCCGCGCCGACCCCGCCGTGCTGACCGCCTTCGGCTGTATTCTCCTTCTGCTTTTCGTCGGCAGCTTGTATTCGCGCAATTTCCTGTCCCTGGAATACCTGCTGCAACAGCTCAAGGTCGCTTCTTTCCTTGGCGTCATAGCTGCGGGCATGATGCTGGTGATCCTGCTCGGTCATATCGACCTGTCGGTTCCTTGGGTCGTCACCATGGGGGCGATGATGGCATGCGCGGCAGCCGGGATCGGCACCGGGGGCGCGGTGTTGGCCATCCCGATCGGCGTTCTCTGCGGCGCGGTCTTTGGTGTCGTGAACGGCGCCGGGGTCGCGTATCTGCGCATTCCTTCGATGATCGTGACGCTTGCGACCAATGTCGTCGCTCAGGGATTGATGGTGCTCTACACCGGCGGCTTTTCCCCGCAGGACTCGGCCCCGGCAGCGGTAAGGTGGCTTGCGACCGGCTATATCGTCCCCGGGCTTCCGAACGCCGTCCTGGTCTGGATCGCGATCAGCGCCGGCATGGTGTTGCTCTTTTCACGAACTTCGTATGGCCGTGCGATCTACGGTATCGGGAACAGCGAGCGTGCCGCCTACCTTTCCGGTATCGATACACGGCGGGTGGTCATGATCGCCTTCGTCATGTCCGGTGCGCTGAGTGCCTTCGGCGGCGTCCTGCTCGCTGGTTATGCGTCAAAGGCAGCCCAGGCCATGGGAGATGCCTATCTGCTTCCCTCCATTGCGGCCGTGGTCCTCGGGGAACGTCCATCCTCGGCGGGCGCGGCTCCTATCTCGGGACGGTCGCGGGCGTCATCCTGATAACGTTGCTCCAGTCGATACTTTCCGTCATGCAGATGCCGGAGGCCGGGCGGCAGATCGTCTACGGCGTGGTGATCATCGCCATGCTCCTGCTTTATGGCCGCAGTCCCGCCAATCGGTGAAATGTCATCCACCTCGCGTCGACTTTAGGTAGTCGACGAGGCGAAGCGCCAGCGCCACGATCGTCAAGGTCGGGTTCGCGTGGCTGCTCGTTGGAAAAACCGAAGCTCCGGCGACGAAGAGGTTCTCGGTGTCGTGGACGCGACAGTTCCGGTCCACCACCCCGGTCTTCGGGTCGTCGGACATTCGTGTCGTGCCGATGTGGTGGGCGATCGAATCGAAATGTCTGAGCTGATCGCGAACGGCATCCTCCAGGGGAGCATCGTCGACGACAAGTTCGCCCGTCGCCGTCTTGCCGAACTGCTCGCCGATGATCTGGTGCGTTCTGACGATGGTCTTGACGTCCATCTCGGTGAAGGCAACGCGCACGTCGAGGCGGGGTGTGCCGAGCGCGTCCCGTTCCGGCCGCAGCATCACGCGGCTCTCCGGGTTCGGCATATGCTCCGACTGGTAGTAGAGCGCAAAGCGATTGTTCAAGTCTTCCTTGCGGGGGAGGAGAATGGGCAATCGCCGCTTGGTCAGGTATCTCTGCTTCACGACCTGCAGGATCTGGGGTGCGAGGGTCGGTGCGCGCCAGAACATCGTGTTCACGTGACGCATTAACTCGCTCTTGTTCTGGCGGAGGTACTCCGCGGCGCTGCTTTGTCTCCTCAGGGCAATTGCAAACTTGGTCAGAAAGATCGCGGAAGCGAGCGCGTTGGCCTCGAGAGCCTGGTCAAGATACGGGGTGAGGAAGCAGGCGATGACATTGCCGATCTTTTCTCGGCGCTGCGCGTCCGGGGTGATCCAGAACCGTCTTCGGACGTAGACGTCGTTGTCACGCTCGAAATCGTAACGGAAGGTCTGCCCTGGATCTTTCAGCTTCGCCCAGCTGTGGATTCCGGTCAGATGAGACATGTAGTATCGACCGACATTGTCGTTTTCATTGCCTATTCCTGCGGGACTTTCATCGTTCGATGCCAGCAGCAGGCGTGCATTTTCCAGCCCGCCGCAGGCAAGGACGACACGCTGGGGGCGTACCGTGAAGCGATGGGAATCTTCTATCGCCACCTCCACACGCTTTATGCGGCGGGTCCCCGGCTCGATCCGGAGCTTGGTCATCGTCGCGTTCAGCAGGACGGTGACGTTCGTGCTCTTTTCGAGCAGTGGCCCGTACTTCTGTGCGAAATTGGTCGGCGGACCCCATCGCTCCAGTACGGAGGTGATGACGTCGGCTCCGTCGAATCCCTCGATCATTTCGGCCTGCTGACCGGGGAAGACCGTTTCTGCGTTGAACTCCGGTTTTGCCACTTCGCATAGTGTGGCCGCACGCGCGTAGCTGGCTTGCAGTTCGCTCCATGGCAGCGGCCAGCCGCTATGAGGTATCCACGGCCGCGCCTCCAGGTCTACGGGATCGAAGGCGATGCATCGTCCGCCCCAAGCGTTCGACGTTCCGCCAAATTGGCGCCGGCGGTAGGCTTCGAGAGGTTCGTGACTGCCGGCCGGCGTCACGAAACCCCTAAGAAGATCGCGCGACTGGGCGCTTTCCTTCCGGGCGCCGCTTTCCAGCAGAATTGTCTGGATCGACGATCCGGCAAGCTCCAGCGCTACAGTAGTTCCGGCGGGTCCGCTGCCGACGACGAGAACATCGCACTCCAGCTCCGTGCCCGGAGGCACCGTCGCGCCGCGCCGGATCATGGCACGAGATCATCGAGAGGAACCGGTCGCGGGATCGACAGGTCTGCGATATTCTCCAGGAGATGCTCGCGGCTGATCGTTCCGGTGAGGACTGATCCTACGTAGGGCTGTTGCAGGGCAAAGTTCAGGAGCAGCTGTCGTGTAGTCATGCCGTGAGCCTGCGCGGCATCTTCCAGTTTCTGCTTCCACTCCTCGACCGCCATCGGAGCGAAGACCCGGTTGGCGACGACACCTCTTCCCGACTTGCCGAGGCTGGAAAGGCCGCTCTTGGCCGCCGGCGTTCGCCAGGGATGCACATCGGTCTGGATGACCCTGATAAGAGGGTTGCTCTGAGCGACTTCGAGAACCTCGTCATCCGTCGGGGAGATCCCGACGTGGCGAATCTTGCCGGCCTTCTGCATTCGGCTGAGGCACTCGAACGATTCCGCATTCCGTGCTGCCGAGAGGGGCAAATCGTGAAGGTAGAGAATATCGACATAGTCGGTACGCAAGCGGCGCAGGCTCCTGTCCACGGCGTGCGTCAGATACTCAGGCGAGAAGTCCTGCCGGATGACGTTTGTGGCGTGGGCGTTGTCGCGGGCTGTTTCGATCAGTGCCCTCACCCGCCCGAGTGGACGCAGGAGAGGCTTGAGATAAGGCTTCGCCTTCGCCAGCAGCACGCCTGCGCGACCCAGCCGGTAGCCTGCCTTGGTCGCGATGATGAAGCGGTCACGCTTTCCGCGAATGGCTTCCCCGACGATCCTCTCGCTGTCTCCCTGGCCATAGATATCGGCAGTATCGATGAGATTTATTCCATGGTCAGCCGCGGTCATGATGAGGTCCAGCGCCGCTGCGCGCGTAAGTTCTGAGGACACTGAGGCAAGCTTCGATGTTCCAAGACCCAGCACGGAAGCGCGGAGATCAGTATTTCCGATAGCTCGATACTCCATCTCTGGTTCCAATGCGTTGTTATCGTTTTTGCGGCGGCCGTATCCTGCAAGTTCGCGCTCAAGAGGTATGAGTATGCCTCAAGGCCGCATGCAACGCGGCAACCGATACACGGCAGGAGCATTCACGCGGACGAGCAAGCCGCATGCCCCAGCTGTCAAAGAGCCGAGCAGCATAGCACCGTACCGTCTGGCTGGCGAATTTGCGCTTTCTTGGCGGCAGGTCCTGCCGAAAAGCGCCGGGCTCGTCACCTTGGTGGAACCGCCCGAGGACGGTGTCTCCGTGCGGCTGCCCTAAGGTGTCAGGATCATTCCACTCCAATCCTATGCGAGGTTGCTCTGGCCGACGAGTGCTGCGCGCAGCGCCGTGCGATGTTGTGGTCCGAGCGGCACCCGGATGGTTTCGTTGACTATCACGCCCAACCTGAAGAATGCGGAAGCCACCGGGCCATGGAGGCGGCGATAGTAGCGGATGCGATTGGTGGTGCTGAGCGCCGTGAGGAAAGCATTGGTCGCGCACTCACCGCCGATATGCACGGCGCGCGCCTCGGGAGCATAGAGAACCGCGAGGCCCGCCATGCGTGCCCTGCGAAGGTAGTCGACCTCCTCGCTGTAGAGAAAGAAGCTCTCGTCCCACTCGCCGATCCTGCGACGGGCCTCTGAGGATATCAGGAGAATAGCGCCGGTCGCCCACTCGATGTTGCCGCCGGTCTTGTAGAATGCGGGGTCGTCCACCATTTCCCCGACACCCATGCGTGCGGCCCGATTGCCGCCGAGAAGGGCGTCCGACCAAACCGTGGCTATGGAGGGCTCCCGGCGAATGGATTTTGCGATTGTTCCGTCTTCATTCAGGATCTGCGGCACGACTATCCCCACCGACCGATCTGAAAGTCGGCGCAGGAGAAGCGCGACGCTGCCCGGATGGAGACGGATGTCAGGGTTGAGAACGAGTACGTCCCTCGTTGGTTCGATCGTCGAGGTGGCCGCGTTTATCCCGGCCGAATAGCCGGCATTGCGTCCCATCCTGATAACCTTGGCACCGACGGGATGGGCTTGAGCCAGTTCGTCGGAACCGTCCTGCGAGGCATTGTCGACGACGATCACGTCATGGTCCGCGATCCCCTCGAGCCCTGCGGCCAGGGAGTCCAGCAGGCCGGGCAAGACGGGAGAGCTGTTGTAGGTGACGATGACGACGGAGAGCCCCCCGGGCCTGCCGGAGTTCGCCCTGATCGGGACGCTCAGATAACCTTCCGTCAGACCGGATAGTGATTCCATGTTGCATCCTCACTGCAACCCGCAACCCGGGCGCGCACGGTTTCCATCATCCTTGCAGAAGAAGCGGCCGCTCTGGAAGACTGCCGAGAGACGTAGAGGCAACCGATTCCAATGCCTGCCGTAGTCCGGAAAGCGAGGCGATCTACCGAAGGTCTAGTCCCTTCGAGGTATGGCAGCATCGCTCGCCTCAGTATCCATATTTCTCCGGGCTGTACTGACACTTGTTCAGGACCACGCCCAGCAGGTTCGTCTTCTCCGCCAGGTCCTGTTCGCACGCATCGATCTCATTGATCGTGCTGTATTCCGCCGCCGCAATGAGAATGGCGCAATCGACGTTCGGCAGGAAAGCGGTCACATCGTCGTTAGAGAGCATGGGAGGCATGTCGAACAAGACGACATTCGGGCTCATCTTCTGGCGCATTTCCTCAAGCACATTCGTCGTTTCGGCGCATTGCAGCAGCTCTGCCGAGAACTGCACGGGCTGGCGGTTGCCGGCGATCGCAAGGTTGTCTCCATGGCGCAGGAACACGTCCTCTATGCTGCTCTCGCCCTTCAGGTAGCTCTCGATCGATGGAGGGTTCTTCAAGCCGAGCGCTTTTCCGATCTGCGGGCGTTTCAGGTCGAGGTCCACGAGGAGGCTCCGGCAGTCCTTCTGGTGCGCGAGGCTGAATGCCAGATTGAGCGCGACGAAAGTCTTTCCGCATGCCGGTGTCGGAGAGGTGATCGCGATGGACGTCCAATTGTTCTGGCGCATGAGACGCAGGATGTTCGTCCGCATCATGTCGAAGCTGGCATGTGCCGGATCCAGGCGGCTCGTCGTGACGATGCGGTTGCGGGCGGTGATCTCGGGATCGAGCTGCAGTGGCTTGAGGCCGGCCCAGAGCGCTTCGGTGCCGAGCCGCGAGCAGGATTGTATCGCCTGCTCGGCGAGCTTGTCCGAGGAGCGGAACTGCAGGGCTTCTTTCAAGGGTTTTTGAACGTGTTCCATGTGTCGTGCTGTCGATCCTCTTGATTGCGCGCAAGTGGACTGGATTGCGGTCCGTCACATTGTGCCGACGCTCCCGATGCCCGTGACGATCTTCTGCAGGGCGAGATTGAGCGGCATGTAGTAGTAGTGGATAAGGATTAGCGTGGCGGGGATGGCTCCGGCGGAGAGAACCGCCAGGTTCCGCCTTGTCCTGGCGGCCCGCAGCTCGGCTGCTGTCCATATATAGGGGATGGTCGCAAGGGGCTGCATCTGCAGGCGCCGGACCAGTTCTGCCGGCCTGCGAATGGTCTTGTTCAGAATTTCGAGGAGTGCCACGAGAGCGAGCGACAGGCCAATGCCTCCCGCGCCGCCCATGGCGACGATGCGGCCCCGCTTCGGACTTTCCTTGGATTGGGGGGGCGTCGCCGCTTCCAGAAGGGAAATACGGCCGCCGTCGGCGCGCATTTCTATCTGTTCTCCAATAGACGCGTCTGCGCGCCTCGCGATCGCGGTGTTGTACTGGTTCTGGATGTTCACCCGATTTCGCTCCAGCGCATTGAGGACGGTTTCGCTTGCAGGCGTCGCCGTGATCGATGCAGTGAGGTTGGCGATGCGCTGGGTGATCGAGGACTTTTCATGGACGATGAACTGAAGGCGTTCGTCGATCTCGGAGAGTTGCAGCTCGAGCCCGACGGTTCCGCTCCTTTTTCCGCCCTTGTCCTTCCCCTTCTGGTCATTGGAATTCATGCCGTTCTGCAAGGCGGCGATCCGCGCGCGGATCGCGGTGATGTTGGGGCTGTTCTCCGAGAAGATCGCCAACTGCTCGGCAAGTGCGCGGTTCAGATCTGCGAGCATCTGCTGCTCAGGCGTCAGCGGGCCGGAATCACTGAGCTGGCCGGTCGCCGCGTAGGTAGCAACAAGGCTGCTCCGCCTGGACCGGAGGTCGGTTTCTTCTCTTTCAAGCGCAATGAGTCGTTCCTGCTGGCTGCTTTGCTGGCTCCGGCGAAAATCGAGGCTATCGGGAAGCGTATCCTTGTTCTTCGTCTTGAAAGCGAGGATCTCGGCTTCGAGACGATTGAGGTCTGTGCCAAGTCTCGTGACTTCATTGTTGAAGAATTGCAGCGTGTTGCCGGCCCGGTCGGTCCGTAGGCGCAGGTTCCGGCTGAGGATCGAAGCGGCGAGTTCATTGGCGACGTCGGCTGCCATGGTGGGAGTGTCGGCGTCGAATGACACGTTGAAAATTGTTGCTTCCTGGACAGGATTGAAAGCGTCCAGCGAAACCTGTTCGAACTTCACCCGGGCTCGCATGTCCTTCACGATATCATCGGCCGAAGGCTCCTTCTCGCTCTTCCCGTAGATGTTGAACCGTGTCGCGAGATCGATCAGCGCATCGCGTGTCGTTATGCGTTGCTGAAGGATCCTCAGTTGCTCGACCGCGCCTGTTGGCACCGTCGAACGCGCGAGATCAGCGGGAATTTGCGGTGCTTCGATGAGGATCTTGGCGCTGGCCCGGTAGACCGGCGGTAGAGAAAGAGCGATCGCGACGGCGATGGCGATCGCCAGGGGGGCGATTGCCAGGAGATAGGGAAGTCTTCGCCACAGGATCGAAAGGTAGAAGCGGATATCCAGATCGCTCATCGCGAAGCCACTCGAAAATTGAACGGACCGAAGCCGGGTGATGTTCATTTTCAAATGCTTGCGGCTCGCATGATAGATCGCCATTGGGGGGTGAACCGTGGCGCGGGCCAGCCGGGGACTAGTCCCTTTGGCTAGGTTGCTCATCCTATGCGTTACGCAGACGCGGTCGTCACGGACCGCCGGTGGGTCCGTTCGCAACCCCTCGTTGCTCTTTGGATTTTCCGATCATCCTGGGCGTCTTGCCTGCGGCCTTCTGCTTCGGGTTCAGCGTCGGCAGGACCACGTTCATCGATCAGACGTGCTACGCGGAGAGCATTCCAAGTTCTGGCCGCTGTCTCCCCTGTAGCCAGGGCGACCAGGCGTTACTTTCTCTAGATCGAATTGCCTAAAGACGGCGTATTGAGATGTGAAGTTTATGTTGGTTAATATTTCTTTACGCAAGCGATAAACAGGGATTTTCCAATAATAGAAGTGACGAGCGATCTAGTAGGACATGAGGGTGTCCTCTGATCGTCGCAGACGATGCTTGCGCTTGTGAGAAGTCCTTTTCATCGCTCTCGGGGGACGCATGCAGGGAGATTCCAAGCCTTTTTCGCAGCCGCTTGTCGTGCCGCATACGGCGGCGATTGACAACTGGTCGGTCTACTCAACGACGAAACGCAGTTTCGATGTTCTTGCAACACTCTTAATGGCGCCGCTGGCGCTTGCCATCGTGGGCGTGCTTGCGTTGCTCATTCGCCTGGATGGTGAGGGGGCTTTCTATTCGCAGCCTCGTCTCGGAAAGAATGGCAAGGTCTTCAAGCTCTGGAAGTTGCGCAGCATGGTGCCCCAGGCGGAGCTCCGGCTTGAGGAATACCTGGAAGGTAATCCGGAAGCGCGAGCTGAATGGGAAAGAACCCAGAAGCTCAGGGACGATCCGCGCATCACCCGTCTCGGCAAGTATCTGCGGAAGTACTCACTGGATGAGTTGCCGCAGTTGTTGAACGTGTTTATCGGGGATATGAGCCTCGTCGGTCCGCGTCCGATGCTTCCCGAGCAGCGGCCGCACTATCCGGGAACCGCGTACTTCGACATGCGTCCGGGATTGACCGGCCTCTGGCAAATCAGCGACCGGAACAACTGTACTTTCGCTGAGCGTGCGATGCACGACACGCGATACGCCGCGATGATGTCGTTCGGCGCGGACTTGTGGATACTCTCGATGACGCCTGTCGCGGTCTTTAAGGGGACGGGTCTCTGACCTGTCCTCACGCCCGCAAGGCAGGCGGTTCTCGCGCATCCAACGGGCTAAGCCCTGGAGATGTCACTAGGCTCCGCATGAGCAAAGAGAAGTGAGGGGAAATTCGGCCATGCGCTCTCAGGCATTTTTGTCCTGGGGCGTGTGGCATAAAGCTATCGACAAAGCCGTCTGACGCCTATTGCGAGGGTAGGTGGATCGGGAGAGTGTGCTGACGGGCGGGACGGGTTTTCGTGCAAGTCCAGACAACCCAGAACCGCGCACACGTTCAAGAAACTTGTCCGTGTCACGCGGTCTGCAGGTGGTCGCCAGGCGAGCCGGCCAGTCTGGAAACTCAGTGTTCCAGCCTGTTGGCACCGTCAGCGGAAACGTCTCCAGGGAAGAGATCGTTGATCTTGTAGGCAACTTCGGTCCGGTTCGTAGCCTTGACCTTCTTCATGATATTGCGAATGTGCACCTTGACGGTGCTCTCCCTCAGATTGAGTTCATAGGCGATTATCTTGTTCGCCTTTCCACGCCGCAGGGCCTCGACCACTTCGGCCTGGCGTGCGGTAAACATGCCGGCGAGCGGTCTTGCAACGGTGTTGCCTGACTCCAGCAGTTGGCGCATTGCGAAAACGCTGCTTGCGGGAACGAAGATGCCGCCGGCAAGCGCCAGGGCAATCGCCTCGATGCAGACGTCGATGCTGACGGATGAAGGGATGTACCCCTTTGCCCCGCATTCAAGTGCCTTCATGATCTGTACGAGATCATCGCTGTCCGCCAGTACGATGACCGGAGTTGTATCGAAGTCGGATGACATCTTCCTGATCTCGTCGGATACGGCCGGTTCTCCGACCTTCTTTCCTCCGATGTTCAGAAGAATGGCTGCCAGTGGCGGATGCTCATGTCGTTTCTGCTTCCACTCCTCCATGGAGCCGAATGCCAGCACGCGCATGTCAACCTTGTGGGTTGCAATGCTCTGCGCAAGGCATTGACGGTCCAGTGCCCGGCTGTCGATGATTACCAGCGAGCGTTCCGGAAGAAACGGTAGTTCGGGCAACGTCTTCCCAATGACGTTACCCGCTTGCTCGATCGTCATTGGGTGGGAAAGTTTACTGCCTGTGTCTCTTGTGGTGGTCACAATCTCCGAACTCATAGCTAAGCTGCTCCCCAAAAAAATACACTAGGTTTGAGCGTCTCAGGCCTGCATGAGGCGCCAAATGTCGAATCTCTCTCACGCGAAGATCTACTTGCCGGCGGGACTACAAAATATTGTTACTGGGTGCCGGCATTAAACACGAGTTTCTACATAAGCAACTACTTACTAGCTGATAACTTCGAGTTTGCCTAGGTTCGGCGGGAGTTGGCGCGTTTTCGAACAGTACACCGCCAGCCGAAGTGCTTAATACTAATTGAGAATGCAGAACTATCAAAGTTAATTTCAGCATACTCCTTTTGAGGTACGCCAAGGCCGATCAAACACACTCCAGGCGATGCCCGTGGGTGATTTTCCGGGCCAAAATCCACCCGATCCCCTCGCGTGCCCCTGATCGGGCATCAACAAAAGTATGACATGTGCGCCGTATCGTGGAGATTTAATCAAGTTTTCGATCGAATTAGTGCGTGGAAAGTTAAGAGCAGTAAAATATCGATATAAATAGATCTAACTATGATTTCATGAGAGTAAAAAAGTAATTGGTGGTTTTATTACGCGATATCGCTCGATGACGTAAGGTGATGAAAGTAATAATTGGCGATGAAATCCGATCTCGGGTCAGAAACATCTTAGGCTTCAGGTTCGCAAAGATAAAACATAGCGGCATGCTCCCTGGGCATGACTCTGCTTGTATTTTCCGTTTTCACGTAATCTTTGGCCCACCCCTCTGCAATCGGATCACGTAAGGGTAGGCATCAGGTGTGCCTTTGAGGCGGCACCCGTAGAAGGGCATGCATTCCACATGCGTTTCGACAATAGAACACGCATTTGTGAACTGGATTTTCCTTGATGCGAGACTTTTTCCGCCGGTGGGCGACGACGTCAGGTGCGCCGTATGGCGACTACGATGCAGCCAAGGCGCACTCCACCCTTTTTGCCGGACACGATCGTCATCCTTGAAAGAAACAGCCATGGCTGCCGAGAGATCCGACAACTCCCCTGCGCCTGCTGGTTGCCCCGAT
Organism: Sinorhizobium sp. BG8; assembly: GCF_016864555.1. Lineage (NCBI taxonomy): Bacteria > Pseudomonadati > Pseudomonadota > Alphaproteobacteria > Hyphomicrobiales > Rhizobiaceae > Sinorhizobium > Sinorhizobium sp. BG8. The sequence continues at coordinate 916,140 of NZ_CP044012.1, read as the reverse complement.
GTACGAGAGAAGGCCACCGGCGATGCCGCTGAAGCATGGTCCTGAGGGGGATGGGGCGTATCGAGAGGTGTTTCGGGGTCGAAACAGGTGACCGATACGGTAAAGAACAGGGAGTTCGGCCCGCGACAGTCATCAATGCAATGTAAGCAGATACGCCTTTCGGCCATAGAAATACTGCGTTTTGTTTCCTTTACGCGACGGCGGAAAAGCATTCATCTGATCATGCAAGAACTTCAGTGCTTCATCCGACGATGAAAACCATGTGAATTGAAGGTTTCTTCGCGTCGGCATCAGCAGAAACCGCTAAGGCAGGGGCCGTCGCAGCATGATTGCATCTAGCGTCACGTTGGATCCCGGTGTGGTCATCCACCATCCGGATCTGGTCAATCTCTATGGCTGCACGATCGGCGAGGGAACACGCATCGGGACGTTCGTCGAGATACAGAAGAACGCGGCGATCGCCCGCAACTGCAAGATCTCGAGCCATACCTTCATCTGCGAGGGCGTTACGATCGAGGACGGCGTCTTCGTCGGCCACGGCGTCATGTTCACCAACGATGTTTACCCGCGCGCCGTCAATCCGGACGGCAGCCTCCAGTCGGACGCCGACTGGGAGGTCGTGCCCATCCGTGTCAAGCGCTTCGCCTCGATCGGCAGCAACGCAACGATCCTGCCAGGCGTGACGATCGGCGAGGGCGCTCAGGTCGGCGCCGGAGCGGTCGTGACAAAGGATGTTCCAAGTCATGCAATCGTCGCCGGCGTGCCGGCCAGGATCATCGGGCGCGTCAAGGACGCCCCGGTCGAAGTCCTTTCCGCCGGAGGTATGTGATGATCGGCGTTGCTGTTGTCGGCTACGGATATTGGGGTCCGAATCTGGTCCGGAATTTCGCGGAGACGGGTGGCGCGCGTCTCGTATCTGTGTGCGACTTGAAGACCGACAGGCTGGCAGCCGTTCAGGCACGCTATCCGGCCGTGGAAATCACCGACAATTTCGAGCAGGTGCTGCGAGACCCGCGGGTCGATGCCATAGCGATCGCGACACCGGTCTCGGCTCACTTCAGGCTTGCGATGCAGGCGTTGATGGCAGGCAAGCATGTGTTCGTGGAAAAACCGATGGCCGCGACCGCCGACGAAGCGCGACGCATGGTCGACGAAGCGGCGCGTCGTCGCCTCGTTCTCGCAGTTGACCACACCTTCATCCACACGGGCGCGGTCAGGAAGATGCGCGAGCTGGTGGAGAACGGCCTCGGGGACATGTACTACTACGACTCCGTGCGCGTGAATCTCGGCCTGTTCCAGCACGATGTAAGCGTCATCTGGGATCTCGCCGTCCACGACCTTTCGATCATGGACTACGTGCTGCCGGAAAAGCCGATCGCGGTCTCGGCCACGGGCATGAGCCATGTCGCCGGCGAGCCGGAAAACATCGCCTATCTTAATCTTTTCTTCGAAAGCAAGCTGATCGCCCATATCCACGTCAACTGGCTCGCCCCTGTTAAGGTGCGCCGGACGCTGGTCGGCGGGAGCAGCAAGATGATTGTCTACGATGATCTCGAGCCCAGCGAGAAGATCAAGGTCTACGACAAGGGCATTACGCTCAACGGCAACCCGCAAAAGAACGGCGAAAAGGTCTACCAGATGCTGGTAGGCTACCGGACCGGCGACATGTACGCGCCGCAACTCGACATGACAGAGGCTTTGGGCCGCGAGTTGCGCCAGTTCGTCGATTGCATCGAGCGAAATGAGAAGCCGATTGCCGACGGGAACGCGGGGCTTCGTGTCGTGCGCATCCTGGAGGCGGCGACGCAATCGCTCGCCCAGCGCGGCCGTGTGATAGAGCTCGATCAGGTGAGGCGGATCGCATGATTCCTCTCCTCGATCTCAAAGCGCAGTATGCATCGATCAAGGACGAGGTGGACGCGGCGGTCCTGCGCGTCCTCGCTTCCGCGCAATATGTCCTCGGGGATGAGGTCGCCGCGTTCGAAGAGGAGTTCGCGGACTACTGCGGTGCCCGGCATGCGATTGCGGTCAACACCGGAACGAGCGCCCTGCATCTTGCCCTGCTCGCTGCAGGAATTGGACCGGGAGACGAAGTCATCACGGTTCCCTTCACGTTTGTCGCGACCGTCTCGGCAATCTGCTACACCGGGGCGCGGCCAGTGTTCGTCGACGTCGAACCCGTGACACTGACGATGGATCCGACGCAGCTGGAAGCCGCCATCACATCCCGTACCAAGGCCATCGTGCCGGTTCATCTCTATGGCCAGATGGCGGAAATGGACGACATCATGGCTGTAGCCAGTCGGCACGGACTGCCCGTGATCGAGGATGCCTGCCAGGCCCATGGAGCCGAGCACAGGCATCGCCGGGCGGGCAGTATCGGCATATCGGGCTGCTTCAGCTTCTACCCCGGCAAGAACCTCGGCGCCTGTGGCGAGGGCGGGGCCGTCGTGACAAGCGACGACGCCCATGCTCGGACCATCCGCATGCTGCGGGACTGGGGCCAGCAGCAGCGCTATCATCACCTTCTCAAGGGCTTCAACTACCGGATGGACGGTATTCAGGGCGCGATCCTGCGGGTGAAGCTAAGATATCTCGAAGCCTGGACGGCCGCCCGGCGGGCACATGCAGCTCGGTATTCTGCGCTCCTTGCGCATTCTGCTGCCGTGAAGCCGCCCATGGAGGTCGCTCATCGCCGCCATGTCTACCATGTCTACGCCGTGAAATGCAGGGATCGGGAAGAAATCAGGAGCGCCCTTCAGGCCGAAGGAATCCAGTCCGGCCTTCACTATCCCATTCCGGTCCATCTGCAGGAGGCGCACGCCGATCTCGGCTACCGCGCGGGAGATTTCCCCGTATCTGAAGCCGCTGCGCGCAGCATGCTTTCGCTACCGATCTATCCGGAAATGTCGGCGCGCGACGTCGAGCAGGTAGCCGCAGCTCTGGAGCAGGATGCCTATGTCGGCTGAACCCGCGAACACTGCCCGCCTTGTACCGGCGGTCCATGGCAAGCGTGACGCTCCGGCAGACGCCGGCTACCAGCGCGAGCTCGCACAGGAGCTCAGAAATTCCTATGGCACCGCGGGCCTCATTGAACTCTACGGCCGCTTCTCGGCAGGTGACGGGTTTGTCGATGCCCTGATGCGCAGGACAATCTGGCAGGCTGTATCACGGCGGTGCGGCGCAGGTCTCCAGGTCGGCAGCGGGGCGGGCTTTAAGCATCCCGAAACATTCGAGATCGGAAGCGGCGTGTTCATCGGAGCGCAAGCCTACATACAGGGCCGTTATGACGGAACATGCGTCATCGGCAACAATGTCTGGATCGGACCGCAGGCCTACATGGATGCACGAGATCTGGTCATCGAGGACTTCGTTGGTTGGGGCCCGGGCGCCAAGATCCTTGGATCGAGCCATACCGCCGTTCCCGTCGACGTCCCGATCATCCGCACAGACCTGGAGATCAAGCCTGTCCGCGTGGGCGCCTGGGCCGACATCGGCACCAATGCCACGCTGCTTCCCGGTGTCACGATCGGGAAGGGCGCGATTGTCGGCGCCGGCGCAGTCGTTGTGTCGGACGTCGAGCCATTCGCAGTCGTGGCGGGTGTCCCGGCGAAGTTCCTGCACTGGCGAACGGACTACGATCCCCTGCAGACGAGAGAGTGAACGAAGGGCGGGCCATGAAGAACAAGCGTATTCTCATTACCGGCGGGGCCGGTCTCATTGGCTCGCACATCGCCGACCTGGTCGCCGTCGAGGAGCCGCGCGAGATCCTGATACTCGACAATTTTGTGCGCGGGCGGCACGAGAACCTGCGGGAGGCGGCGGCCGCCTTTCCGCTGACAATCATCGAGGGCGACATCCGCGACCGGGTTCTCCTGGCAGAGGCCATCGAAGGCGTCGACGTCGTTTTCCATCAGGCAGCGATCCGGATTACTCAATGCGCCGAGGAACCGAGGCTGGCGTTCGACGTGCTGGCCGGGGGGACGTTCGACGTCCTGGAAGCCGCCGTGAAGGCGGGCGTATCGAAGGTCGTTGCTGCTTCCTCCGCTTCGGTTCTCGGCCTTGCTGAAAGCTTCCCGACGACCGAAGACCATCATCCCTACAACAACAGGACGATCTACGGTGCGGCAAAGGCGTTCAACGAGGGCCTGCTGCGCAGTTTCGCCGAGATGTATGGCCTGCGTTATGTGGCGCTCAGGTATTTCAACGTCTACGGCCCACGCATGGACGTCTATGGTGCCTATACCGAAGTACTAATCCGCTGGATGGAGCGCATTGCGGCCGGGCTTCCGCCGATCATCCACGGAGACGGTACGCAGACGATGGACTTCGTGCACGTACACGACATTGCGCGGGCAAACCTGCTGGCCGCCAAGGCTGATGTCACCGACGAAGTGTTCAATGTCGCGAGCGGAACCGAGACGAGTCTCAGGGAACTGGCGGAAAAACTGACCCGTGTCATGGGGGCGTCGCTGGAGCCGCAGCATCAGGCCGCACGCAAGGTGAACGCGGTAACGCGCCGGCTTGCTGACACGACGAAGGCGGAGCGTTTGCTCGGCTTCTCGGCACGCATATCGCTGGATGACGGGCTTCGCGATCTCGTCGACTGGTGGCGGCAGGAAAGGTCGGTCGCAGGGGGAGAAGCTGCATGAGTGGCGCACTTCCGCAGATCCCCGTCGCCAAGCCGCAACTCGATGAGCAGGAAGTCGAGGCGGTGCGGCGCGTCGTGCTGTCCGGCTGGGTCACGCAGGGACCGGAGGTCGCTGCCTTTGAAGCCGAGTTCGCCGAATACGTCGGTGCGCCCTACGCCTGCGCCGTTTCCAACTGCACGACGGCGCTCCATCTGGCGCTGATGGCGGTGGGCGTCGGTCCGGGTGACGAGGTGATAACAGTCAGCCATTCGTTCGTCGCGACGGCGAATGCGATCCGCTATTGCGGAGCGGTGCCGGTGTTCGTCGATATCGAGGCGGGCGGCTTCAACATGGATCCCGACCTGATCGAGGCCGCGGTTACTGCGCGTACAAAGGCAATCGTGTGCGTCCACCAATTGGGCATGCCGTGCGATCTCCGTCGCATCGTGGAAGTTGGAAGACATTTCGCCATTCCGGTTATCGAGGATGCCGCCTGCGCGACCGGGAGCGAGATCCTCTGGGAAGGCGAGTGGCAAAGGATCGGCAGGCCTCATGGCGATATCGCCTGCTTCTCTTTCCATCCGCGCAAGGTCGTCACGACAGGTGACGGCGGCATGCTGACGACCGCCAATCCGGATTACGACCGGAAGTTCCGGCTGTGGCGGCAGCATGGTATGAGCGTCGCCGATACGGTCCGCCATGGATCGAAGCAGGTGATATACGAGGAGTATCCCGAACTCGGATACAACTACCGCATGACCGATCTGCAGGCAGCGATCGGCCGCGTGCAACTGCGGCGCCTGCCGGAGCTCGTGTCTCGGCGCCGGCAGATCGCGGCCAAGTATGAAAACCTCCTCAAAGATGTGCCTGGCCTGGTGACACCGATCGAACCAGCCTGGACCCGCAGCAACTGGCAAAGTTACTGCGTGATGCTACCGGGCGACATCGACCAGAAGGTGACGATGCAGGCATTGCTGGACCAGGGAATCTCGACGCGTCGAGGCGTGATGAACATCCACCTGGAATCGGCCTATGCGGCAAGTGGTTCGCATCGGGCCAGCACGGACCTCGCCCGCAGCGTGGCTGCCCAGACCGGATCCGTGATACTTCCCCTCTTCGCTCAGATGACGGATCAAGACCTGACACGGGTTGGCGGGGCTCTTCGTGAGCTGATGGTTCCACCCCTCAGCCTCCCCTCAGCCAGGGTCGGCTGACCACAGACCGCGTAAACCTGCGCGTTCCTTCCCTCAACCGCAACCGATTTCAGCTCAGGCCGCTCTCGACACAAGCGCCTTGATCCTCATCGGGATCGAGCTTCCAGGGAAGAGATTGGCGAGCATCCGCAGCGAATAGAGCCCGCTTGCCACGGTTGCGGTCGAGCCCAACACGGTCGCCTGCCATGCCGGCAAGACCAGGCACGCGCCGAATACCAGCGCGGATGCACCAAGGAACATAAGCCCGAGCTTCGTGTTGTCGCTGGACCAGCGGAAACCCGTCATGCGCCGCGAGATCACATATATCAGAAGGCCGTGCCACACGTAGAGCCCGAAGAATGCCGCACCGGCACCTACCGCTCCGAGTGTCGTAACCAGCAGCCAGGCCAGACCCACGTGCACGATAGTGGCGGCGACCTCCGTCCAGAAGAAGATGGTCTGCGCACCCTTTGCGAGCACGATAAAGCCCATTGGCCAGGCGATGATCCGCAACATCATGCCGAGGCAGATCCAGCGCAGGATGTCCGTCGCGGCGTGGAATTCCGGCGAGTAGAACAGCCACATCGCCAGCGGTGCAAATGTGAGTGTGCCAAGGACGCCGGGACCGGCCAGAAGCATGCTGATCTGGGTCTGCTCATTGACGAGACGATTGCAGGCGGCATTGTCGCCGGCGATAGCGGTCAGACGCGGATAGAAATCGGTTCCCATCGCCTGGAGAATGAAGCTCGCATAGAGGCCCCCAGGGCCCAGGCTGCCTGATAAAGGCCGGCGGCAGCGACGCCATCTGCGCGCAACACGAAGATGCGAATGGCGTAGGCGGCACCCATGGTGAGCAGCGCACTTACCATGAAAGCAAAACCGAGTTTCAGCAGTGCAGCCGTTTCGCGATAAAACGCAGGCGCGGTCATTGGCCGAGTGTCGATACTCAACTTCCTGCTGTACCACCAGGACGTGATAAGCGTCAGAGCGGCTGTCCCGATCAGCGATGGCACAATGCCCTGGGAACCGAACCAGTATATCAGCGGGATGCTGATCACAGTTCCGAAGAAGGCCGACAATACGCTGATCCGGGCGAGATCGCCGATGGCTCGCACGCCCTGTATCAAGGCAACCTGCCCACTGGACACGATCCGCATGAACACCGCAATCGACAGCAACGCCACTCCGGCGACATGCTGATGGTCTCCGAATGTGAAGCCCGCGACCGGAAACGCAAAGGCCGCCAACAGGACGGTTCCGAGCAAACCGAGAAGGATAGATGTTCGCCGGATGACGGTTGCCGTGCGCGCGATCCTCTCCGCGTCCCCGGTTCCAGCCGACTCGGCGATCTGGCGAACACCACTTGCCTGCACCCCGAGGCCTGCAAGCGCCTGCGCAATGTCGGCTATCGCGCTGAAGAGCCCCATGAGCCCGACGCCTTCCGGACCCAGCACCACTGCGATGGTCTTGTTTCGAATGATCGAGAAGCCGACGTTCAAGAGCGAGGAGCCGCCCATCAGAGCCGTCGACTTGAGTATCTGGCCGTAGCTATGCGTTTCCGTGGAACTTTCGTCGGAGGCCATCAGCCTGCATCCCGTGTTTCGTGGCGGCCCTCTGGTTCGAGGACGGGGCGGCGTGCCTTGACGATGCGCCGGACGATTGTCTCGGCACTCTGCTGCCAGTCTGGGGACCGCCAGCCGAAGGTTTTCTCGAACTTTTGCGTCGAGAGACGAGAGTTCAATGGGCGTCGGGCCTTCGTGGGATATTCGCTACTCGCGATGTCGTGGACGAACGCGAAAGGGCCCCCGTTTGCGCGGCTGACTTCGAATATGTGACGAGCGAACCCCGACCAGTTTGTCTCTCCGGAACCCGCAACGTGATAGACCCCGAACGTTCGCGCGCCGGATGCTCCGCGATGCGCAGGATCGCGTCTGCCAGATCCAGGGCCGATGTCGGATTGCCCCACTGATCTGACACGACTGACACCGTCGGTCGGTCTTCGGCAAGCCTCAGCATCGTCTTCGCGAAGTTTGTCCCGAAGGGGCTGTAGACCCAGCTTGTGCGAAGAATGAAATGATAGGGATTGGCGGCAGCGACCGCCCTCTCGCCTTCGAGCTTGGTGTGGCCGTAGTGGCTCTTCGGCCCGGTCGCGTCGCCTTCCTGATAGGCGCGTCGGACATCGCCCGCGAAAACGTAGTCCGTGGAAAGATGTATGACCGGGATTGCGAGCTTTGCCGCCGCGCCTGCGACGGCCGCTGCCCCGAGAACGTTAGCGGTGTAGGCGAGATCGCGTTCGTCTTCGGCGCGATCGACGGCGGTGTAGGCCGCGGCGGAGACGACGATATCGGGCCTAGCAGAAAGGACAACCGACGCGATCGCATCCGGCTTTGCAAGGTCGAGTTCCGGCCGGCCGATACCCAGGACGTCGACACCTGGCCGTTTGGCGCCAAGCTCGAACAGGCTGGTCGCGAGCTGGCCGCGTGTGCCCGTGACCAGGATCTTCATTGTGCGGCCGCCAGTCTTCCCAGGCGTTCGCCGGCATAGCGACCTTCGCGGATCGGCCGCCACCACCAGTCGTTGCCGAGATACCAATCGATCGTGCGCACGAGGCCGCTCTCGAAGCTCTCCTTCGGCGCCCAGCCGAGTTCGCGCTTGATCTTGGTCGTATCCATCGCGTAGCGGCGATCGTGACCGGGACGATCGGTCACGAAGGCTATGAGGTCGCGATAGCTCTTCTCGCTCCTGCGCGGCTTCCTGATGTCCAGAATATCGCAGATCGTCTGCACGACGGTGAGGTTCGTGCGTTCGCAATCTCCGCCGATGTTGTAGCTTTGGCCGGTCACGCCCTTGGTGGCAACCAGTGCAAGCGCGCGTGCATGATCCTCGACATAGAGCCAGTCCCGCACGTTGGCGCCTGCGCCATAGACCGGCAACGACCTCTCGTCGAGTGCATTGAGGATGACGAGAGGTATGAGTTTTTCCGGGAAATGAAACGGCCCGTAGTTGTTGGAGCAGTTGGAAAGAACGACTGGCAGCCCGAACGTGTGGTGCCATGCGCGGACGAGATGGTCCGAAGCGGCTTTGGAGGCCGAGTAGGGAGAGGAGGGCGCGTAGGGCGTACTCTCGTTGAACGTGCTTTCGTCGAAAGGAAGGTCTCCGAAGACTTCGTCGGTCGAGACATGATGGAAGCGGAAATCCCGAGCCAGGTCTTCTGGCAATGCCCGCCAGTAGTCCAAGGCCGCCTGCAGCAGCCTGAAGGTGCCGACGACATTGGTCTCCACGAACATGGCCGGCCCATCGATCGAGCGATCCACATGGGTTTCGGCGGCAAGATGAATGATGCGCTCGATCTTTTCCGCCCGGAGCAGCTCCGTTATCGTCGTCTGATCGCAGATATCAGCTTTGACGAAACGGTAATTGGGTCGATCCTCCACTTCCCGCAGCGAGGCGAGATTGCCCGCATAGGTGAGGTTGTCGACGTTGATGATCCGGTTCCGCGGATCATCAACGAGCTGCCGGCAAAGAGCCGAACCGATGAAGCCGGCTCCGCCGGTCACAAGTATGTTCATCTGCCGGCTCCCTCAGAAAAATCGAAGATCTCGGCCTGTGCCAGGTATCCCGCGGCGCGATCCTTCTCGGAGAGCTGGAAGTCCGATGCGGGCAGCGGCCAGTCGATGGCGATATCGGGGTCGTCGAAACGGATCGAGCGGTCATGGGCGGGGGAGTAATAGTCGGTGACCTTGTAGATCACCTCCGTATCGGGCTCGAGCGTCAGGAAGCCATGGGCGAAGCCCTTGGGTATGAGGATCTGGTTCCATTGCTCGGGGCTGATGCGGACACCCACCCATCTCGCGAAGGTCGGCGATCCCCGGCGGATGTCGACGGCAACGTCAAAGATCGCGCCCTTGACCACCCTCACGAGTTTGTCCTGGGCGTGGGGTGGCAGTTGGTAGTGCAGTCCACGCAGAACGCCCTTTGCCGCGGAACGGGAGTGATTGTCCTGGACGAAATGGAGGTCGATCCCCGATGAGGCAAGCTTCCGGGCATTCCACGTTTCGGAGAAGAAGCCGCGGTCGTCTCCGATCTTGCCGGGAAGGATTTCCAGGACTCCGCCCAGTCCGAGCTCCCTGACCTCCAGCGTCATCCGGCATATTCCTCGGCGCGACGGCGGAGATAGGATGCATAAGCAGTTTTACCGAGCATGGAAGCGCGCCTGAGCACGTCCTCCGGTCCGAGCCAGCCCATTTCGAGGGCGATTTCCTCCGGGCAGGCGATCTGTACGCCCTGGCGTCGCTCGACCGTCCGCACGAACGAGGCGGCGTCGTAAAGACTGTCGTAGGTGCCCGTATCAAGCCAGGCATATCCCCGCCCAAGTTGGCAGACGTGTAACTCGCCGCGTTCGAGGTAGATGTTGTTGACGGCGGTGATTTCGAGTTCGCCGCGCTCGGACGGCTCGATCGATGAAGCAATGTCGACCACATTGTGGTCATAGAAATAGAGCCCGGTCACGGCCCAGTTCGATTTCGGTTTGGCCGGCTTCTCCTCGATCGACATGGCCTTGCCGTTCGTCTTGTCGAAGCTCACGACGCCGTATCGTTCCGGATCGTCTACGTGATAGGCGAAGACCGAAGCACCTCTCTGCCGGGCAGCCGCCTGCCGGCAGACGGCCGGGAGGCCGTGCCCGAAGAAGATGTTGTCGCCGAGGATCATCGCGACATTGCCGCCGTCGATGAATCTCCGGCCGATGATGAAGGCCTCCGCCAGCCCATTCGGGTGAGGCTGTTCCGCATAGGATAGGTTCAGCCCGAAATCCGACCCATCGCCGAGAAGCGCCTGGAAGCAGGGCAAATCGCGCGGCGTCGAAATAACAAGGATCTCCCGGATGCCCGCGAGCATCAGCACGCTCAGGGGATAGTAGAGCATCGGCTTGTCGTAGATCGGCAGTATCTGTTTCGAGACCGCGATCGTCAGGGGATAGAGGCGCGTCCCGTTGCCCCCGGCCAGTATGATTCCCTTCATCTTGCAGTCACCTCGAGGCTGAGCCGGCCGGCGTTTGCCGGGCCAGACAAGGAAACGATTGATGGGGACATTTGATCTCGGAGTCGGTCATTGGCTGGCCTCCTGGGATCGAGGAGTTGGCGAGACCGAAACGTCCGTCTCCTCCGTGTCGAATTGGGTTGCTTCCAGGGGGACCTGAGTAACCCTGACCACGTCTCCCGGTATGAGAAGGGTCATCTCTGTCGCTGGGAACTCGTTGGTCTTGCTGTCGATGCGCCGCGTCACGGCGAAGATCAGCGGCCGCTTTTCCCGAGATGTAGAACCGCCGCCTTCCGCCAGTCCATCGAGAAGTTTCTTCTGCGTTGTCTCACGTTTCAGTTCCTGCTGATCGAGCGCCGACAGCTCCGTCTGCAGCTCGGACGCGATCTCGGTGTGCCTTTTATCGTAGAGGCCATCGAGGTCGCGCGTGGTCTCGGCAATGCTCTGACGTGCGCGCATGGTGGCGGTTACCAGATCGAGCTGGTCCGAGCGAATTCCTCTCAGCGTGCGTTCCAACTCCGCCTGTCGTGACGGGATAGTCAGTCCGCGTTCGACCATCGTCTTTACGTTCGCCAGTTCTTTCTCGAGCGAACTCGCATTTGCGTCCACGCCTTTGGCCTTCTCGCCGAGCGAAACGAGTTCCGCATCCAGCAGTTTACGCAACTCGGTCAGCGACTTTGATTGGCGCTCCAGGTCGTTCCGACGTGCGGAGAAAATGGCCTCCTCCTGCTCAAGGATCGCTTCCGCGACCCTGCGATCGGTTCCGATAGGCAGCGTGAATTCAATCTCCTTGGCACCGGAGATTTCCGCCTGTAGCCGTGCAATCCTGATGGAACCGCGCAGAACGTTGGCGTCTATCGACCGCAACTCCCCGATGAGCTCGATCTCCTGCGAGCGAGAGAGCGAATTCTTGTCCTGGGCCTCGCCGCCGCTCATTGCCAGTGCCTGTAGGACGGTCATTCCCGTGCGGAACTCGAATTGACCGGGCGTGCTGACGTCTCCGATGACGTAGATCGGTGGATAGGAGAGGACTTGTACGGTCGCCTCCGGCGTCTCGACCAATCCGATCCTGGCCTGAAGACGCCTTGCGATCTCCTTTCCGAGCGCGGTGTCGTCGAGATCCCCAAGATCGACAGTGCCCAGTACGGGAAGGGAAATGGTCCCCGCTTCGGACACGACGTAGTCGCCGCCGAGGGCGCCCCATTGTTCGTAAGCGCCCTTGGTCGGCATCCATTGTACGATGGTCAGCCGGATTTTCGTCTGCGGCGGAAAGTGGGTAGACGCTGCCAGGAGGGGAGACGCAAAGCCGCAGGCGACGAGGAAGGCGACCACGCGGAGCGTTCTTCGCGGAGGGGCCCGGCGAGTGCTGCAGTATGCGGTCATGCATTTCTCCAAATCGAAACCCTCAACCGTCGCTCTGCCTTCGCGGAACCGAATCCATCGTGCGCGTCGACCGCGCGATTGGTCCGGCATCGTGTCCCATGTCTCAGGGCGATCCGGATTCAGTGTGCAAAAATTGCGAGCATTGAGAAGGGAGACTGCGGTGAGTGGGCTTCATCAATATTGGTGAGGAAGGTAAGGCCCGGGCTAACCGAGGTCGAAGCGGTGGATCGACTGCCGGCCTTGCGCGACATTTGGACGAGCCGCGCCGGCAGGTAGTAGCCAAAGATCTATCGAAGTATCGATCGGAGGATGAGAGTAGCCGCGTTGATCTAGTCCGTTCGGATGATGCAGGGCCGTAGCGGCGCTGCCGCCTCTGTTCCCCCTCCATCCATGGCTCCCCCCTTTTGCGCCGTCGCGGGCGTCGAGCACGTAGGCTACAGTCCGCACCAGCAGTTGCTGAGGCCGGTCGGCTCGTTCGGGGAAAGGGCCGCTGGACCGAATTCACGGGTGGTTGTGATGGCCTTATTGCATGGGAACGGTCGCGACGACGTCGGCATTGCCGAAGCCGCGGTCGCCAGGACGCGGTCGGAGCCGCAACGTGCGATCGTGATCATCACGAAAACCGGCTCGGTGTCAGAAAGGCTCGTTCACGCTCTGGAACGCGAGTTTCCCTGGGTCGTGGTAGACCAGGTGGGCGATGCCGCCTCTGCCTGCCGCCCGTTCGCTCACCCGGTCTCCCTGATCCTCATCGATGTACCCCTGGTAAAAGAGGCGGAAGAGGTGTCGGCCAGTCTCGCCGGCATGCACCCCCAGGCCCTCACTGCGGTCATCGAGCCGCACGACCAGAGCCTCGCCACGATCCCTGTCGATATCCTCGCGTCACCGCTCGTTCGAAGCGTGCTGCCGATGAACCTCAGGCTCGACGTGTGGCTGTCCGTGATCCGGCTGATGCTCTGCGGCGGCGAGTACTTCCCACCAGGAATGATCCTTCACGCCAAGAAGAACGGGCACAACACGGACTCGATGTTCGCACGTCGTCCCGCGCCCGTTTCTGCCACAGCGGGCGCGACGCCCGTGGCGCATCTGACCACGCGGGAGCTGCAGATCCTCGAAATGGTCTCCCGCGGCCTGCAGAACAAACTCATCGCCGCGGAGTTTCGCCTGTCGGAACACACTGTGAAGATCCATCTTCACAACATCATCAGAAAACTCGGGGCCCATAACAGGACCGAGGCCGCAGCGCGGTTCCGCCACTTCCAGGAGCAGAACGCCTGGTTGCCGGAGCGGTGACGCGCCCCGCACGTTCGTTTCTTCAGCCGATCCGAAGCACCTGCGATGGCAGGCGTTCGTCCTTCAACCCCTGAACGAGCCTGACCAGCCAGTCGACGAAGACGCGCACCTTGTTGGAAAGATGTCGCGTCTGCGGATAGACGACATAGAGAGGAATCGGTTCGCACCTCCAATCGGTCAACACAGGCACGAGGCGACCGTTCGCAAGCGGCTCCTTGGCCATGAAAACCGGTACCTGCGCCACGCCAAGGCCCGTCAGCACGGCATTCAGGTAAGAGCGGGCATCGTTCGCCGAGACGATGTAGCGGGGCGTGATCTCCCGGCTCTCACCGTCTTTTTCGAACTCCATCGGCAGAACTTTCCCGGCCTGTGCCATTAGATAACCGACGGCGAAATGATCGCCCGTGAGGTCTTCCGGTTTTGTCGGCATGCCGATTTTTTCGATGTAGGTGGGGGCCGCGCAGGTGATCATCTCCATTTCCGAGACCTTGCGGGCGATCAGCGACTGGTCGGCTGGCGTACCGCCGCGCAGCGCGCAGTCGACGTTCTCCGCGATATAATCCACCAGCCGATCTCCCACGCCGAGATCGATGGTGATCTGCGGGTAGCGCGTATGGAAATCGCAAAGTGCGGGAATGACGATCAGGTCCGCGAATGCGCCCGCCATCTCCACGCGCAGCCTGCCGGATGGCTGTGCCTGAGAATTGGAAAGGCTGCCGTCAAGCTCTTCTATTTCTGACAGAATCTGGGAAGCGCGTTCGTAGTAGAGCGCACCGTCGGTCGTTACCATAACGCGACGCGTGGTGCGATTGAGGAGCGTTGTGCGCAGGTGTGCCTCCAGCCCCTGAATGAGGTTGGTGACCGTGGTCTTGGGCATGTCGAGGGCAGTCGCGGCGCGCGAGAAATTGCCGGTTTCAACTACCCTCACGAAAACCCGCATAGCCGAAAGCTGGTCCATATCCATGATCCTTTCGCTGCGATGCACTATTATTCGAAATTTGGAACAGTGATATCAATTCTGCGGGACTTTTCATAGAACGTCGGAATAATAATATACCAATCAAGTTGAGAGCAGGCACCCTTCCTCACAAGGAAGCAGGTTGTATGCGAAAGGCCAGTGTTATGGGCTGCGAATGGCGTGACATGGAAGTGGATGGAGCGGCGAACCGTTCCATGCCTATTCGTGTTTATGAGGGTTTGACGTCCGGGAAGGCGCCGCCGCTTGTGCTGTATTTCAGTGGCGGCTCGTTCCTCGACAAGGACAGGATGGGCGAAAGCCCTATTGCCCGTTGCTTTGCCGGTGCCGGTGCGATCGTAGTCGAAGCGGACTACGCGACGCCCTCTGGCAACGCCTTTCCGAAGGCGCTCGAATATGCGTTTGCCGCCTTGCGGTGCCTCAGCGGCAAGCGCAAGCAGTTCGGTAGCCAGCGTTCCCTGCTGCTGGTTGCCGGTGAAGAGGCCGGCGGAAACGTGGCCGCCGGCGTGGCGCTCAAGGCTCGCGACCAGATGCCGAACGAGATCGACGGGCAGATCCTTCTCTCGCCGCTCATCGATCCGCTGATGGCCACGGCCTCGTTTCGGGAAGCCGAGGAGGCCGGCATGCGGGAGCGCTGGGCCGAGGGTTGGAACCAGTATCTTGGCTCCGCGGGGGGTATTGCCACCCCTATGCCGCTCCGGGCCATTGCTCGAGGCTGTCAGGAACCGCTCCGGCGCTGATCCTGACTTCCGAGGACGATCCTCTGCGTGACGAGGCGGCCTGCTATGCCGCGCGCCTTGCTGCAGCGGGAGTAAAGGTCAGGAATCGCGTGCTGCCGGCCTGTCGAGGCTGGACCGACATCTACGATGCTGATGTGACGACGGGTTGCGAGCCTCCCGAAGAACTTCGCATCGAATTTGAGAATTTTGTTCAGGGCCTGGAAAACAGGACCTTCTGACTTTGAGACAAAAGACCGGTCCGCTTTAGGACATTAAGGAGATACCGATGCCGTCGAACAAGAGACGCTGGGCCCTGTGGGGCGCCGGCCTGGGGATTGCTGCGTCTGTTTCAAGCGTGGCCTTCCACTTTGATCTTACTTCGGGTGCGAATGCGACGCCCGCTGCCCAGACCGCCGCAGCTCCCGCTGTTCCCGTTACCGTTGCCTCGGTGGTGCCGCGCAGCGTGACTACCTGGCAGGAGTTTTCCGGCCGCCTCGAGGCGGTGGAACGTGTCCAGGTTCGCTCCCGTGTGGCGGGAGCGATCCAATCGATCCATTTCCGCGAAGGTAGCCTTGTGAAATCCGGCGATCTGTTGGTGACGATTGATCCGGAACCCTACCAGGCTGCCGTTGCGCAGGCGGATGGCCTCGTTGGTTCGGCGAGGGCGAAGGTCGAACTCGCGACCACCGAGCTCGAGCGCGGCCGCCGGCTTGCGGCGAAGAATACGATCTCGGATAGCGATCTCGCCCAGCGCATGAGCGCCCACAGCGAGGCGGTCGCAAGCCTGCGTTCGGCCGAGGCTGCGCTCAAGGTGGCGCAGCTTGAACTCAGCTATACGGACATTCGTGCCCCGATTTCGGGGCGCGCCGGCAAGCGGGAGATAACCGTCGGCAACCTCGTCGCCGCGGGCTCGGCCTCACCGGTGCTGACGACCCTCGTATCCTCAGGTCCCATCTATGCAAGCTTTGATGCCAGCGAGGAACTGGTCACGCGCACCCTGGCAGAGCTTCCATCGAACGGGGCACTCGCTGCGATCGAGCAGGTCCCTGTGGAAATCGGCACCGTCGATGATGAGGGCACGCCGGTGCGTGGCCGTCTCCAGCTGGTCGACAATGAGATCGACGCGGCAAGCGGCACGGTACGGGTCCGCGCCGTTATCGACAATCCCGACGGGCGCCTGATGCCCGGTCAGTTCGTGCACATTCGCATGGGCCAACCCAAGGCCCAGGATCGTGTGCTGATCAGTGAGCGGGCGATCGGGACCGACCAGGACAAGAAGTTCGTGTTCGTCGTCGATGCGGCAAACACCGTTGCCTATCGCCAGGTTGAACTGGGCACCTCGGTCGACGGCCTCCGGATCGTCGAGAAGGGTCTCAACCCCGGCGACCGCATCGTAACCAACGGGCTTCAGCGCGTGCGCCCCGGAGCCGTGGTGGATCCGCAGACCGAAGTGGCTGCCGCAAAGTAACTCATCCCGGCGGGGAGGCCCCGCCGGCTCAACCATTCCGTTGATCCAATCTGCGCGTGGCCGATGGCTCCGCGCACGAACATCCTTTTGGGTTTCGTTTACCCCTTGCAGAGGGCTTTGACATGAATTTCTCGAGGTTCTTTATCGATCGTCCGGTGTTTGCCGGAGTTCTTTCGGTCCTCATCGTCGTTGCGGGATTGATCGGCATGCGTTCGCTGCCGATCTCGGAGTATCCCGAGGTCGTCCCGCCATCCGTCGTGGTGCGGGCGCAGTATCCGGGCGCCAATCCCAAGGTGATCGCGGAGACGGTCGCCACGCCGCTCGAGGAGTCGATAAATGGCGTCGAGGACATGCTCTACATGTCCAGCCAGGCGACCGCCGACGGCGTCATGACGCTTACAGTGACTTTCAAGCTCGGGACCGATCCCGACAAGGCTCAGCAACTCGTGCAGAACCGCGTCTCCCAGGCGGAGCCGAGGTTGCCGTCCGAAGTCCGCGATCTCGGCGTGACGACGGTCAAGAGCTCACCGGACCTGATGATGGTCATTCACTTGAGTTCGCCTGACGACAGGTACGACATCACGTATCTGCGCAACTACGCCGTCCTCAACATCAAGGATCGGCTTGCCCGTATCGATGGCGTGGGCCAGGTGCAGATCTTCGGCTCCGGCGACTATTCCATGCGCATCTGGATCGATCCTGAGAAGGCTGCGGAGCGCGGTCTTGCGGCGAGCGATGTCGTCGACGCCATCCGTCAGCAGAACGTGCAGGCGGCGGCCGGCGTGATCGGTGCGTCGCCCAACGTCTCAGGCATAGACCTGCAGCTTTCCGTCAACGCGCAAGGGCGCCTCCAAACTCCCGAGGAATTCGGCGACATCATCGTCAAGAGCGGAGAGAACGGTGCAATCACCCGGCTTCGGGATGTTGCGAACATTGAACTCGGTGCCGCAGACTACTCGCTGCGCTCGCTGCTCAACAACAAGCCTGCCGTCGCGATCCCCGTGTTCCAGGCCCCGGGCTCGAATGCAATCGAGATCTCCGACCAGGTGACGGCGACCATGAACGAGCTTCAGATCGCCATGCCCGAAGGCGTCCGTTATGACATCGTCTACGACACCACGCAGTTCGTCCGGTCTTCCATCGAGAAGGTCATTGACACGCTGCTGGAGGCTGTCGCACTCGTCGTCATCGTCGTCATCCTCTTCCTGCAGACTTGGCGCGCCTCGATCATCCCGCTGATCGCGGTTCCTGTCTCCATCATCGGCACTTTCGCGGTGATGTACGTCTTCGGCTTCTCGATTAACGCGCTGAGCCTCTTCGGTCTGGTTCTGGCGATCGGTATCGTCGTCGATGACGCGATCGTCGTGGTGGAAAACGTCGAGCGCAACATCGAGAACGGCCTTTCTCCGCGGGATGCGACCTATCGCGCCATGAGGGAAGTGTCGGGCCCGATCATCGCAATTGCGCTCGTTCTCGTGGCGGTATTCGTGCCGCTCGCCTTCATCACCGGTCTGTCAGGGCAATTCTATCGCCAGTTCGCCCTGACGATTGCAATCTCCACGGTGATCTCGGCCCTTAACTCGCTGACGCTTTCGCCGGCGCTCGCGGCACTTCTTCTGAAGGATCATCATGCGCCGAAGGATTGGCTGACGCGTGCGATGGACTGGGTCTTCGGCTGGTTCTTCCGAGGCTTCAACCGCGTATTCGCTTCGAGCTCGAACGGATATGGCCGCGGGGTAGGGGCAATCCTGTCGCGCAAGAGCATCATCATGGTGATCTATCTGGGCCTGATCGGCGTCACCTACATCCTGTTCCAATCGGTTCCGGGTGGGTTCGTTCCGGCGCAAGACAAGCAATACCTCATCGGCTTCGCGCAATTGCCGGATGCGGCAACGCTCGACCGGACCGAAGACGTCATCGAGAGGATGAGCGCGATCGTTCTGGACCAGCCGGGCGTGGAGCACGCCATCGCTTTCCCGGGACTGTCGATCAACGGATTCACCAACGGCTCCAACGCCGGGATCGTCTTCGTGGGTCTCTCCTCCTTCGAGGAGCGCAAGAGCCCCGAACTCTCGGCGAACGCCATAGCGATGCAGCTCAATCAGAAGTTCGGTGCGATCCAGGATGCCTTCATCGCCATGTTCCCGCCGCCGCCGGTGCAAGGGCTGGGCACCACCGGTGGGTTCAAGCTTCAGATCGAGGACCGCGCGGGACTGGGATACCAGGCGCTGGACGAGGCAACCAAGGCGTTCCTCGCCAAGGCATACCAGGCACCGGAACTGGCGGGGTTGTTTTCCAGCTTCCAGATCAACGTGCCGCAGCTCTATGCCGACCTGGACCGGGCCAAGGCAGAGCAGCTCGGCGTTTCAGTCACGGATGTGTTCGAGACGCTGCAGATCTATCTCGGTTCTCTTTATGTGAACGACTTCAACGCTTTTGGCAGGACCTACAGCGTGCGGGTACAGGCCGATGCCAAGTTCCGCGCTCGCGCTGAGGATATCGGCCAGCTGAAGGTGCGTTCGCGGACCGGCGAAATGATCCCGCTTGCGGCTCTCCTGAAGGTCGACGCCACCACAGGCCCGGAACGCACGACGCGCTATAACGGCTTCCTTGCCGCCGACATCAACGGCGGACCGGCGCCGGGGTTCTCGTCGGGCCAGGCGCAGGCGGCGATCGAGCGCATCGCGGCGGAGACCTTGCCTGCGGGTATCAGCTTCGAGTGGACGGACCTGACCTACCAGCAGATCCTCGCCGGAAACTCGGGCATCATCGTCTTTCCGCTTGCCCTGCTGCTCGTCTTCCTCGTGCTCGCGGCCCAGTATGAAAGCCTGACGCTCCCGCTTGCGATCATCATGATCGTACCGATGGGCGTGCTTGCGGCCCTGACCGGGGTTTGGCTGACCGGCGGTGACAACAACATCTTCACCCAAATCGGCCTGATCGTCCTTGTGGGGCTTTCGGCGAAGAACGCCATCCTGATCGTGGAGTTCGCTCGGGAGCTGGAGTTCGAGGGACGCTCGCCCGTCGCCGCCGCCATCGAGGCAAGCCGCCTTCGGCTTCGCCCGATCCTGATGACGTCAATGGCGTTCATCATGGGTGTGGTGCCGCTTGTCGTCTCCACTGGCGCAGGCGCGGAAATGCGCGCAGCCATGGGCGTTGCCGTCTTCTCGGGCATGATCGGGGTCACGTTCTTCGGCATCTTCATGACGCCGGTGTTCTACGTCCTCGTCCGCAAGCTCACGGGCAACCGGCCATTGCGCCGGCACGACCTGCCCGACTTGCTGCCCGCGGCGGCTGGATGAAACCGAACCGGGAAGGCCCATCGAGACGATCGATGGGCCTTCCGATGCTTTTTGGCAGATGGATTCCGGAGGCGGGATGATTGATCCTGGAGCACACCCGTCGGAACGCGATCACCTGGCAGCCGTCGCGCTATCTAACTGCACCAGGACTGGTGCCTACCGGTGGCCGGGCGTGCAAATCCTTCGCGCACGAGCTGCTCCCCGACCGAGCGACCATCCCGCATGATGACCCTCAACTTCCGTCCTTCTCTATCCTTGTCCTCTCCCGGCCACGACGCCAACGTGAACGACTTTTCGTTCAGGAGAACGCGCAGGCGCTGTTGCGCGTAGAAGCCCCGTTTGCGTTCTTCGTCGCATTTCGCCTCCTTCACTGCGGGAGGGTCCATGTCAGCGATGCGGATCTTCTCGCCTTTATAGAGGATCGTCCGCCCGTCGAGGATGCAGTTGTCCGTCCGTGATGCGCAGAAGTACCATTTCCCTGTGAACGCGGGCTCGGCTGCGCGGGCTGTCTCGACGGGCCGCAGATCGGGCTTCGGGATCACGCGCGAAGGTTCCTTGGCGGGGGCCTTCCGCTCCGTGATGGCCACGGCGGGGACAAGTCGCGCCGGCGCGAACATCTTCTCGATGCTGCCGCGGCTGTCGTAGGCGAAGATGCCGCCGATGACCAGCGCACCGCAGGCCAGCCATGGCATCATGCTCTTGCCGGATTGCTTCTTGCGTTGCCGGGGGCGGCGCTTGCGTTTGGTGACCTTGCCCACATCGACCTCCGTTTTCTCCCGACATTGGTCGATGCAGTTAAACATTTGGTTACTAGATCCGCCCTCGGATCAGGTCCGGCGCAAGGGTCCGCCGAGTCAGGTCTTGGGTATGCCTGTCGGTCTCAGGTGCTTGCGGAGCGCGGCAATGCGGAAGATCGCATTTGCTGCGCCGTAGCCGCGATAGCCCCGGCGCTCGACGACCTCGAAGAACAGGCCTTCGCCGTAAGTGGGGCTGTAGAGTTGGAAGTACTCTCCATGGTCGTCGCGATCGTACAGGATGTTGTTGGCCTTCAGGCGCTCCGTGAGTGCCGGATCGAGGCCAAAGCGGGCTTCAAGATCGTCGTAGTAGTTCGCGGAGATGGACAACGAGACGAAGCCGTTGGCCGAGAGCGCTTCGGCGGTCGCGAAGATGTCGTTGGTCGAAAAGGCGAGGTGCTGGATCCCTGACCCGAAGGTCTCGGCGATGAAATGGCCGGCAAGCGTGTTCCGGTTTTCCGCCCCGTTCATCGTGATCCGCAACGAGCCGGAATCGTTCTCCACCACCTGGCTTCGGACGATGCCCGAGGGATCGATAATGTCGACCATCGGCGTTTTGTGCGCGTCCAGGATCGAGGTGTAGAAGAGGAGCCAGGTCAGAAGCTCCTCGTATCTCATCGTCTGGGCCATGTGGTCGATCGACACGAGACCCGCCGGACGGGCGGAGGTGTCCGCCGCCACCGGCTGGAACTCGCTCTCCCAGATCCGGCCGAGTTCGTCCCCTTCGTCAAGGAAATAGAGTATGCCGCCACCGACGCCGCGGATCGCCGGAACTTCTGTCTCGCCGGGGCCCACGGGTTGTTCGAAGCGTTCCGCCCCGAGCGCCACCGCACGCGCGACCGCAGCCTTGGCGTCATCGACAAGGAGCCCTGCGGCATAGGCGGTCGTACCGTGAACCATGAAGGACGCGCCGGCGAAGCCGCTCTCGTCGCTGTTTACAACGAGCCGGATATCGCCCTGACGAAACAGCGAGACGTTCTTGCTCCTGTGCCGCGCCGTCTTGACGAAGCCGAGGCCGGTGATGAGCGCCTCCAGTTGGGATGCCTCTGCCTCGTCGGCGGTAAACTCGATGAAGGATATGCCCTTGACGTCGCTGCGTCGCGGCATGTCCGGGACATTGAGAACGCTCTCCGGCTCGGTCCTCCTGACCTGATCGCCGAGATAGATCAGCGAACGGCGTCCATCGACGGCGATCGCGGTCGGCGAGCCGCCGCGGAACTGGTCGTTGAAGATCTCCAGAGACAGATAGCCGTCATATCCGGTGGCGGCGACGGCGCGCATGAAATCGAGCACCGGCAGGTCGCCTTCGCCTGGCATGTTGCGATAGTGCCGGCTCCAGTAGAGCAGGTCCATGTCTATCAGCGGCGCGTCTGCGAGCTGGATGATGAAGATCTTTTCCTTTGGGATGGAGCGGATCGAGTTGACGTCGATCTTGCGCGAAAGCGTGTGGAAGCTGTCGAGGATCAGGCCGATATTCGGATGGTCGGCGCGGCGGACGATCTCCCAGGCATCACGATGGTCGTGGATATGCCTGCCCCATGCAAGGGCTTCGTAGCCGACTTTCAATCCTCGTTTGGCCGCGCGTTCCCCGAGTTCGCGAAAGTCGGCAGCCGCGCGGTCGAGTCCGCCGAGGGCAGCCTGCGAGACATTCGAGCAGACGAGCACGAGGTCGGTGCCCATTTCCTGCATCACGTCGAATTTTCGCTCGGCACGGTCGAAGGTGCGGCTGCGTAGCGGCTCCGGCATGCCTTCGAAGTCCCGGAAGGGCTGGAACAGCGTGATTTCCAGGCCGTAGTCGCGCACCATACGGCCGACCTGGCGCGGGCTCTCGTCGAAGACCAGAAAGTCGTTCTCGAAAATCTCTACGCCGTCGAAGCCGGCCTTGGCGATTGCTTCGAGCTTGTCGCGCAGATCTCCGCTCAACGATACGGTGGCGATCGAGGTCTTCATCGGTCTCTCCTCACAAGCTGGTGTAGAGGGTCATGGCCTTGAAATGATTGAGCATGCGCGTGGCGTCTGCTTCTCGTCCGGTAAACAGGCGGAAGGCACCGACCGCCTGAAAGACCGCCATGCCACCGCCGTCGAGCGTGCGGCAGCCTCGTCCCTTCGCCTGGCGCAGCAGCTCCGTCTCGAGCGGGAAGTACACGATTTCCGCTACCCAGTGACGGGGTTCCAGCAGCTCTCCCGGCAGGGGCATGCCCGGATACTTTGCCATGCCCGTCGGCGTTGCGTGGATGAGGCCGGATGCGTGCTGCATCGCGCTCGCGAGATCCTCACCGGCCTTGACGGTTGCACCCGGAAACAGAGCTGACAACGACTGCGCAAGCGAGAGGGCGCGTTCGTGTTCCCGGTCGAAGACGGTGAGTTCCCGCAGGCCGAGCGAAAGGATGGCATAGGCCGTGGCGACGCCAGCTCCGCCGGCGCCAAGCTGTATCGCCGACTGCGTATCTGCCTCGGGCAGGCCGCGCCGGAAACTCTCGGCGAAACCCCACCAGTCGGTGTTGTGGCCATGTCTTTGGCCGTCGCGCAGAACGATTGTGTTGACCGCACCGAGCGCGCGTGCCTCGTCCGACAGCGCATCGAGATAGGGGATGACCGCCTGCTTGCAGGGATGGGTTATGTTGAGCCCGGCCAGGCCGCGCGCCTCAGCATCAGCGAGAAGCGCCGGCAGGTCGGCGACGGTGGCGCCGAGCTGGTTGAGGTCGATGAGTTCATATTCGTAGGCAAAACCTTGCGCCTCGCCTTCGCGCATATGCATGGCGGGGGTCAGCGAGGCCTGGATGCCGGCGCCGATCAGCCCGGCTTTGAGCGGCTTGAGGAGTGTCTCGGTCATTCCGCCTGCTTCCATCTGTTGTTGGAGGGAGGGTCGGCCAGTCGCGCAGGGCTGGCCGACCGTTTCTTCACTCAGTTGCCGCGGGCGGCTTCGATTTCCTTCTGGAGCTGGGCAACCGTTTCCGTGCCGATCTCGGCGGAGAACTTCTCAATCACCGGCTTCACCGCATCACGCAGCTTTTGCGTTTCCTCCGGTGTCAGTTCGGTCACTTCCATTCCTGTCGCCTTGATTTCCTCGATCGCCTTCGCGTCCTGTTCACGCGACACCTTGCGCTGGAAATCCCGCGCTTCGGTTGCCGCCGACTGCAGCAAAGCCTTCTCCTCGTCGTTCAGGCCATCCCAGAACTTCTTGCTGACGAGCACGATCTGCGGGTTGTACTGATGGCGGGTGACCGTCATGTACTTCTGCACTTCGAAGAACTTCGCGTTGAGGATGTTGGCGGCGGGGTTCTCCTGGCCGTCGACAGTGCCGGTTTCAAGCGCGGTGTAGAGTTCGGTATAGGGCAGGGGGACCGCATTGGCGCCGAGACTGTTGAACAGCTCGATCGGGATCGGAGATTGGATCGTACGGATCTTGAGGCCGCTGATGTCCTCGAGCTTCGTGACCGGGTGACGGTTGTTGGTGAGGTTGCGGAACCCGAGTTCCCAATAGCCAAGACCAACAAGGCCGGTATCGGGCAGCAGCTCCAAGAGGCTGGTGCCGAAGGGGCCGTCCATGACCTTGTCGGCTTCCTCGCCGCTGTTGAAGAGGAAGGGCAGGTCGACTGCTCCGAACTGCTTGACGTTGCTGGAAAGAATGCCGGCGTTCAGCACCGTCATCTCGATCACGCCGCCCTGTAGTGCCGAAACGGTCTGCACGTCACCGCCGAGCACGCCGCCGGGGAAGAGCTTCACTTCGATCTTGCCGCCGCTCTTTTCCTGGACCAGTTCGGCGAACTTCTCCATTCCCGTGACTTGCGGATGGCCCTTGTTGTTGGCGGACGCGAACTTCAGCTGAAGTTCGCGGATTTCCGCCGACGCCGGTTGTGCTGCCAGCAGGGCAAGAGGCAGCGCTAGCCCCATCATCAGTTTCGTCAATCTATTCAACATGCTTTCCTCCCAGGTTTTGCCGGTCTCTCCATCCGGCTCGGTTGAATTCTCGCCTTCGACGAAGGCGCATTTCTTGCTCAGTGCCCGAACAGGGCGACCGGTACGGTCACTAGTTGCGGGAACAGCACGAGCAGGAACAGGACGATCAGTTCGGCGATGAGGAAGGGCATGACGCCTTTCATCAGCTCTTCCATGTTCAGTTTGGAAACACCGCAGATGACATTCAGCACGGTACCGACGGGCGGTGTGATGAGGCCGATCGCGTTGTTGATGATAAACAGGACGCCGAAGTAGACCGGGTCGATGTCCGCCTGCTTGATGATGGGCATCAGGACCGGCGTCATGATCAGGATGGTCGGGGTCATGTCCATTGCCGTGCCGACGACAACGACCAGCGCCATGATCGCCAGCAGCAGAAGCGTCTGGTTGTCCATCAGTGGCTCGAGGAGCCCTGCGAGCTTTCCTGGCACGTCGGCAACCGTCACCAGCCAAGCGGAGACTGCGGCGCAGGCGACGAGGAACATTACGACGGCAGTGATCTTTGCCGCGGCAACGAAGACGTGGAACAGCTTGGCGGGCGGCAATTCGCGATAGATGACCATCGAGACGAAGAGCGAATAGACCGCCGCAACCACGCCGGCTTCGGTCGGCGTGAACACGCCGAACTTGAGGCCGACGATGATGATGACCGGAAGCATCAGCGCCCAGATGCTGTCGACGAATGCCTTCATTCTGACGGCACCGCTCTGCTTTGGCGGCAGTGCGAACTGCTCCTTCCGCGCAACGAGCATCCAGGTCACACAGAGGGCCGCGGCAATCATGAGGCCAGGGAAGATGCCTGCCAGAAACAGTTTGGTGATCGAGACGCCGCCTACGACGCCATAGAGAATGAAGCCGATCGAAGGCGGAATGATCGGACCAATGATCGATGCCGAGGCAAGCAGGCCGCCGGTACGCGCCGCATCGTGACCGGACTTCAGCATCATCGGGAACAGAAGCGCTCCCAGGGCCGCGGCATCGGCGACTGCCGATCCCGACAGGCTCGAAAGAACGCAGGCTGCAAAGATGGCGACGAAGCCAAGTCCGCCGCGCACATGGCCGACCATTGCCATGGCGAGGTCCACAATGCGGCGGGACAACCCGCCGGTGTTCATGACCTCGCCGGCCAGAAGGAAGAACGGAACGGCCATCAGCGGAAAGCTGTCGGCGCCGTTCAGGACGTTCTGGGCGACGATCTGGGCATCGAACATGCCGAGGTGCATCATCAGCGCGACACCGCTGAGGATGAGTGCGAAAGCGATGGGGACGCCGAGCGCCATTGGACCAAGGAGTGCGCCGAGGAAAATCGTGACGGTCATCGTGCGGCCCTCAGCTCTTGGTGATCGGGGTGGCGAGCGATGGCTCGGCGTGGTCTTCACCGGCGGCTTGCTCTTCGGTTTCACGCACGAGCACCGCCGTCGTCACATCGATGCGACCCGTGGCGACGCCGAAAGCATCCGAGAGGATGATCAGGAAGGCGGGGATCCCGAAGGCGAGGCCCGCACCGTAGAAGAAGCCCATGGATATGCCAGTGGCGGGGGCCGCGACGTGCAGGTTGATCAGCGTCTGCGTCCAGCTGCCGCTGATCATCAGCCAGGTCGCCCAGAGCATCATCATCTGGCCGATGAGTACGGCGATCCGGGCGCCGAGGGGAGGCAGGCGGCGCAACAGCGAGTCGACGCCGAGGTGCCCATGTTCGCGCATGGCGACGACGGCCCCGAGAAATGTCAGCCAGATGAAGAAGATCCGCGACAGCTCTTCAGAGTAGGTAATGCCCGTATTGAAGGCGTAGCGCAGGACGACATTGCCGAAGACGAGGACGACCATGCCTGCGAGAAGCAGGGCAATCGCTACCTTCAGAGCAAAGAAGTAGAATTCTATTATGCGTGTCATGTGCTCCTCCCAAAGCGGCCGCCACGGGTTGCGGCGACACTTCCGCTTCTGTCACGGCCTCAGGGGCGCATCGGGCAGAAAGCGTCCGTCGAACTGTGCTCCTCCAGCCCAGATCGATGTAGCTCTAAAATGTACGAACTAGTTCGAATGTCAAGCGGCTGCTATTGAAAGACCGCGCCAAGCTGAATAAGACTTTGCAACACTGGCATGCGGGAGAGCGTGCAATCCTTCAGCTGCGACAGTGGATTTTCCTGTCGAGGCAGTGGGTTAAGGGAGAGGACAAGCGCGGCATGGCGGATCGGTCGGAAAATGGCAGGAAGAACGATCCACAGCGGACGCAGGAAGATATCCTGCGTGTTGCAACCGAAGAATTCTCCACCCACGGTCTAGCCGGCGGGCGCGTGGATGCCATAGCCGAGCGAACCCGCACGTCCAAGCGGATGATCTACTATTATTTCGGCAGCAAGGAAGGCCTCTATCTGGCCGTCCTGGAGCGCTCCTATCGCAAGATCCGCACGCTTGAGGCAGACCTTCAGCTTTCGAACCTCGATCCGGAAGACGCGCTCAGGATCCTGATTTCGACCACGTTCGACCACGACGAGGCGAATCCCGATTTCGTCAGGCTCGTCAGCATCGAGAACATTCATCACGCCGCCCACATGCTTCGATCGGAGGCGATCCGCGATCTGAACGTTTCCGTCATCCAGACGATTGCCGGCATACTGGAAAGGGGCCACGCGACGGGCGTCTTCCGCCGGCAGGCGGACCCCATCGACGTTCACATGATGATCAGCGCGTTTTGCTTCTTTCGCGTGTCGAACCGTCACACGTTCGGCACGATCTTTCGACGGGATCTGTCCGAGCCGGAGACGATGCGGCGCCACAAGGGAATGATCGCCGACGCGGTCATAAGCTATCTGAAGGCAGACGATGAACGGAGCCCGACAGGCGGCTGATTTTCAAGGGCGTTTGACGCAGCGGAAGCCGACATGGCTCGTCGAGGTGTCGTCCGGCTCCGCGTGGCGTGAGGCAGGACGATAACGTCGGCAATAATTCGGGGCGCAGAGATGCGATCCGCCCTTCAGCACGCGACGGGTAATGCGGATTTCCGGTTGGCGGGGATCGTAGCTCGCCTCAGCCGGGCCACCGCGCGGATTGTGCGGGATGCAGCACGGGCTTGCCGCCGGTTCATTGTGACGCGTCGACCAGTAGTCGTTCGTCCACTCCCAGACGTTTCCGATCATGTCGTACAGCCCGAAGCCGTTCGGCGGGAAGCTGCGAACGACGGACGTTCGGTCATGCCCCTTGGGGCGCAGGTTCTTGTGCGGGAAAATGCCCTGCCATGTATTGGCCATCTGCTTGCCGTCCGGCATCAACTCATCGCCCCAGGCGTAGTCTGCTCCCTCGAGGCCACCGCGCGCTGCGAACTCCCACTCGGCCTCTGTCGCAAGATCGAGGCCTGCCCACTCCGCGTAGGCCCTGGCGTCGCTGTAGGCGACATGGACGACGGGATGGTCATATTTTCCGCGAATGTCGCTGCGGGGGCCATAGGGATGGCGCCAGTCCGCGCCGAACTTGAATGTCCACCACTGGCCGATATCGGTGGAGGTGACCGGATGCTTGGGCGGAGTGAAAACCAGCGATCCCGCCCTCAGCATTTCCGGCAGCGCGCCTGGATAGTCCGCTTCATTGGGGACCTTCTCCGCCATGGTGACATGACCGGTCGCATTCACGAACTCTGCGAACTGACGATTGGTTACCGGCGCCGCATCGATCCAGAATCCGTCCACCGTCACGGGATGTTGGGGGGCTTCCTCAGGGTAGTGCCGATCAGACCCCATCGCGAAGGTTCCACCGGGTATCCAGATGAGCTCATGACTTCCCCGGCATGCCGGCGGCGAGGGGAGTGTGGCGGCCATTTCGGTTTCGGACAGCACCGTTTACCTCCTCATCCGGCCCAGGACACTGCCTGCCGGGCGTGCGACTCATGCCCCGTGATTTTGGGCACCTCGTCGTCGCGAACACATCGCCAAGTAGTATGCTGAACGGAAGCCTACCTCGCTCCCGCTTCGATGGGAAGCCGGAATCCCGGGCTCAGGTGTGTCAGAGCCGGCCCGCTGGCCCGTCCTCGTCGGCAACAAGTCGGTAGCCCACGCCGGGTTCGGTCTGGATGATGCGAGGATCGGTCGGGTCCAGCTCGATCTTCTGGCGCAGTTGCCCGATGAAGACACGCAGGTAGTGCAGGTCTTCCCCGTGTGCCGGCCCCCAAACGGAGGCGAGCAGCGTCTTGTGCGTCACGACCCGCCCGGCATAGCGGGTGAGCATGACCAGAAGGTCGTATTCCTTCGGCGTCAGTTTCAGCTGCTTTCCGTCCCGGCTGACGATGCGCCGCAGGGTGTCGATCGAAAGTCCGTCGGCAATGGTCTGTGTCGTGCCGTTTTCGCTGCGGATGCGGTGGCGCAGCGCGGTGCGGATGCGCGCCGTCAACTCGCCGATGCCGAAGGGTTTTTCGATGTAGTCGTCGGCCCCGAGATCGAGCGATGCGATCTTCTCGCTCTCGCGATCGCGGGCGGACAGGATGATGATGGGCACTTCGGACCAGCCGCGAATGTTCGCGATCACTTCCTTGCCGTCCATGTCGGGGAGGCCGAGATCAAGGATAACGATGTCCGGGGCCGCGGTCGCAACGGATTTCAACGCTTCTGCCGCGGTGGATGCCTCGATGACCTCATAGCCGGCAGCGGAAAGCGCCGGGCGCAGGAACCGCTGTATCTGGGGTTCGTCATCGACGACAAGGACACGGTCCAGGCTCATGGTCTTTCCTGTTCTGGCGCTGTTGCAGCAGGGAAGCGCATGGAGATGCGCGTTCCCTTGCGCCGTAGCGCCGGGCTCTCCGCCTTAATCGTTCCGCCCATGGCCTCGATGAACCCCTTGGAGATCGAAAGCCCCAGCCCCGTACCGGGTGCGCGACCGTCCGCCTTGCCACGCCTGAAGAACTTGTCGAAGACGCGCTCCAGGTCATCCGGCGCGATGCCCTTGCCGAGGTCCGTCACCGAGATGATTACCTCAGTCTCCTCCTGCCTGGCATAGATGGTGATCGGCTCCGCCCCGCCATACCGGTTGGCATTGTCGAGCACGTTGAACAGCACCTGGCCGAGGAGGACGCTGTCGCCGCGGACGAGCGGCAGGTCCGGGGCAATGCTGGTCTCTATGATCCGGTCGGGGAAATATTTGCGCGCTCGCTCGACTGCAGCGCGCACGACGTCTGCCACATCGACCCAGTCCCGCTTTGCGTTCAAGGTCCCCGCCTCGATGCGCGTCATGTCCAGGAGGTTGGAGACGAACCGGCTGAGACGTCCGCTCTCCTCCTCGATCGATTGCAGAAGGTCGTCCCTGCTTTCGGGCGGCATCCGGTCTCCGAGTTGTCGGAGGCTGGTGATGGCGCCGGTAATGGTCGCAAGCGGCGTCCTGAGGTCGTGCGATATGGAGGAGAGCAGGACAGCGCGAAATTTCTCCGCTTCGAGCCGTGCGGCCTGGTCCAGGCTTTCGCGTGACAGCCGCGCTCGATCCACTGCGACGGCTGTCTGGTCGAGGATCGCCGAAAGCGTTCTTTCCTCGTTCATGTCAAGCGTGCCCTCTCCAAGCCTGAACCCGCAGACGCCGACCACGCCGTGGGGGCTCGTCAAGGGACGAAACTGGAACGGGCTGTTCGGCAGGGTGCCCGTGGCGCTGCCGGCGATCTCCTGTTTTTCGAGAGCCCATCGGGCTGCGGCCATGTCCGCAACGTCGAGTTCGGTGTCGGGGGGCCATGCCGCCGCCGATTTCAGTTCGCCATGTTGTGGCAGGAGCAGCACCACGTTCCGTCTCAGGCTTGCCTGCAGCTGGGTCACGGCAGCCCAGAGCACGTCGTCTTCCTTGGCTGTACCGGAGAGCTTGCGCGAATAGTCGTACATCGCCTGTATCGCACCGGCCCGGTCACGGGCCTTCTTGGCCTGCTCGCGGATTCGAGACGCGAGGCTGCCGGCGAGCATGGCGGCGGCGAGCAGAATGAAAAGTGCAAAGACCTCATGCGGTTCGGTGATCGTCAGGGTGTGGACCGGGACGACGAAGAAGAAGTTGTACGCGAGTACCGAGAGGAACGCAGCCACCAGGGCAGGGACATAACCGGCGTAAATCGCGGATATGAGCACGGCCATGAGAAAAAGGAGAGAGGCGTTCGGAAGCTCGATGAAGGCGCGGATGGCGCGGCCTATCAGAGTTGCAACCACGACCGTGCCGCAGGAGATCGCAAGCGGGCGCCACAATTCGGCGAGTTTGATCGGTACGAACGTCTTTCGGCGTGGCGGCGGTGGCGAGCCTCCATCCGTCACGAGATGGACGCCGACACCGGCCGCACGCCGCGAGAGGGCGTCTGGAAGCGATCTGCGGAAGAGCTTGTGCCACGAGGGCTGGTTTCGCGCGCCGATCACGATCTGGGTCGCATGTTCCCGGCGGGCAAGCTTCAGGATCTCTTCCACGAAATCATTGCCGAAAACACGCTTGGTTTCTGCTCCAAGCTCCTCGGCGAGACGGAAGATCTCATCGACCTGACGGAGGGTGGCGCTATCGCCCGTATCCCGGTCGGCTCTTTCGATGTAGACAACGATCCAGGGCGCGTTCAGGCCCGAGGCAAGGCGGCTTGCCGTACGCACGACCTTTTCCGAAAGCTTGTCGGGGCCGACGCAGACGAGCAGCCGCTCGGTGCTGGCCCAGGGACCCTCGATAGCGTTCTGCTTGAGGTAGTCGACCATCTGGTCGTCCACCCGGTCCGCCGTGCGGCGCAATGCCAGTTCGCGCAGGGCAGTCAGGTTGCCGAGGCGGAAGAACCGTTCGATCGCCCGCTTTGCGCTGTCGGGCAGATAGACCTTGCCTTCGTGCAGGCGCTCGAGCAGTTCGGCGGGGGAAGATCCACGAGGATCACGTCATCCGCCTTCTTGAGGACGGTGTCGGGAACTCTTTCGCGAACCGTTACGCCGGTAATCTGCGCGACGACGTCTGAGAGGCTTTCGAGATGCTGGATATTGAGTGCCGTCCAGACATCTATACCGGCGGCCACCAGCTCTTCGACATCCTGGTAGCGTTTCGGATGCCGGCTGCCCTCCGGATTGCTGTGGGCGAGCTCGTCGACGACGACGATCCGTGGACGCCGCGCCAACGCCGCGTCGAGATCGAGCTCTTCGAGCATATGGCCTCGATATTCGACGCTGCGGCGCGGCAGAATTTCCAGTCCATCGAGCAGGGAGGCCGTTTCCTCACGGCCGTGCGTTTCCACCAGGCCGATGACGATGTCATTCCCGTCGGCCTTCAGCCTGCGAGCGCGCTGGAGCATGGCGAAAGTCTTGCCGACACCCGGGGCGGCGCCCAGGAAAACGGTGAGCTTGCCCCTGCGCTCCTTGGCGGAAAGGGCAAGCAAGGCGTCCGGATCGGGACGTATTTTCTGTTCTCGATCGATATCGGGCATGCAGATCTCAGGTCTTCAATGCGTCCAGGGCAAGGTTCAGCTCTAGCACATTCACGCGTGGTTCACCCAGAAATCCGAAGTCGGGCCCCTCTATATTCCGCTCGACCAGGCTCGCGACATCTGCATCAGGCAGGCCGCGTGCCTTGGCCACGCGTGCAACCTGGGCGCGGGCGTATGCCGGCGAGATATGTGGATCGAGCCCGGAACCTGATGTCGTCACCGCATCGGCGGGGAGAGCGCCGGAAATCCCGGCGTTTCTCAGCCGTTCAATATCGGATGCCACCCTGTCGCGCAACTTTGCCGAGGTCGTACCGAGGTTCGAGCCCGACGATGCGCCGGCATTGTAAGCCTCCGGCCCGGTTGCAGACGGGCGCGGCCAGAAATAGCGGTCCGACGTGAAATTCTGCCCGATCAGCGCGGAGCCGACGACGGCCCCATTCTGACGGATCAGGCTGCCGTTGGCCTGCGCAGGCATCCATGCCTGGGCGATTCCCGTGACCGCGAGCGGATATCCAATGCCTGTGAGGATCGTGAGGAGCGTAATGAGAACGAATGCAGTTCTGAGTTGCTTGAACATGGTTACACCAGATTGAGAGCGGTCACGGCGATATCCACGAGCTTGATGCCCGCAAAGGGCAGGATCAGGCCGCCGACACCGTAGACGAGAAGGTTTCTGCGAAGGAGGGAAGCGGCGCCGGCCGGACGATAGGCGACGCCCTTCAGCGCAAGAGGAATGAGAGCAACGATGATGAGTGCATTGAAGATCACCGCCGACAGGATTGCCGATTGCGGAGAGGTAAGGCCCATGATGTTGAGCTTTGCAAGCGCCGGATAGGTCGCAACGAAGAGCGCGGGAATGATCGCGAAGTACTTGGCCACGTCATTGGCGACGGAGAATGTGGTCAGCGAACCGCGCGTCATCAGCAGTTGCTTGCCGATTTCGACGATCTCGATGAGCTTGGTCGGGCTCGAGTCGAGGTCGACCATGTTGGCAGCCTCGCGCGCCGCCTGGGTCCCGGTCTGCATGGCGACTCCGACGTCGGCCTGGGCAAGCGCCGGGGCGTCGTTCGTGCCGTCGCCGCACATGGCGATCAACCGCCCGCCCTGCTGTTCCTTGCGGATGTAGCCGAGCTTGTCCTCCGGTGTAGCCTCAGCGAGATAGTCGTCGACGCCGGCTTCCGAGGCGATCGCCGCGGCGGTGACCGGATTGTCGCCGGTCACCATGACGGTGCGGATACCCATCGCCCGCAATGCTGCAAAGCGCTCCTTGATACCCGGCTTGACCACGTCCTTGAGGTGTATGACGCCGAGCAAGCGGGCGCCGTCGCTCACGGCGAGCGGAGTCCCGCCCGTTCTCGCGATCCGGTCCACCGCCTGGCGAAACTCGGGCGCGATCCTTTCATCGCTCGCACCCGTGAACTTCAGCACGGCGTCCACCGCACCCTTGCGCAGGCGGCGGCTGCCGGCGTCGATGCCCGAGAGACGTGTTTCGGCGGAGAACGGAACGACGGCATCGATGGCGATCCGGGGCGCGGAGAGGCCGAGCTCACCGGTTGCGAGCGCCACGATTGAGCGGCCCTCGGGCGTTTCGTCCGCGCTGCTCGCCAGAAGGGCGGCTTCCGCAAGCTCCGCTTCGCCCACGCCCGGGACAGGGATGAACTCCGTCGCCATGCGGTTTCCGAAGGTGATCGTCCCGGTCTTGTCGAGAAGCAGCGTATCGACGTCGCCGGCTGCCTCCACCGCACGCCCCGACGTTGCGATCACGTTGAAGCGGACGAGGCGGTCCATGCCAGCAATGCCGATCGCCGACAGCAGGCCACCGATGGTGGTCGGGATGAGTGTGACGAGGAGAGCGGCAAGCACGGTCACGGAGAGCACTGTGCCGGAATAGCCGGCAAGGCCCCAGAGCGTGACGACTGCCACCAGGAAGATCAGTGTCAGGCCGGACAACAGGATCGAAAGTGCGATCTCGTTCGGTGTTTTCTGGCGCTGGGCGCCTTCGATGAGCGCAATCATGCGGTCGACGAAGCTGGAGCCCGGCTGAACGGTGATCCTGATCTTGATCCGGTCCGAAAGCACCTGCGTGCCACCGGTGACCGCCGACCGGTCGCCGCCGGCTTCGCGGATGACAGGCGCCGATTCACCGGTGATCGCGCTTTCGTTGACGGAGGAGACGCCTTCGATGACCTCGCCGTCGCCGGGAATGAGTTCGCCGGCCTCGACGATGACGACGTCGCCGACCTTCAGGGCGGTAGCGGGCACCATTTCTGTCCCTGCACCGCTCGGGGCGGTGACGCGCCGCGCGACCAGTTCGGATTTCGTCCGCTTCAGGCTGTCGGCCTGGGCCTTGCCCCGTCCTTCGGCGACAGCCTCGGCGAAGGTGGCGAACAGGACTGTGAACCACAGCCAGGCGGCGATCTGGCCAGAGAACAATGCATCGCCGCCGGCCGCGAGGTCACGGACGAAAAAGAGGGTGACGACGGCGGCCACGACTTCGGTGACGAAGATCACCGGATTGCGCAGGAGCTGGCGCGGATCGAGCTTGATGAAGGCGGCCTTCACCGCCGGAACAAGAATCGCCGGGTCGAAGAGACCGGGAGCGACGGGTTTGTAGGACATTGACAATGCTCCTTAGAAAGTCTGGCCGGAGAGCATCGCGAAATGCTCGACAATCGGGCCAAGGGCGAGAGCCGGGAAGAACTGCAGCCCGCCGAGAATGAGGATGATGCCGACGAGAAGCCCCACGAAGAGCGGCGTATCGGTAGGGAAGGTGCCCTTCGATGCCGGTACCTTGAGCTTCGAGGCAACCGATCCGGCGATCGCGAGTACGGGAACCACATAGGCGAAGCGGCCAAGCAGCATGGAGATACCAAGCGTCGTGTTGTACCACTGGGTGTTGCCTGTCAGGCCACCGAAGGCGGAGCCGTTGTTGCCGGCAGCCGAAGTGTAGGCGTAGAGGATTTCCGACAACCCGTGCGGGCCGCCTGTGCCTATCGACGCGACCGCGAAGGGAAGGACCGCCGAGACGGCCGTAAAGCCAAGGATGACGACTGGCAGGATCAGGATTGCCAGCACGGCATACTTCATCTCGCGGCCCTCGATCTTCTTGCCGAGAAACTCCGGCGTGCGACCGACCATCAGCCCGGCGACGAAGACGGCGAGCACTGCAAAGACCACCATGCCGTAGAGGCCGGAACCGACGCCGCCCGGAAGCACCTCGCCAAGCTGGATCAGGAACATCGGTATCAGGCCCCCGAGCCCCGTGAAGGATCCATGCATGCCATTGACCCCGCCATCCGAAAGTCCGGTGGTGACAGCGGCATAGAGTGCGGTCATGGACTGGCCAAAGCGGACCTCTTTGCCTTCCATGTTGCCCTGGGCTGCGTCGAGGCCGAGCGAGGTCAGGATCGGGTTTCCGGCTGCCTCTGCCCAATAGATGATGCCCGTGCCCAGAATGAGCAGAATTGCGGTCACCGCCAGGAACGCCCAGCCTTGGCGGCGATTGCCGACCATCTGGCCGAACGCATAGACGAGCGCGGCGGAGATCCATAGCATGGCGAAGATGTTGAGGTAGTTCGCAAGCGCCGTCGGGTTTTCGAAGGGATGCGCGGCGTTGGCGTTGAAGAAGCCCCCGCCGTTGGTTCCGAGTTGCTTGATCGCTTCCTGGCTCGCGACTGGGCCGAGGGCGATTGCCTGTTGCGCACCTTCGAGTGTTGTTGCGGCTGCTGAGGCGTCGAGGGTTTGTGGCAGGCCCATTGCGACCATCGCCAACGCCACCACGAATGCGATTGGCAACAGCACGTAGAGAGTAGAGCGGGTAAGATCCACCCAGAAATTGCCGACCGTCGAAGCCTGCGAGCGGGCGAATGCACGGGTGACGGCAAGCGCAAGGGCAATGCCCGTCGCAGCGGAAACGAAATTATGCACCGTGAGGCCGGCCATCTGGCTGAAATGGCTCATCGTCGTCTCACCGGCATAGTTCTGCCAGTTGGTATTGGTGACGAAGCTGACGGCCGTGTTGAAAGCGAGATCCGGCGGTACGTTGGCAAAACCCTGCGGGTTGAGGGGCAGGTAGGCTTGCAGCCTCAGGATCGCATAGAGCGTCACGAAACCCACGAGCGAGAAGGCGAGCATTGAAAGCGTGTACGCCAGCCACCCCTGCTCTTTGTTTTCATTGACACCAGCAAGGCGATAGAACGCGGTCTCGACCGGCGCTACTACAGGCGCAAGGAAGGTTCGTTCGCCGGAAAAGACCTTCGCCATGTAGAGCCCCAGCGGCTTTATGAAGACGAAGACGGCGAGAAGGAGGAGGCCGATCTGCAGCCATCCTATAAGAGACATGGTCATTCTCCCGAGAAAGGGTCAGAAGCGTTCGGGACGGATAAGCGTCACGACGAGATAGGCGGCGAGTGCGATGGCAACAGCCAGGCCGATCAATGGCTCGAGCATGGTTCGCTCCTAGAGCCGATTCAGGGCGTGGGCGTAGAGCGCGATCGCAAAGAACGATCCCATGCCGATTGCAAAGAAGATGAAGTCAGACATCCGTTGTCTCCTGACATTGAGGATGGCGGATCATGCTTCTTCCGGGCGTCAAATCTCGATTGGGAACTGTGGGGCCGGACATAAGGAAAAGATAAGGGCGCGGCGGCCAGGGTATGCCCGCGGCAGGGATCCCTCAGGCCGGTTATCCACCCGCAAAAACTGACAAATTATCGGCTATGACCAGCTTTCTGACAGTTCGTACGCCAAACTGCGTAACAATAAACAACTCGGTTCCCCACATTCGTGTGGCTTTTTGTGTAATTTCGTGTATAGATAGAGCCTTGAAAATGGCGAAGACCATAGAGGGGTATGTTCATGGCAAGATCTGCATCGGAGTGGGGCCAGTTGCTTGGCACTACACTCGACCGAATGACTTTAGCTGATCAGAGGCTTAGGCCGGGCACGGGGCTTTCCCCGGATTGCTATCGTGTGATCACCGACACGTTCGCCTTCGCTCTCCGCGAGGCAAGAGCTGCCGGTTACGCGGAAGCCATGGAAAGCCTTGAGAACCAATCTCCCAAAAAGCCGCTGCTGCGCGCCCTGAGCTGAAAACGCTCGTAGGTCGCGCATGAAGAAAGCCGCATCCTTGCGGGGCATGCGGGTTTCGGACTGACTATTGGGGAATGCGTCGTCCCCGACCACGGCGGCAGTCCGCCGTCTGGTCGAATCTCAAAGCCAAACTGCCTTCCTGATCTTCTCACCACGCTGTTGGTGCGTCTGCACCGGCGGGCGACGCCCAGGCGCTCGCCCTTAAGGCAAGAGTCGCCTTGACCGGCGTAACCCTCAGTTTGCAAGGCCTTCGCCCGGAGCGACGCTTTCCAGAGGGATCGCATTCTCCGCGAGGAGGGGTGAACCCGGCTGGCGCGAACCGTGCAGAAAGCCCTTTCCGTCCGCAATCGAATAGAGTGGCAGATAGCTGGCCAGTTCCCGGTCCGTGAGCACGGCGTCGCGCATGTTGTCGAGGATGAAGAACTGGTCGTCGACATGCACGGAAAGGACCGCGTGGTAGAACTTTCTGTCGCGATCGAAGAGGACGACGATCGCCATGTCCTTCATGGCATAGCCCGACTCCTCGAGGACAGCCATCTTGAGGATCGCCAGATCCTCGCAATCGCCGGCCTGGCGCTTCAGCGTCTCGAGCGGCGTCGCCCAGCGATCCGCAGTGCGGTAGTTCTCGATGTCGCGGCTATAGCGGATTGCATGATTGACGGCGGCGTTTATGCCTTGCAGCCTTTCCACCGACACCTTGCCTTCGGTCGACGTGCGTGCTGCACGGACGGACTCAACTGCGGCCGAGCAGCCCGTGCGGCAATCGAGTATGCCGCCTTCGGCAATCTGGTCGAGGGATGGGGCGAGCCGCTTTACCGCAGCCAGCCGCTTGAATGGGATCGCAACGGAGCCGAAGACGGCGGTTTGCTTCGCGGGCTTCACCGCTGGCCTTGCGATACTCTCCTTGCGGCTCTCCCTTCCGGTGGCGGAAGGCGCCCAGCCGGCGGGCTCCACGCTGGCGATTGCGGTCTCGACGCGCGCAGCAATGGACCGCGCCGAGGTATAGACGTCGGCAGGCTGCAAGCGGCTGATGCTCAGCGCTGCGCGGATCCACGAAGCTGTAAGCAGCCCGACTGGGACGGGGCTCGTTCCGATGCTCGCGCTATCCGTCAACTGAATGTTAGCATTAACAGGGTCCTTCGCCTGTCTTTCGGCGGGGGTCGCATAGGATATACTTTGGGATATCAGTAGGAGCGCACCAGCCGCACCAAGGATCTTCGAATTTCTTCTTATTGTCATTGTTGTAGTTCCCTGTTTATCGGGAAGCTACACACGGCGCTTGAACATCCAGTTCCGGGAATCGCTAAAATTCTATGCAATCGCCGAAAATAATCGCGGAAATTGCAAGACGCAGATTTTGTTATGAAGAGCCGCCGCGGCGCGGTCGCACGTCGGCGCAGTCTGGGTCGCTGGCGGCCTCAGTCAAAGGCTAGTGCGTTCCCGGTGTAGCCGGCGTCAGAGCGTCGGGGGCGTGTTGACGGCGGGGACCAGCTTGCCTTGATCCACGCGATAGATCTTCAGCTTCCGGTCGATGGTTCCGCCCTTGTTCCAGCCGAAAACACCTGTCACTCCACGGAAACCCGCCTTGTTGGCAAGAATGTCAGGCTTCAGGCCATCCGGCCCCTTCAGGCGCGTGATGCCTGCGACCGTCGCCACGGCGTCATAGGCATAGGCGGCATCGAGTGCCAGCGGACGCTTGAATCGGCTCTGATATCGACCGGAGATCAGCTTCAGGCTTTCCTGATCGGTGAGCGCGATCACGGTCTGGTCAGCCGCTGGTCCGCTGTAGACGCTGCCCGGCCATCCGCTGGTGCCGACGAAGGTCATAGTTGCGGGTGTCTTGCCGGTCGCCTTGATCGCTCCGACGACGACGGCTGGCGCGGTGGTGCCGCCGAGAACGAGGGCGGCATCGGCCGCGGAGATCGGTCCGGCATTCGATGCGACTGCCGCCTTGATTGCGGCTTCGTCTCCGCCGTAGCGCACGACACCGGTGACAGTTGCCTTGTCGTTGGTGATTGCGGCCGTGATGCGCTGCTCTTCCGCTGTCGAGAAGCTGGCGGGAGCAAGGATCACGACCTTCTTTCTTCCGGTCGCGATCGCATATCTTACACCCGCAATTGCGCTATCCGTCTCGTCTGAGGCGAGGCCGTAGACATTTGCGCCGGAGGCGGTGCCACGTCCGAGGTCGAAGACGGTCGGTCGCTTGTCGGCCGGCACGGCCGAGATCGATGCCAGCTCCGCTGCCGGAAAAAGCCCGACGAGGGCGACAGAGCCCCGTGCCTTGGCGGCTTCGGCAAGCTTGGCTGCCTCACCCGGTGCGCCCGTATCATCGACGATCTTCACAAAAACCTGTTCGCCGCCCAGCTCTCCGACGGCGAGCTGCGCACCATCGTGAAAATCGCGGTAACGGCCCTCGCGCACGCCACTTGCTCCCTTGGGGAGCATGAGTGTTATCTCGGCGCCTTTCGTGCCGAAGGCTTCCTGCACCTGCGACGGAGGCGGCTTGATGTCTACCGATTTGGAGGCATTGGCGGTGTCGTCGAGCGGCGACTGGCATCCGGCTGAAAGGCTGAGAACCGTGATCGCAAGCGGCGCGAGGACGAACCGGATGCCTCGTTCGAACACGGATTTCCTTTTGTATGGGAGAGCAGAAACCGATCTGCCGCGTATTTCTTCACAACAACGTCGCTTATGAATCTGCATCGGACCGCTCTTAACTGCTCAATCTGCAATAAACGGTCCCCTTCTCTTTGCCAATAGTGCCCCGCACCCAATTCCGGGGCATGGTTGAAGGAAAAGGCGAGCCGTGGTGCAGGGCTACCCGCCGCGGTCTACAACGAAGCCGTCGCTCTCCCCCGGCGCGAGCTCGAGCGGCCATATCGTGTTCTGCGCGCCTTCTGGGTAGATGTCTTTAAATCCCGGCATGGTTGCAAGAAGTGTCTCGCCAAGCTCGACACCCAGGTCGTGCAGGGACATGCGGAAGCAGGTCAGCGCCGGGGACAGGAATTTCGCGCGGGGTTCCTCGCGGAAACCTATCACGGCGACGTCTCGGCCGGGAACCACGCCCGATTCGGCAAGCCGACGGTATAGACCGATCGCCATCAGCTCGTAGATGAGGATGATCGCGGTCGGCCTGTCTTCGAGGAGAAGCATCTTGTGGGCGGCAAGATAGCCACCCTGCTCGCTTGATTTGACCCGGATGACCAGGGAGGGATCGTAGGCGATGCCGTTCCTTTCCAGGGCCTGCCGGTAAGCGTCCACGAACACATAGCCAAGATTGATGTCGGATGAGGGCGCGGCGATCGCGATCCGCCTGTGGCCCCTTTCGACCAGCCGGTCAACAGCTGAGTTGGCGACCCCCTCGAAATCGAGGTCGATCCACGTATGGCTGCCGCCTGATGAGCTTCGCCCG
Organism: Sinorhizobium sp. BG8; assembly: GCF_016864555.1. Classification (NCBI taxonomy): domain Bacteria; kingdom Pseudomonadati; phylum Pseudomonadota; class Alphaproteobacteria; order Hyphomicrobiales; family Rhizobiaceae; genus Sinorhizobium; species Sinorhizobium sp. BG8. The sequence continues at coordinate 875,491 of NZ_CP044012.1, read as the reverse complement.
AGCGCAACGAAAGGGATCTTGGAACTGACGAGCAGATCGATTCGCCGGTCTATGCGCTGGGTCGCGGAGATGATCATGGCGTCGACGATGCGGCGGCCAACCATCCGCTTCAGATACTCCAGCGGATCCTCGTCGTTGGGGCAGGGGAGCATGACGAGGTCGAGATTGTGGCGGGAGAAGACACTCTGGAGGCCGCCTGTCAGTCCGAGAAAGAAGTTGTCGCTGTATTCGACATTTTCCTTTGTCGATTCCATCATCAGGCCGATGACGTTCGTCGTCCCCTGGCGCAGGCTGCGGCCCGACTGGTTGGCGACATAGCCGAGTTTCTCAGCCGCTTCGAGGACCCGCTTGCGTGTTTCCGGATTGACGTCCGGCCTGCCATTCAACGCTCGCGAGACTGTCCCGATGGAGATGTCGAGATGCTGCGCAAGCTGGCGAATCCCCCTCATCTGTGACCGGTCGCTTTCCCTGTTCTGCATGAACCCTCTTCCCACCTCTTGACATAAAAGCTTAGCTCCGCATAGTATCGTAAACGTTTACGGTCGCCGTGTCTTGAGGAGTTTGGCGCGGCGCGAGGAGGAAATCGTGAAATTTGACGCCGTTCTATGCGGGTGCGGAGCTATGGCCAAAGGCTGGCTCCGTGCGATCGGGCAGACGCCGGATCTTGCCGACAAAATCACCATCGTCGGGCTTGTCGACGTGAACCGTTCAGCCGCGGAAGCGCTGGCCGGGGAGTTCGGGCTTGGCGGGGCGGTGATCGGCACTGACCTCGCAGAGGTGCTCGCCGAGACGAAGGCCGACATCCTGTTCGACGTAACGGTTCCTACGGCCCGCTTCGGGGTTGTCTCGACGGCGCTGCGCGCAGGGTGCCATGTGCTGAGCGAGAAGCCGATGGCGACGTCGCTTGCGGAGGGCTCGGCCCTTATCGATCTCGCCGCCGAAACCGGCCGCGTCCACGCCATCGTCCAGAACCGCCGCTTCATCGCCGGCGTGCGCCGCATGCGCCGCTTCGTCGAGAGCGGTGCGATCGGCGACCTCACGGGCATCCATTGCGATTTCTTCCTGGCCCCGCATTTTGGCGGCTTCCGGGAGGAGATGGACAATGTCCTTCTGCTCGACATGGCGATCCACACCTTCGACGCGGCGCGGTTCGTCGCAGACAAGAAGCCGCTTGCCGTATATTGCGCCGAGCGCAACCCGCGTGGCTCCTGGTATGCGCATGGCGCGTCCGCCAATGCGATCTTCGAATTCGCAGACGACGTTGTCTTCACCTATCGGGGTTCGTGGTGTGCTGAAGGACAGCGCACGAGCTGGGAAAGCCAGTGGAGGCTGGTCGGCAGCAAGGGCATGCTGACCTGGGACGGTGCCGATCTGTTCGAGGCAGCGGTGGCAGGCGACGAGCCCGGCCTCCTGCGCGGCTTTGCGCCCGTAAACGTTTGCGGTCTGCAAAACGAAGAAGAGACGCACGGCCATGCCAGCGTGATCGCGAGCTTCATCGAGGCGATCGAGACGGGCAGGGACCCAGAGACCGCGAGCAGCGACAACATCCGCAGCCTTGCCATGGTCTTCGGCGCAATCGAGAGCGCGAAGACCGGCAGGCGCATCGAAATTTCAGCGTGAGAACAGGGATAGATATTGTGAGCAATCCTGCAAAAGCCATTCGCGTCGGTACCATGGTCAGCGCCACAAAGGGCGACGCGGCAAAGCGGATCGGCGAGATAGCCGACATGGGCTTCGAAAGTTTCGAGCCGTTCTTCTGGCAGACGACCAACGGCCAGGATCTCGCCGAGCTCGGAAAGCGTTGTGTCGAGGCGATCGGCAATCGCGACATCACCATCTCGACGATCGGCATGTTCGGTAATCCTCTGGAAGACACCGAGATCGATCTGCAGACCCTGCAGGGCTGGAAGGACTGCATCGACAACGCGCATCACTTCGGAGCTACCTGCGTCGCAGGCTTCACCGGCCGGATCCGCAACAAGCCGCTGACGGACAGTCTGCCCCGCTACCGCAAGGTCTGGAGCGAGCTTGCCAAGCGCGCTGCCGACAAGGGTATCCGGATCGCGTTCGAGAATTGCGCCATGGACGGCAACTGGGCCACGGGCGACTGGAACATCGCCCACAATCCCGATGCATGGGAGCTCATCTTCAACGAGACGCCCGACGACAACATCGGGCTCGAATGGGAGCCGTGCCATCAGATGGTCTACCTGATCGACCCGCTGCCGCAGATCCGAAAGTGGGCTTCGAAGATCTTCCACGTTCACGGCAAGGACGCGACCATCCGTTGGGACGTGATCAAGGAGCACGGCATATTCGGCAAGGAGAAGTTCGTCTTCATGCGCACGCCGGGCTTCGGCGACAGCAACTGGACGGACATAATCTCCGAGCTTCGGCTCGCCGGCTGGTCGGGTTCCATCGACATCGAGGGCTGGCACGATCCGGTGTATTGCGACGCTCTCGAAATGACAGGCCAGGTTTATGCGCTCAACCATCTCAAGATGGCGCGCGGCGGCGATTTCGTCGTCGATCCGGTCTGACCGGAAGAATCCGGCCGGCATGGAGGATGCCGGCCGTCAGGGTAACCAAGAGGAGGAAACCATGGGTATCCGCAAGTATGCAGTCATAGGCGCGCTGGCGCTCGCAGGCGTATCGTTCCTCGGCCTTTCGGCAAAGGCCGAGGACGTGAAAATAACGGTCTGGGCACTGGACAGGGACATCCAGCCCGCGCCCAACCTGATCAATGACTTCAACAAGCTCGGCAACGGCATCCAGGTGGAGTTCCGCCAGATTCAGTTCGACGATGTCGTGAGTGAGGCGATGCGCGCCTACTCCACCGGCCAGGCACCCGACATCATCGCCGTCGACAACCCGGAGCACGCGCTCTTCTCGTCACGCGGCGCATTCCTCGATCTTTCCGAGATGATCTCGACCTCGACCGTCGTCAAGCCGGAGAACTACTTCCCGGGACCGCTGAAGTCCGTGATGTGGGATGGCAAGTACTACGGCATCCCGAAGGCGACGAACACGATCGCGCTCTACTACAACAAGGACATGTTCAAGGCGAAGGGTCTCGATCCCAACAAGCCGCCGCAGACCTGGGGCGAACTCGTGGAGGCTGCCCAGAAGCTGACCGACCCGGCCGCTAACGTCTACGGCATTACCTTCTCCGCCAAGGCCAACGAAGAGGGCACCTTCCAGTTCCTGCCATGGGCGCAGATGGCGGGTGCGAGCTACGACCACATCAACTCCGAAGGAGCGGTCAAGGCGCTTGAGATCTGGAAGCAGATCATCGACCAGAAACTCGCCTCGCCGGACACACTCACGCGTAGCCAGTGGGATTCGACCGGTACCTTCAATTCGGGCAATGCCGCGATGGCGATCTCCGGACCGTGGGAACTGGACCGGATGCTGGAGGAGGCAAAGTTCGACTGGGGTGTTGCGCTGCTTCCGGTCCCCGAAGTTGGGGCAGAACGTTCTTCGGCGATGGGCGATTTCAATTGGGCGATCTTCGCCAACACGCAGCACCCCCAGGAAGCATTCAAGGTCCTCGAGTACTTCGTGTCCCAGGACGACCGCATGTTCAAGGACTTCGGCCAGCTCCCAGCGCGTTCCGACATCGCCATTCCGCCGACCGGCCAGCCGCTCAAGGACGAGGCCCTCAAGGTCTTCGTCGAGCAGTTGCAATACGCCAAGCCCCGTGGCCCGCATCCGGCCTGGCCGAAGATCTCGAAGGCGATCCAGGATGCTATCCAGGCAGCGCTCACGGGCCAGATGAGCGCGAAGGATGCGCTGGATGAGGCGGCCGCAAAGATCCAGGCGGTTCTCGGCTAACACCCGAAACAGCGATCACCGGATGGCCGCACTTTGCCGGCCATCCCATCGTTTCCTCCCGGTGGAGCCGCCTTGTGTCAAGACGCGAGACGGTCCCGACCGGAGCATCGGAGGACCCATGAAAAGGATCCTTTCCAGCCTGGTGGACGGCAAGGGCTTCGACATTTCACTCGTGGCTTTTGCGCTTGGCTTTCTGTTCCTGCTGTCCGGCCTGCCGCTCATCTACAATGTGGTGATGAGCTTCCAGGAGGTCGATATGTTCAGCCTTGGAACGTTCGCGCGTCCTTTCGTCGGGTTCAAGAACTACGTGACGCTGTTCGCCCAGCCTCAGACCCTGCCCATTCTTGCGAACACGGCGATATTCGTGACCGCCTCGATCGCGGGGCAATTCCTGATCGGCTTTGGGCTTGCCCTCTTCTTCTGGGTGAATTTTCCCGGTGCGGCATGGCTGCGTGGCCTGTTCCTCGTCTCCTGGGTCATGCCGGGGCTGGTCGTCGGCGCGATCTGGAACTGGATCCTTTCCGGCGATTTCGGCGTGCTCAACTTCGTGCTGCGGGAGATGGGCATCATTGATGGCAACATCTTCTGGCGGTCCGACCCGCAATTCTCGCTCTGGGCCGTCGTCATCGCCAATATCTGGCTCGGAACCTCGTTCAACATGATCCTTCTGTCGGTCGGCCTCTCCGGAATCCCGAAGGACCTCTACGAGGCAGCGGAGCTCGATGGTGCCAACGTCCTCCAGCGGTTCTGGACCATCACCCTTCCGATGATGCGATCGAGCATCGGGGCGATCATCGCGCTCGGGCTCATTTTCACCCTGCAACAGTTCGACCTCTTCGCCGCGATAACGTCCGGCGGGCCGAACAACGCATCGAACGTTACTCAATACTGGGCCTGGGATCTTTCCTTCCGGCAGTATGACTTTGCCCAGGGCGCCACCATTTCGGTCATCATGATCGTCTTCGTGATGTTCGCTTCGGTCGTCTATGTCCGGTCCACACGCCACGAGGTACGGGGATGAGCGACAATCTGCGCAACAAGGTGATGCTCGCGATCGCGATCGCGATGGCGGCGGTCTACCTCTTTCCTCTCTACTGGATGTACATCACCGCCCTGAAGACCGGCTCCGCGATGTTTGCGACACCGCCGAGCTTCTGGCCGAGCGATCCTCAATGGGGGATCTATTCGGTCGTGTGGGAAAGCCGCGGCATGGGCCGCTATCTCTGGAACTCGCTGGTCATTGCTCTCGGTGCCGTCACGGTAATCTCGGTACTCGGCGTCGGCTGTGCCTACGTCCTTGCCCGCTATCGCAATGTCTGGGTCGATATCGGCCTGTTCCTGATCCTCATGCTTCAGGTCCTGCCGGCCTCGCTGATGATCACGCCGATCTTCGTTGGCTTCTCGCAGATCGGGTTGCTCGACTATCCGCGACTTGCCGTCATTATCGCCATCGCCGCCAAGAGCATGCCCTTCTTCGTCGTTCTGGTTCGCGCGACCTTCATGAGCGTGCCGATGGAGCTCGAGGAGGCGGCTCTCGTCGACGGCAATTCCCGCGTCGGTGCGTTCTTCAACATCGTGCTGCCGCTCGCACGCAACGGCATCCTGGTCAGCGCCATCCTGATCTTCATGCAGGCCTTCGGAGAGTTCGTCTATTCCAAGTCGATCATCCAGGCGATCGACCTCCAGCCGGCGAGCGTCGGGCTCAATTCGTTCATGGGTCCGAACACCAACGAATGGAACAAAATCATGGCCTACGCGACGATCTACGTGACGCCGATCCTCGCCATCTTCGTTCTCTTGCAACGCCGCATCGTATCCGGCCTCACTTCGGGAGCCCTCAAATGACCAACCAGATCGAACTCACGGGCGTGAACAAGTACTACGGTGCGTACCATGCGCTGAAGGACATCAATCTCTCGATCGCAAAGGGGACCTTCGTTGCGCTCGTCGGCCCATCAGGTTGCGGTAAATCGACACTTCTGAGATCTCTCGCAGGTCTCGAATCCATATCGGGCGGTGAACTGAAGATCGCCGGCGAACTGATGAACAACGTTCCCCCGCGCAAGCGCGACGTTGCCATGGTGTTTCAGTCCTATGCGCTCTATCCGCATATGACCGTGGAGGAGAACCTGACATACAGCCTGCGCATCCGCGGGGTCAAAAAGGCCGAGGCGAGGAAGGCGGCAGAGGAAGTCGCGGCCACGACCGGTCTTTCGCATCTCCTTGGCCGTTACCCGCGCGAACTTTCGGGTGGCCAGCGCCAGCGCGTCGCCATGAGCCGCGCGATCATACGGCACCCCAAGGCGTTCCTTTTCGACGAGCCGCTGTCCAACCTCGATGCGGCGCTGCGGGTCCACATGCGCAAGGAGATCCGGGCGCTTCATGATCGCCTGCACGCGACATCCGTCTACGTCACCCATGACCAGATCGAGGCCATGACCATGGCGGATCATGTCGTTGTCATGCGTGACGGTGTCATCGAGCAGCAGGGACGTCCGCTCGACCTCTACGACAAGCCGGCCAACAAATTCGTCGCCGGGTTCATCGGGTCTCCGGCCATGAATTTTATCCCGGCGCTCGTCGCAGAAGATGGGGCCAGCCTTCATCTCGACTTCGGCGCGGTGAAGCAGCGCCTGTCGCTTTCGAGAAACTTGAGGCCGGGGACGCAGGTGACTGCCGGTGTGCGCCCGGAACATCTGGCGATCACGACGGCGGGGCAGGGAGGCTTCGACGTACCGGTGGCGTTCGTCGAATCCACGGGATCCTCGACCTTCGTCACGGCTGCGACGACGCCGGAACTCACCATTGTGGAAGCGAACCGCAATATGGTGCGCGGCGGCGAGGTGATCGGTCTATCCGTGGATCCTCAGAACATTCATGTGTTCGATACGTCCGATCGCCGGATCGCAGCGTAGGGAAAATGTCCGGGAGCAAGGGCCCAGGGTGGCGGTTTTATCCGCCGCCCCTCACGCGCTTGTCCCGCAACCACTAGACAGGCACGGCCGTCGTGAACTTCACGCTCTTCAGCGCGAAGTGGGACGATGAGGTGGCGACGGCCTCGTGCGTCAGGATGCCCTGCATCAGCAGTCTTTCGTAGTCGCGGATATCGGCGGCTACCACGCGCAGAAGATAGTCCCAGTCCCCGGACATGGAATAGCACTCGAGCACCTCCTCGTGGCTTTCAACGAAGCGTTCGAAGTCGCGCCGCGCCGCCGGGTCATGGGATTTCATCCTGACCTGACAGAACACGTTCAGTCCACGCCCGACCGCCTCGTTGTCGACGAGCCTGACCGTCCTTCCCAGGACACCATCCGCTTCCAGGGCCTTGATGCGGCGCCAGCAGGATGCTGGCGAGGCGCCTACCTTCTCCGCAAGGGCGGCCTGACTTATGTCGCCCTCCTGCTGCAGCACGCGCAGAATCTGCCGGTCGACGATATCGAAGTCTGGCACTTTCATCACATTCCCCGCCAAAATGAACTATTCGTTTCATGAATACCCGAAATGATGGTCGCTTTGAAAAGAATTCGCGCATGCCGGCGAGTATTATCTCCGCAGGGAAGATATTGTGAGGAGGCTGAAATGGCCCATCTGTCCATGGCGAAGGGGCTGCACGTTCCGGAGGCTGACGTCGACTGGAAGCGCATCGCCTACCTCGTGCAGCTTTCGCGCGCCCTCGACGAGCTGGAGGAGACACGGCTCGTTCCGGAGAAGAAGGTGCTCTACCAGTTCTCCGCCCGTGGCCACGATATGGCCCAGGTCATGCTAGGCTGCCGGCTGACGGAACGTCACGATGCCGTCTGCGGCTACTATCGATCCCGACCCCTGCTGCTGGCCCTTGGGATCGATCCGGCTGATGCGCTTGGTTCCTCGATGGCGCGATCGGGTGGCTATTCCGACGGCCGCGACATTGGTGCGGTCTTCAACTTCCCGAACCTCGACGGTCCATCCGCGCTTCCCATGTGCGGCGGCGTCGGCACGCAGTACACCCCGACTGCCGGCTGGGCACAGGCGATCGAATACTTTCGCAGGACGCTCGGTCGCAAGGAGTATGAACGGGCGATCGCGGTCGTGCTCGGCGGAGACGGCTCGGTTGCGTCGAACGGCTTCTGGTCAGCGCTGACGATTGCCACGACGCAGAAACTGCCGATGCTCTTTTACATAGAAGACAATGGCTTTGCCATTTCGGTACCCTCCACGACACAGACGCCCGGTGGCAACATCGCGTCGAACCTCTCCGGCTGGAAAGACCTGACCGTTATGGAGGGGGACGGCTGCGACCCGGCCGCTGCCGCGCGATTGACGGCAGAGGCCGTGGAACGGGTCCGCGACGCCAGAGCGCCACTCTTGCTGAGGCTAACCGTGCCCCGGCTGGAAGGGCACAGTTTTCAGGACACGCAGGCCTACAAGAACGAAGCACTGGTAAGGGACGAATGGGAGCGCGACCCGTTGGCGAAGTTGCGCGATCATCTCGTGCCGGCACTGATGACGGCGGAGGAATGGAACGCGACCGCACGGACCGCAGTCACCGCCGCGGAACAGGCGCGGGCCGAGGCGGAGGCACGTCCCGTCGCCGATCCACGAACGGTCACGCGCCACGTCTTCTTCGATGGCGATATGCAGACAATGGGCGGCCAGCATCAGGCCGGCTATAAGGCGCCCGAGGTGACGGATGAGGCGGCACCGGAAGGTGGTCGCATAAACATGGTGACCGCAATCCGCCGCACCCTCGACCACGAGCTGTCGATCAACAAACGTGTGGTCGTGTTCGGCGAGGATGTCGGACCCAAGGGTGGTGTCCATGCGGTCACGCTCGGCTTGCAGGAGAGGTTTGGTCCTGAACGCGTGTTCGACACGTCGCTTTCCGAGGAAGGCATAGTCGGCCGGGCGGTGGGAATGGCGCTCGCGGGCCTGGTGCCGGTGCCGGAGATCCAGTTCCGCAAGTATGCGGAACCGGCGAGCGAGCAGATCAATGATTGCGGAACAATCCGCTGGCGTACAAACAACCGGTTCGCCGCTCCGATCGTGCTGCGCATGCCGGGTGGCTTCTTCAAGTGTGGCGATCCATGGCATAGCCAGACAAACGAGGTCGCCTTCGTTCACCAGCCGGGCTGGAAGGTCGCGGTTCCATCGAATGCCGAAGATGCTGTCGGGCTGCTGCGCACGGCGTTGCGGGGGAACGATCCGGTCATTTTCTTCGAACACCGCGCAATGCTCGATCACCCCTGGGCACGCCGGGCCTATCCCGGTGATGGCTTTGCGCTTCCCTACGGCAAGGCTCGTTTCACTCGCCGAGGCGATGCGATCACCATCGTTACCTGGGGCGCCATGGTGCATCGGTGCGAGGAAGCGGCCGAGGGGACTTCCGCTGATGTCATCGATCTTCGAACGCTTGCGCCATGGGACAGGGAGTCGGTTCTCTCATCGGTGCGGCGGACGCGCCGCTGCATGATCGTGCACGAGGACCTCGGAACGGCAGGTTTCGGCGCCGAGATCGCTGCCGTGCTCGCGGAGGAGGCCTTTATCGACCTCGATGCCCCGATCTCGCGGCTGACGATGCCCGACATTCCAAGCCCCCACAACCCGGCGCTGCTTGAGTGGGCCGTCCCGACGACAGAGCGCATACGCAGCAAAATGGAAGAGCTTCTCAGCTATTGAACCGTGGGTTTGTGAAATGAACGATCTGATCGAAGTGAAGGTCCCCGACGAGCAGGAGGGGACGAAGGCGGTCGTGCGCGACTGGTTGAAGAACCCGGGCGATCCCGTTGCGGTCGACGACGCTCTCGTCGAAATCGAGACCGACAAGGTGACACAGGAAATCCCGTCGCCCGCTACCGGAACGCTTGAGGCCATCCTGCTCGAGAGCGGGAGCGAAGCCCTGCCGGGCGCGCTTCTCGCACGCATCCGCGTCTCTTCCAAGCGCGAGATTCAGGTAGGTGACGACACCGTGCAAGCGGTGCAGGAGGGAGGACAGGATCTCCCGCCAGCGGCAGCTCGCCATTCGCCCGCGGTGCGCGAGGCGGCCCGTCTGCATGGTATCGACCCGGCTCAGGTCAAAGGTTCGGGCAAGGACGGACGGGTTACCCGCATGGACATGGATGCGGCCATTGCTGGGTCCGGTGGAGCCCGGCAAGAGGAGCCTCCGCAATCGTTAGCAGAAGCGCTCGAGTCTAACGAAATTTCTCCGAAGGCAGTGCCGTCGGCAGGATCGGCGTCTCGCCGGGTTCCGCACAGTACCATGCGGCTTGCGATCGCCGACCACATGGCCAGATCCGTTGCGACGGCTCCCCATGTCACTGCCGTTTTCGAGGCAGATTTCAGCGCGATCATCCGACATCGGGAGTGCAACAAGGAGCAGCTCGCACGGCAGGGAATCAGCCTTTCCTACACCGCTTACATCGTTGCTGCGTCCGTCGCCGCCATGCGTGAGGTTCCGGAGATCAACGGCCGGTGGCATGACGACTGTCTCGAGATCTTCGAGGCCGTCAATATCGGCGTCGGGATCGCGCTCGGCGACAAGGGACTGATCGTGCCGGTGATTGCGGAAGCGCAGACGCTGTCGCTGTCGGCCATAGCGGCGAAGGTCCAGGACCTGACGAACAGGGCGCGAAACAACGCCCTTTCCGGTTCCGATGTTCGCGGTGGAACATTCACGATCTCCAACCACGGCGTATCGGGATCGCTGCTCGCCACTCCGATCGTCATCAACCAGCCCCAGACGGCGATCCTCGGCATCGGCAAGCTCGAAAAGCGCGTGGTCGTGCGCGAGATCGATGGTGTAGATACGATCCAGATCCGACCGATGGCCTATGTCTCCCTGACCATCGACCACCGCGCCGTGGATGGGTATCAGACCAATCGCTGGATGAAGCACTTCGTGGAAACGCTCGAGACGTGGCCGTCGCAGTAGCTGCACCGCGCACCTTCAGGCGCGCGGTGCCTTGTTTGTCGGGTTCAGCGCAGGGCCCCGTCGGGAAACATTTTCCTGCCGGGGCCGCGTAGCTGCGATCTTCTGTTACGAGAAGATGAAGTCCGAGGCCGAGAAGTTGGACGCGGACAGGTTGTTGTTCGGGTCGTCGACGTGGATCGAGAACGCCGTGCCGGAAGAGCTGTAACCCTTCAGCATCACGTCGCCGCTCGCGTCATTGTAGGCGTAGATCGTGCCCGCGCCACCGGCGGCGTACTTCGAGACGCCGATGTTGTCGAGAACGATGCGGTCGACGCCATCCTGGAAGTCGCGGATGGAGTCCTGGCCGCTCAGCGAACCGGCGCCCTTGAAAACGAAGCGGTCGGCACCCGTGCCGCCATAGAGGATGTCGGAGCCTTCGTCGCCGAAGATGGTGTCCGCACCGTCATCGCCACGCAGCGTGTCGTTGCCTTCACCACCGTAGATGCGGTCGTTGCCGATGCCGCCATACATGATGTCCACACCGGCTTCGCCTTCCATGGCGTCGTCGCCGGCGTCGCCGTAGACGAGGTCGTTGCCGCCGCCGACTTCCAGCGTATCATTGCCGTTGCCGCCGTGTGCTTCGTCGTTGCCGGTCTCGGAATCGAGCGTGTCGTTGCCATCGCCGCCATCGAGATAGTTGTTGCCGTCGCCGCCGTCGACCTTGTCGTCACCCGTGCCGCCATAGACGCGGTCGTTGCCCGACTGGCCCTTGAGAACGTCGTTGCCGCCCTCGCCATAGATCGTGTCGTTGCCCGGCCCGGCACTGACGGCCTGGGTGGTCACCTTGCCCGTCGCCGGGTTTACGCGGTTGGTGAAGCCGTCGTTTCCGTCGCCGGCATAGATGGTGTCGTCACCATAGCCGCCGTCGATGTATTCCTCGCCGGCTCCGCCATAGATCGTGTCGTTGCCGCCATCGCCGAGAATGTGGTCGTGGCCGTCTTCACCGTAGATGATGTCGTTGCCGTCGCCGCCTTCGAAGATGTCGTTGCCGAGACCACCACGGAAGGTGTCTACACCTGTGGAACCGTCGAACGTGTCGTTACCATTGCCGCCCTCTGCGTAGTCGTCTCCGGGGCCGGACTTGAACAGGTCGTCGCCATCACCGCCGAACATCCGGTCGTTGCCATTGCCGCCCCAGATGGAGTCGTTTCCGGCGTTCCCGTAAATGGTGTCGTTGCCGTCATAGCCGTTGATCGTGTCCGCCGAGCTCGTGCCCGTAAGGGTATTCGCGCTGTTGGTACCGTTGAGAATCATCTCTTCCTCATCTCGTTGAATAAGCGGGGCGTTGGCTATTTGTATAATGAGGCACAACGGTGGCGCCGTAACCCGAGACAGCGTGACATGTGAAGCATAATGTTGTTTTAAAAGCGTAAATTTGGAATGAAAAAATGCAATATTATATGATAATTTCAATTATCACGTGCTTTCTAGGTGATGTAATCCACCATTGTTCGATGGTGATTCGAGCTTGACTTGCCATATTCCAGGCGAATCATCGAGTTGCTGAGCGCAGATTTTATATACTTGTGTAGTATTCAGTATCCATCCACAAAATCTGTGTAGCTTTGAGCGATTGCTGGCAGGGCGTAGTGACTTTCGATCCTCTGTCGGGCGCTCATCGCGAGGCGCGCATAGGCCTCGGGCGATAGCTCCAGAATCCGGCACATGGCGAGGGCGAGCGCCGCGGGGTCGCGGGGCGGCACGGCAATCCCGGTATCGCCAATGACGGCGGCCGCATCTCCCACGTCGGTCGTAACAACCGGCTTGCAGAAGCTCATCGCCTCGGCGATCACGTTGGGAAACCCTTCGGTGCGCGAAGACAGGACAAGAACGTCGATGCCCTGGTAGAAACCGGGCATGTCTGCGACCTCGCCCATCAGATCGATGGATTCGGGCGATAGGCCTGCCTTGGTGATCAGCTCGGATACCGCCGGATTGTTTCTCGACAGCCCGTGCCCTCCGGCGGCAAAAGTTGCTTCCGGATGTGTCTGCGCGACGAGGGCTGCGGCCCTGAAAAAGGTCTCGTGGTCCTTCTGCGGGTGGAACCGCGCTGCGATGCCAAATCGGCGGGCGGCCTTGGGTTCCGGCGGGTTTACCTGCGGGAGATCGAATCCGTTTGGAATGACCACGGAGTTCCGATCGCTGAAGCCATAAGCCTGGTGCAGTTCCCGCGCGCGAGACGAGTTGTAGATGATGCCGGCAGCGCGGCCCGAAAGCTTTTTCGCGAAGGCGATTGCCATGCGAGAGCTGCGCGAAAGCGAGGCCGGATCGTCGAGCGATTGCCGAACGTTCCAGAACACAGGCATGTCCTGGCGCGAAACAACAGCCCCGAGAGTTCCGGCGACCATGGCGTGATACATCCAGCAAAGGATCGCCTTGGGACGTTCCCGCCTTATCAACGCCGCCAGGCGAGGGATGGCCGAGGAAAGGCCCGTGACCGAATTGCTTCCGAGTGCCACATAGGTGACGCGGGGATTGTTCGCGAGATTGCGATTGCGATCCGATACTCCGATGAGGGACACGACGATGATCCGCTCGTCCTCGGACGTCCTCAGCAGACGTGCCAGCATCGTCTCAGCGCCGGCGCTCGCCGTAAAGTTCGTTATGACATGCATGATCATGGCGTCGATCCGTTCTTCGCGTGCACGATGCACTTCGCAAGCAGCCGTCCAGACGCGCCGTTTCTGCTCGATGAAGTGTCGAGGGAAGCATGCTCATCTGCAACCGGCTAAGGAATACTTATAACATTTGGAAATAGTCGGAGAATTTCTTGGAAATACGAGAGTTTCGTCCGAATCTGGCTTTGTAACGCAATGCGATACGGGCGTTGCCATTGGCCAAACTGCCCATACGCTCCCTTTGTGCCGGACAGGTCGTTGCAATCAGGGCTCGGCGATGATTGTATCCAGTTGCATTGAGTCTTGGATTTGGAACGAGCGTGTTTGATCTATTTTGGCGCGGCGTGGCCGTCGGTATCGGTGCCACCATTCTCATGGATATTTGGGCAATCGTCCTGTGGCGCCTCTTCGGCCAGTCAGCGCCGAACTGGGCGCCGGTCGGGCGCTGGTTCTGGCATCTCGGCCGGGGCAAGGTGTTCCATTCCAGCATCGCGGAAGCCGAGCCATATGCCCACGAGTTGGCACTGGGCTGGTTGAGCCATTATGCCGTCGGCGTCCTGTACGGCGTTGTCTTCGCATTCCTCGTCGGAATGTCCTGGTTTGCCGCGCCGACCTTCATTCCGGCCTGGATCATGGGGATCGTGACGGTAGGGGCGGGGTGGTTCCTGCTGCAGCCGGGCCTTGGTCTCGGCTGGGCGGCGTCCAAGCTTCCAAACGCCAACACGGTGCGCTTCCTCAATCTGGTTGCGCACACGGTCTTCGCATTGGGGCTTTACGGCACCGCCTTCATCATTCGCTGAACAGGCACGGGGCGATCCGCTTTTACTTGCGGATGCTCTCTTCCTCGCGCATGTCGCCTAGCGCCCGTATGCCGTCCCGGTTGCCGACGCTGGCGAGTGCCTCGAAGACCCGAAGCGCGTCTGAGCGGCGATTGAGGTTCTTGTAGGAATAGCCGCGAAGGACCATCAGGCCGACGGTCTCGGTGCGCAGTTGCGCGCGCTGGTCCAGGAAGAGAAGCGTTTCGCGATAGCGGCCGGCGTCGAATGCAGCGACGGCGCGATCGGAAAGGATCGTGGACTGCAGCTCCTTCTGGCGCGGCGGGCTTAGCGGGGACTTGGCCGCGGAAACCGCAGCCTGGTTGATGAGGCCGGCCCGCAGATAGGCGAGGCTTTGCCCGTAAGCTGCGTCCTCCCTTGTCCTCCCGGATGTGCCTCGCAGTGCAACGCCGAACGCGGCAGCGGCCTCCAGGGGGCGGTTGAGCCGCATCAGGCACCAGCCGCGGTCGAGCGCGACTTGAGGCGCGAGGGTCGTCGGATCGACCGTCGTCCTGCACCCGACATTGCTCGGGGCGGCAGACCGCACGCGGGGTCCGCGCGCCGGCGCCCCTTCGACGACAACGATGCGGCTTTCGCTACGCGCGGGTTGCCTCTCGATCTGGGTTTCGACGATCGCCTGCCTTGGTTCACGGATTTCTTCGACGCGAGCCGGTGTTTTCTCCGGCTCCCCCACACGAGCGATCCGTTCCGAGCGACCGCGCCATTCGGCCTGGATCTCCCGGACACCTGCGGTGTCCCTCAGGCGCAGACGCGACACCGCCAGCCCGTAGGCCGAAGGTTCGTCGTCTGGCTTCCATCCCAATGCCGTCGTGAACCACTGCGCGGCCGTCGTCGGTTGACCGAACGCCAGCGCGTACCAGCCGAACTCCTGCGCGGTTACCGGATCGCGCTCCTTCAAGGTGACCGCGGCGACGCGGCCGAGAACCTCCGTCGAGAGTTCGGGCGGCGGATCAAGCGCCAACAGGTTCGCCGTAGCCGCGAGGTACGTAGCTTTCGCATCGGCGGAACTGTCACGCCAGCGGTAGAGCACGTTCTCGGCCTCCTGGGGGTTCTTGAGCTCGATCAGCGCGAGCGCCAGGCCCTGGGCCGCGGGGGCGGAATCCTCGATTTCGTAGGCCTTGCGGAACCAACGTTCCGCAACGTTGGTCGTATCCCGACGCAGATAGTACCATCCGAGCAGGAGCGCATCCGCGGCAAGGCCCTCCCTTTCAACGAGCCTTTCGACGCGCTGGAGATAGGGAACGGCGACCGTCAGCGCCGTGTCTTCATCGCCTTCGGAAACGAAGCGTCGTGAGAGGCCGTCGCGAACGGGCTCGAACTCGAGCGACCCGTCAGCGAGCGTCCGCTCGTAGCCGAGCAGGTCCTGCATAGGCTGATACGGCAGGAGAGCCGCGGCCTTCTGAATCGTTGCAATGCGCTCGGCCTGATCCTCGCAGTTCTTGAGGATGTAGGTATAGGCGTCGAGGGCCCTTGTATGGCGATCGGTGGACGCGAAGGCTTCAGCCACGCGCCAGAGCACGTCAACGTCGGAGCAGGTCAGGAGACTCGGCGTGTCCGCCCCGATCGTCACCACTTCCGCGAAGTTCTTGCTGTCGGACGCGGCGATAAGCCGGCTGCGCCGCTCGGCTATCGTGAGCCGCTCGAGAAGATCGGCCGGCACGACCCAGTTCGGCTCGGCGATGCGGCGGTCGGCTATCGCCTTGCGGACGTCGGCGTAGCGGGCCTCGGAATAGAGCTGCCACATGCGCTCGAGCTGCTTGTCCTCGTTCTGGGGCACAGCGAGCGGATCTTTCGGCGGTATCCAGTTCGGGTAGAGCGCCCGAAGGCGTGCAATCTCTGCCTCGAGCCTTGCGCGGTCTCCCTTGCTGGCGAAATAGCGCAACGCGCTTTCGTCCACGACAGGTGTCGCGTCCGTTGCACCCGAAGCCGGAGAGGTTTCAGCCTGCGCGAGTTCGACCGGCATTTCCGGGAGTTCCTGGAAGCGGTCCGACTTGGGAGACGCTCGGTCTGCTTTGCTCATGATGGACGAAGTCTTGACCACACGATCAATGAACTCGTCGCTGAGCCTCACGTCCGGCCGCAAGATGCCGACGATCGCGGTTGTCGCCGCGGTAGCGCATGCAAGGGCCAAAACGACAGCTTTCATGGCCATGCAAGCCCCATAGTCGACAGATACCGCACCTCCGTCATGGGTACGTGTTCCGTTGTCACCATTCTCCCGCTGTACAGTCGCCCTCGAGGCAGTCCGACGAGTACCCGGACAGACACCTGATGTCTGCCGGTCGTCGCGTCAACGAGAGTTTCAACTCGATGTCTACCGTACAACGCATGTTCTCCCTAAGGAGGTAGCCAGATCATGGTTAACAATTCACTAACAACGGACCGCCCTAACTCTTCCTCCCGAAGCTGCCGAGAAGCCAAGAGGTTGCCAGTCCCAGCAAGACCGAGAGTGCGGCAAGCGCCGCTGCATAGGAGAGGATGTTCGTCGACACCCAGTTCGCGACGATCAGCCTGAGATTGGAGAACGAGAACTGCTGCGTCGGCACGAACGCGAAACGCGTCATTGGACTGCTGACGACCGATTTATCGTTCTTGTTGTAGCGCGCGGAATATCCGGAGAGCTGCTCCCAGTTTCGCTGCTCAGCAACCTCTGCCGTTGCTTTCTGCAGGTCGAGCACCGTGGGGGCCGTGAGCATCAGCCAGGTTCCATCTCCGGAGGGGCTGGATCCCTGCGCCAGGACGAGGCTCGCGGTTTCGGGAGGCGTCACAAGGGGTTCCTCGGCGGGAGCGAAGCGGACGGAATTGAGGGTGATGTCGAACGTATCCTTCAACCACTCCTCGGCCATGACAAAGGGTGCGCTCCAGGTATTGCCCTTCACCTTGCTGCGCCATTCGTCGACGACGACGCTGGTGCTGCGGTTTTCAGACCCGTCCACTGGCAGCGTGCCCCAGACCGTTCGGCTTTCCTCGGAAATGTGGGTCTGCGCGAGGGCAACCGACGGCATCTGGGATATAGGGCCGACGAAGATCGCATTGCCATCGCCCATGGACAGAGCGGACGCCTTGGGCACCACGTTGATCGGCCGCCCGGCCGCGATGGCCAGTTTTCCGAGCAGAGTTGCTGTTGCGGAAAGGGTCTGATTGTCGACCCGATCCATGAAGAGGGAGATCGGTTCCTCGGCCCGGCCGTAGGGGAAGCCCGTGCCTGCCGAAGCCGCAAGATTCGGAAGCTGGGCGATACGCGCAAAGTCGGGAATGAAAAACTCCGACGTGTCGAAGAGCGCAAATCTCGGTTCTGCGCTCGATGCCGCGCCGGGCGCGCAGATCTGGTCGCCCTGCGTCATAAGGACAGCTTCGATTTCGATGCGGTTCAAGCCGGGCCTGAAGTGGCGCATCGTCACGCTGATCGGCAGATCGCGCAGGATGCTTCCACCCTCGGCGGTAATCGGAACCGTCGAGGCGATGTTGCCGTTGACGTAGATGTCGATATGGCTACCCGGCATAACCTCGCCCGAGTAGGCAGCATCGAGGAATATGGTCGCTTCCCCGTATGCATCTGCATAGAAGTCCGCGGGAATCCCGATATTGAAGCCGTCGCGGAACCGCCGCCCGGTGAATTGGGTCGTTGTAAGGCCAAGGCTCGAAAAGGAAAGGCGCGTTTTGCCGGTTACCAGCGGCGTTGCGCGCCCGGTCCATCTTTGAGTCGTCAGCGTGTCCCGAGGAACGTCAAGTGGCCGGTCCATCGGCGAAACGATGCCTTCGATGGCGGATTCCACCGCTTGCCACGTCGGACCGGTGACGACGAATATCGAGCCGGATGAGTTCGGGGCCGGCACAAAACCGGCAACGCCGCCGGCCTGCGCACCGTCCGGCAATCGTTCCAGGATAGGTCGAAGTTCCTCCGCGGTGCCGACCGCAACATTCATCTGGCCGGGAGTCGCTATCGGCAAGTCCGTGGAGAACGAGAAGGACTGGTTCGGCATGCTCGCCAGCATCGCGAGCCCCTGGGTCAGGCGCAGCAGCGGCGCCGCCGTGGAGGGTTGCTCCAGTTTTGGCACGACGACATTGAACTGTGTCTGGCCGCGTTCGTTGACTCCGATGGCGCGCACGTCGTCGATACTCGACAGGGAAGGGGGCGAGTTCGGATCGAAGGAAATGTAGCTCTGGGCGGGGATGATCTCCGACCAGAGATCATAGGTCGACTGGATGCTGCAGTCGGTGCGATGCCGATGCTCGGCGCGGAACGTGATCTTGTTCGAGCCCGGCCGCAGCAGACCCTTCGGTATGTCGTAGCTGCGCTGGGAAACCTTGTCCGAGGATTGAACCGGCGCCTCGCCCAGGAGGACGTCATTTACCAGAACACCGAGCCGTGAGGTTTCCGGGGCGATCACGATGGCGTTGCGATAGCCGAAACTGAGGCTCAAGGCACTCTGCGCCTGCGCCGGCGTCAGGTAAATCGACCACTCGCGACTGTTGTTTTCCCCGGCCAGCGTCAGCGTCTCGAACGGGATTATGAATTCACGGCGCCCGAGTCCGGCAACGGCTACGCCTGCCGCCTTTGCCGCCGCCTTGCCGGTGTCCGCTGGAAGGCTGTCCGGCTGTTTCGGGGTCTCTTGCTTCTGCTCCTGAGCCGGCTGGACCTTTTCGGTTGCCGGACGCTCTCCGGTCATGTCGAAAGGTGCGGGCTGGGCGACAGCCGAGGCGGCGAGTGCAAGGAGGATCACGAGGCTTGTTGCGGCGATTTTCATGAGCGAACTCCGCCGCTCGCGTTGCCTCTCCGTCGCATGCTGCGGACGAGATAAACCAGGCCGCGGCTCGTCTGGTACAATGCGAGGCCGAGGAACCAGAATGTTCCCTTGAGCAGCCCGGGATTGTACCGGCGCGCCGACTGGAACTTGGTCCATTGCTCGGAGTTTGCCGAGATGAGGTCCGCGACCAGCAGGTGGTGCTGGGGAAGTTCAGGGGTGAACCGGCAACCGATCGATGTGACCTCTCCCCTGCCTTCGACATTGCGGATGGCGACGGGCAATTCGCCCTCCGATGTCCCGCCATAGGGCTTGAAGCGAATCCAGGCGCGATCGTCGGCGGGTACTGCCGGCATGTCGATGCCGAAGACCTGGACGCGTGCGCCATTCGCAGAGACGTTCTCAATCGAGGCCGGGAAGCGGCGCTCGTTGATGACGAACTCGCATCGGCGGCTGATTTTCACACGACGCGACGCAGATTTCTCCCCACGCTCCGACACGACGCCGAGGGCGCAGCCGGCGATGATGAGATTGACGAGGTTCCAGCCACCGACCACCAGCGTCACGTCCGCCTTGAACGGTTCGTGGTAGAAACGGAAGATACTGGCGATGAAGGCGACAAAGAGGACGGCGAATATCACGAAGAAAGGTCTGCTGACCTCCGACAGCCGGCTGACAAGGATGGATTCGTCCTTTGCCGTCACCTTGAAGGTCGGTTTGCGCGGGTTGATCATGACCGAGATCACTGCCGGCAGCAGGTGGACGCTCTGCACATACTCGTAGAGTTCGGAGATCCACGGCCAGCGGAACGACCCATAGAGGTAGTTCTGCATCATGAGGTTCACGAGCATGTAGGCGAGGGTATATCCCATGAACTCGCCGCCCGAGGCGGTGAAGATCTCCAGATCGAAGAACAGGTAGAACAGCGGTGCGATCAGGAAGATCGTGCGGGGAAAGGGAAAGAGCCAGAACAGCGTCGAGGACATATAGCAAAGGCGCTGTGGCAGCGTCAGGCCGCCCTTCATCAGCGGGAACCGGAAGCGCAGGATCTGCATCATCCCCTGCGCCCACCGGCTTCGCTGGCCGATGAAGCTTGAGAAGGTCGCCGGCTGCAGCCCCGCGATCAGGGGTTTGTCCACATAGATGCTGTTCCATCCCAGGGAATGGAGGGCAAGTGCCGTTTCGCAGTCCTCGGTGATGGAGATGCCGCTGAACCCGCTCGTTTCGTTCAATGCCTTGCGGCTCAGAACGGCCGCGGAGCCGCAGAAGAAGGCGGCGTTCCACTTGTCGAGCCCGCGCTGGATGATGCCGTAGAACATCTCGTTCTCGCTCGGCATCTTCTCGAAGGTGCGCAGGTTGCGTTCCAGTGGGTCCGGGTTGATGAAGAAGTGCGGGGTCTGCACGAGGAAAAGCCGCGGGTCGTCCTCGAAGTAACCGACTGTCTCCTTCAGGAAATCGCGCGAAGGCGCATGGTCGGCGTCGAACACCGCGATCAGATCACCGTCTGAATGCTGCATGCCGTTGTTGAGGTTGCCTGCCTTGGCGTGCTCGTTGCGCGCACGCGTCAGGTAGCGCACGCCGAGGCCATGGCAGAGCGTCTGAAGTTCCTCGTGGCGTTCAATCGCCGATTGGGCCTCGACCACGTTGTCCGAGCCGCGCTTCTGCTCAGTTCCCCCGTCGTCGAGCAACCAGACCTCGACCTTGTCGGCGGGATAGTCCATGCCCTTTGCTGCGGCGAGCGTATTGGCGAGCAGCCCCGCATCCTCGTTGTAGCTGGGCACGAAGACGTCGACCTTCGGGAATTTCTGCAGCTTCTCGGCACGCGACGGACGCGCCGGCAGTGGCATCGCCACAACGAAAAGACTGAGTGCAAGCATCGCGACGCTGTACATTTCCGCGAGATACAGCAGGAACCCGGGAATGAAGTTCTCAAGCTGGTTGATCGGAGGCAGCGTGTTGGTTGTGCGCCAGTAGACATAGCGAAGCACGATCGAGGTGCCGAGCGCGAGCGCGACCAGGCGCCAGGTTCCTTCCGCCTTCAGGATCTTGAGAATGGCCATCAGGGTCACCACCGTGATGCTGGCGATGAGCTGAGTCTGCAGGCTGATGGGGAGGGTAATGACCGAGATGATGCACAGGGTGAAGAACGCCCAGATCAGCACGGTTGGAATTTTCGTCATCGCATGTCCTTCAATGAAGGCGAAGGAGAGGCACGGGCTCGTCCGATCCTATCGTTCGCCCCGGTCTTCCTCATGAAAATCGGGTCTCGCGCCCTTCTCCTCGCCGCCCGTTCCGGAGCGTGACGAGAAATCCGGCACAACGTCTGCCCTGGAGTGCATTTCCATTCGGGCTTTCATCAACTCTGCTGCTGCACGCCTGTCGCGAGAAACGGCCTCTTCCCACGCTTGGCGTTTACTTGCATTTGTCCGGTCCGCCTTCGCATGCAGGCCCCGGGACGACGATGGTCGGGGTTGCTTTCCCTTCCTCGCTGCTTCCCTGCACCGGCGAGGGAACCCTGATGCCTGATAAGTTTTCGGTCTCCGCTGGAACCTGCCGCGTCGCCTGTTCTTCCACCCGCACGATCACCGGGCGAGGGCGGGATACTGTGGTCTGTGTCGTGTTAGACAACTCGGCATCCATCGGGCGAAGCGGATTTCCGTCCCCACCGATGTTGGCGTCGGCGGCCCGCGGCTCGCCGTACGGATTCCACCCACCCCGAAACCGCCATTGACGGTGTAACCGTACATGACGGAGAGAAGTTCCCTTTCGCCGGCCGTGCTATCGCAGAGCCTCAGGCGGATCTGCACCATGCCGCTGTTCTGGAAGGCATTGCGCTCGGCTTCGTTCGAGCGCAGCTGCTGCCATCCGTAGAGACATGAATCTCCTGCGGCACTTCGCCCGAAGGCGTAGCCGAACGGCCCGTAGTCATTTCTGAGGTAAAGATCGGAGGCCCTGAGCGCGACGCCCGGTATTTCGCGGCGCATTTCGCTGCGAAGTGCCGATTCCTGTATGGGCCTGAAGCTCAGGCCGCTCTGGCTCTGAAGCCGGCTTTCCATCGGACCAAAAAACTGCACACGAAGGAAATTCTGCCCCGGGGTCGCGGCCGACGTCGAAAGAGCGACCGTCTGCTCGACAGCGTTGGAGAAGCGTTTCTCAACGACATCGACCACAGCCGGCCCACCTGCGCCAGGCAGGATGAGTGCTTCGCTCTCGCTTACAATGCGTCGGTTCTCGAAGGGGCGCGCGCCACCGTCGGACGCGCAGCCTGTCAGCAAGACTGCTGCCAGTATTGCTGGCGCCATCTTACCGAAAAGCGCTATACGTCCGCCCGCGCTCTCGGCCCACGACGGACGGGATGCGTGTCGAATCAGCTGCCGATTTGCCATATCCCTGCATAAGCCAATGTTCACCGATAGTTAATCCCTAGAAGTTGTCAGGGAAACCCTGTCGCCTCCATTCTTTGGTTCGCTTAGGAAAGAGGTGGAAATCGGATGGGAAGTCTGTATCTATAGTTGTCTTTTCTTTGCTGAATTTCCTGTAGTTGAAGTGAGTGGATAGACTGCCGTTTTCCAGATGTTCGTCCATCCGGGCGCGCAAAGGCTCTTCTATCGCCCAATTCAACTGGAAGAATGCGATTAAGCGACACAACACCCTCTGGCTGTTGCATTCGAGAGGGCGGCATATCCTGCCACTCACCTTGAGCCAGGACTGCAGAAGTCCATTCCGACCATCCACCATCGCAACACACGCCGTGTGACGGCTATCCTGAAGAAGGGCCGTCGGATACGGCTCCGGCATGCGTCCGAAGTCTCACTATCTGGAGCTTTGTGGCCTGTTTTCCCCGTTCTCAGGTTGACTCGACTCCAGGCGATGCATAATTCATGACAAAAATTCTCATCAATATCTGGTGGGTTCGTCTCGGCGCGCGCTTCGTCGGCAAAAGATTCACCGACAACGGAAATGCGATCGAACTCCCCTCATGAACGGTCTTCGATGCACGATCAGCTACAAGGTCAACGAAAGCGCGGCCCTTTCGATCAACGCAAACAGTCTGTCCTACATGGGACACATCGGCTCGTCCGGCACCGGCGGCAATATGGCAGGTCATCGCGACCGCAGGTCTGTGAAGGCGATGCTCAGGGACATCTGGTGAGTTGAGGCCCCGTAGAATCCACTGTGATTGGGAGCCGATCTCGGTGTCCGGGCCCGTGCCCGGTTTGTCTATCGGGCACGTTCATAAGTGCAGGAACTGAAATGAGAAGAGTTGAACCGCGCCACCGAAGCGCTACGACGAAAACCTCCGGGCCAAACCGGCGGCAAGTGCTGGCTGGGCTTGCCTGCAGCCTTCTTGCGCCCAGCCTCGCCAGATCGACGGCTTTTGCTGCCGAAAGCGACCTGCGCTTCTCCCATGCCTACGGCGAGACCGTGCTGTCCCAGCCTGCACAGCGCGTCGTCTCGCTCGGCTACACCACGCAGGATCCGCTGTTGGCGCTCGGGGTGGCACCGCTTGCCGTTCGCCAGTGGTACGGAGATCTGCCATATGGTGTCTGGCCATGGGCGCAACCCTACCTGGGCGACGCAAAACCGGAGCTGGTCGCCGGTGAGGTGTCGATGGAGATCGTGGCGGCGCTCGAGCCTGACCTCATCGTAGGGATCGGGTCCGGACTGTCCCAGGACGAATACCAGGTGCTCTCGCAGATCGCGCCCGTCCTCATGCAACCCGCGGATCAGACGGCCTACGGTACCCCTTGGGACAGCATAACGAGGATACTTGGGCGGGCTGTGGGCAAGAGCGCGCTTGCGGAGGAACGGATCGCGGATACCCGGCGAAAGTTCGCGGCCGCGCGGGATCGCAATCCCGACTGGGCCGGCAAGACCGGTGTTTGCGCCTATCATTCCGGAGGGGAGACCGGGGCCTTTATCGGCTCGGATACGCGGGCGACCTTTGTGTCGGAGCTGGGATTTCGCCCACCGGCGCAATTGACAGACATTTCAACTGTCGAAGGGTTCTACGCCAGGCTCTCGCCGGAGGATCTTTCGGCGCTAGATGCAGACCTGCTGATCTGGGTGTCGTCCT
This sequence comes from Sinorhizobium sp. BG8, assembly GCF_016864555.1. NCBI lineage: Bacteria > Pseudomonadati > Pseudomonadota > Alphaproteobacteria > Hyphomicrobiales > Rhizobiaceae > Sinorhizobium > Sinorhizobium sp. BG8. The sequence goes on along the minus strand of NZ_CP044012.1, from coordinate 851,435 downwards.
TCGATGACGCTTCGGACATCGTCGGTCTGGAAATGCGCCGTACCCTTCGGGCCCACCGTGAAGGGCGCGAGGTGTTTGCGGGAAAATTGATCGCCGGGGCACTGAGCTTCGGCAGCGTGCTGTCCCTTCCTTATGCCCTCGAACAACTGGAACCGGAGTTGGCAAAGGCGCTCGACGGGCGCCCGCAGACGCCCGTTCCGTCGAGCGTCGCGGCAGGCCTTGCTCCATGAAATCGGCGATCGGCCTGCTTTTCCTTCTCATCGTGGCGGCGACGCTGACGCTTTTTGCGGGCGTGCGTGACGCGACGGTGGCCGAGATCTGGCAGGCTCTGGTCGCGTTCGATCCCGGCGACCCCATCCATGTCACCGTTCTTTCCATTCGCCTGCCGCGCCTCGTCGCCGGCACGATTGCCGGTGCGGGACTTGGCATGGCCGGAACCGTCATGCAGGCGCTCACGCGTAATCCTCTCGCCGACCCCGGACTGCTCGGCGTCAATTCGGGGCAGCATTCGCGATTGTTGTCGGATCGCTCGTTTTCGGGGGAGGGGATGGCGTCCTGACGTCAATGCTGGCGTTCCCGGGTGCGGCACTCGCCACGATCGCGGTTTTCGCGCTCGGCGGAGGTTTGCGGGGAGAAACGAGCCACGTACGCCTGACCCTCGCAGGGGCTGCGCTCAATGCGATGCTGCTGTCCTTCGTTTCCGCGATCATCCTGTCGCGCGGCGAGACGCTCGAGGTATTCCGCTTCTGGGTAACCGGATCGCTCGCCCAGGCGGGCGCGCGTCCCTTGCATGGCATGGCGATCACGGCGATCCTGGGGGCCGGGATCGCCCTCATCCTGGCACCTCGCATCGAGGCACTTTCCCTCGGATCGGCGGTGGCTCGCGGTCTCGGCACACGGCCGGCCAGAATCCAGTTCGGCGCCCTGATCGCGGTGACATTGATGACAGGCGCTGCCGTTTCCGTGGCGGGACCGATTGCCTTTCTTGGACTGATGGTGCCGCCGCTTGCACGTCGCGTCAGCGGCCATGATCTGCGGAAGGAGCTGTTTGCTTCCGCCATCCTGGGAGCCTGTGTCCTGCTTCTGGCAGACACATGCGGTCGCCTCGTTCTCGCCCCGGCCGAAATCCGCGTCGGCATCATGACCGCACTGATCGGTGCTCCCGTCTTCATCTGGATCGCCAGGCGCCTCAGGCCGGGAGCAGCGGCGTGAGAGGCGGCTTCGTCCTTCTCGGTGCGGTTCTCGTCGGATCGGCACTCCTTTCCCTGATGATCGGGCAGGTCATGCTTACGCCCGCCGAACTATGGAGCGGACTTTGGACCGGTTCCGGGCCGGGCGCCCTGACGCTTCGGGTGCTGCGCGGCCCGAACATCGTTGCGGCGATCGGAACCGGGGCTGTCTTTGGCGCGTCCGGCGCGGCCTTCCAGATCCTCCTTCGCAATCCCCTTGCGGCACCCGACGTGATGGGCTTCACCTCTGGCGCTGGACTGGCCGTGGTTGCGGGCGTCGCGTTCGGGGTCGCCTTGCCGATGCCTCTCCTCTCCGCCGCGGGCGGCCTGACGGCCGCGCTCGTGGTTGCCGTTCTCTCCCTGCGCCGGGATTCGGCGCAGTCAACGATAACTCTCATTCTCGTCGGGCTCGGGATCGGCTTCTTCACCTCGGCGGCGAGCGGCTTCCTCCTGACCCGCCTTCCGCCGCAGGAGGCTGCGGAGGCCCAGCGCTGGCTGACCGGGTCGCTTGCCGCGCGCAATTGGACCCATGCCGTGCAGGTCCTCGTGTTGGGGGCAATTCTTGCGGTGGCGCTCGGGTTGCAGGTTCGCGCGCTGGCGTTGCTGGAACTGGGGGACGACCTTGCTACTGGTCTCGGGCTGAAAGTCCAGCGCGCCAGACGGAGAATCGCGGCGACGGCTGTCCTCTTGGCGGCGAGCGGCGTGGCGGTAGCCGGACCTGTACCTTTCGTTGCCCTGATGGCTGGACCTTTGGGTGCAAGGCTCACCGGCGCTAGCGAGCCTGCGGCCCGCATTGCAGCTGCGAGCCTCGCGGGGGCCGTGATCACCGTCCTTGCCGATCTTGCGGCCCGTGCCGCGGTTCCGGGGCTGCAATTGCCCGTCGGGGTCATGACGGGCCTGTTCGGGGCGCCCTACCTGCTGTGGCTGCTTGCGCGCGAAATGGAGACGGGTGATCTGTGACAGACAATACGCTGAAAACTGAAAGCCTGACACTCGGCTATGGCCACAGGGTGGTGATCGATGACCTGTCGCTGGGACTGCCGACCGGGCGGATGACGGCAATCCTGGGGCCGAACGGATGCGGGAAGTCGACGCTGCTGCGGGCGCTTGCCCGTCTGGTCGCGCCCGTGAAGGGGGCCGTCACTCTTGGTGGCGTGGACATCCTTTCGCTGGACACTCGTGCACTTGCGCGCCGTCTTGCAATCCTCCCGCAGTCGCCCCGCGCGCCCGAGGGCATTACCGTGTCCGAACTCGTTCGCCGCGGCAGGACGCCGTGGCGAGGGCTGCTTGCGCCATGGAGTAAGGAGGATGCTGCGGCCTGCGCACGCGCCCTCGAGGAGGTCGGCATGGTCGAGCTGGCAGACCGGCCGCTCGATCAGCTTTCTGGAGGGCAGCGCCAGCGGGCATGGATCGCCCTTGTCCTTGCCCAGGACACGCCGTATCTGCTCCTCGACGAGCCGACCACCTGGTTGGATCTCCCCCACCAACTCGAGGTCCTGTCGCTCCTGCGGGACCGTAATCTGAAGGCGGGGGCGACGGTGATCAGCGTTCTCCACGACCTCAATCTTGCGGCCAGGTTTTCCGATCATCTCGTGTTGCTGGGGCCTCGTGGTCTGGTCGCCACCGGCGCACCTGATGAGGTCGTGACCGAGGCCAATCTGAAGAAGGCTTTCGGACTTCATGCCATGGTGATGCCCGATCCGGTGACGGGTGCACCGATGATCGTGCCGAGATAGCCGCCTCTAATTAATTCTCTTCATTGAGCACGAATGATTACAAGGGCCGCAACGGTGTGGTTCTCCACAACGGGTGGCACAAACTCAACCTTTAGTACGCATGCGTGCCTGATTCCGGTTGTGTGAAGCGGTCCGCTGCTTTAGAAAATCTCACATCTGGCGCGGTGTCGTAACGGCAACCACGGGGCTAGCGTCGATACGGCCACATATCGTTATTGTATCTATTGCGTCGGGATTGCGAATTGAGCTCGATGGAAAAGGCACTGAGTATATATCTTACGCATCGCCGAGAGCTCGTGGACTACGCGACGGCCATCGTCGGCGATCGTTCGCGCGGCGAAGATGTCGTGCAGGAAGCCTTTCTCCGGCTCAAGACAGCCACGAACGAAAGGTCGATCGACGACGCTGCCGCCTACCTCCGCCGCATCATCCGGAATCTGGCCATCGACTGGATCAGGCGAATATCGGCGGAAAGACGAAGGTTCGACGCCGAGGCGGACTTTGAATCCGTCGTTGAGGACCGTCCGACCCAGGAAGATGTCGTCCGACATCGAGACGAGCTGCGCATTGTGATGGATGCGCTGTCCGAACTTCCGGAGCGCACGCGCATTGCCCTGGAAATGCATCGCTTCGAAGGGCGAAAGCTCAAGGAAATTGCGGAAACTCTCGGTATTTCCATCGGCTTGGCCCACTCGCTTGTGTATGAGGGGCTGGAGCATTGCCGCAAGCGATGCGCCAAAGGGAAATAGATTTCCTGAAAAATGTCGGGCTTCGTTCGTCCGATTGACGAGGCACACATTCGAACTCGTGTTCCTCGCGAACGGACAGGTAGAGAGCTTCGGGAGCAATCGCATTACGTCCTCGGATGAAAACGAAAAGGCTTCGCAGGAAGCTTTGCACTGGTTGATCGCGCTTCGCGAGGAGCCGGACGACCCACATCTGCGCACTCGCTTCGACGCCTGGTTGGCCCGCAATCCCGGCAACGGGCGAGCGTGGGACGAGGCACAGCAGCTATGGGCGCTGCTCGGCTCGGCCGAATCGGCGGTTCCAGCCTCTGAGCGGCAAGCGGTGGGCGGCATCACCGGGCGCGGTCAACGGGCAAGCCGAGGATCGCTTCAGGTGCACCGGCGGGGCCGGGGCATGGGCCTCCGACTTGCGGCTGCGGGCCTCTGTACCCTCTGTCTTGTGTTCGCCTTCCTGCCCGCGATCAGCATCTGGCTGAATGCCGACCACGCAACTGCTACGGCCGAGACCCGTACCATTCACCTCGATGACGGCAGCACGGTGTACCTGGGCGCAAGCAGCGCGGTGGATGTTGCCTTCGATCCCGCGCAGCGAAAGGTTACGCTTCTGGAGGGAGAAGCCTATTTCGAGGTCGAACCCGATCCTGACCGGCCGTTCAAGGTGAGGGCGGCGAATGTCGAGACAACCGTTCTCGGCACGGCGTTCGATGTCGACCTGACGGATGAATCCGTCGCCGTCGCGGTCAATCACGGCAGTGTCGCGGTTTCCACCCAGGCCGGAAAGTCCCCTTCGGATGCATCCCTCGGGGCAGGCGACTGGGTTCGCGTCGACCGGGAAGGCCAGGTCGAACGGGGCAAGGACGCGCCTGACCTGGCTGGGGGCTGGCGTAGCGGAATGCTCGTGGTGAGGGATCGCTCGATCTCCAGCGTGATCGACGAAATCGGCCGTCACTATCGCGGATCGATCCTGATCGCGGACAGCACGCTGGCACGCCAACGGATAACCGGGGTCTACGATCTCAGGAATCCCGCCGATGCGGTCTCCGCAATTGCGCAAACCTATGGGGCTCGGGTACGCCAGATCAGCCCTTGGATCATGGTCATTTCGCAGCACTGAGATCGCTTCGAAGCACAAAATTTAAACTTGAGTATTTTTCTCTGAAAATAATGCGTCGCAGTTCGTTCTTTCGGTAGGAGGTTCATGGCGGTGCCATTGTGCCGCGCCTCCTTGAACGTTTGAAGGATTGCTTGGATGCGGAATAAGACGGTGCGGCTGCGCAGTCGCGGTAGGGCTGCCGGTACGTGGATGCTGGCGACGACCTTGGTCAATCTTGCGGGTGTATCGGCCGTCGTGGCCCAGGACGCAGCGCCGCAGCTGTCTTCCGAGACGAGAACCTTCAACATAAAACCTCAGGCGCTGGCCAATGCCCTCACTCAGTTCGGCGGGCAGGCAGGTATTCAGGTCTCCGTAAATGCTGCCAGCGTCAGCGGGCTTACGTCTCCGGGCGTATCGGGATCCATGACGCCGCAGGATGCCATTCGACGCCTGCTCGCGGGTACGAATCTCAGCCATCGTTTCACGGGTCCGGCCACGGTCCTGATTGGCAACGACGCAGCTTCCACCGGAGCGACGGGCGGGGCGGATGAAACCGTCCTCGAAGAAATTGTCGTCAACGCGGGAAGCGGCGGCGTTATCCAGGCCGATGGCTATGTCGGAAAAAGCAGCGCGACCGGGGCAAAGGTCGACACGCCGTTTGTCCAGACGCCTCAGTCGATTTCGTCGGTAACGCAAAGCCAGATCAACGATCGCAATCCTCAATCGCTCTCCGATGCGATCGCCTATACGCCGAACGTACGGGTGGGCGGGTATGGCCTCGATCCGCGCTACGACTCATTCTTCGTGCGCGGCTTTAACGTAACGAACACCGGTGTCTTCCGGGACAACCTGCGGCAGCCGGTTGCGGGCTACGGGATCTTCCTGACCGAGCCCTACGGGATCGAGGGAATTTCAATTCTTCGCGGACCATCCTCAGCGCTCTATGGCGCGACTGGCGCAGGCGGGCTCTACAACGTCATCACCAAGCGCCCGACCGAGGAAGAATTCCGCGAAGTCATGATGCAGGTCGGTACGGATGACCGCTATCAGGCCCAGTTCGATGCTTCCGGTCCGGTCAGCGATGAGGATCAGGTATACTACCGCCTGACCGGTCTTGGCCGGCTCAGCAACACCGAGATTCCCGCCGTACCGGACGATCGCGCCTATATCGCGCCCGCGCTCACCTGGCAGCCGGATGAGGGCACGAGGCTCACGCTTCTCGGGGAATACTCGCGTTCCAAGAGCGGCGGCAATCCGGCCTATTACAACGACTATTATGGGCACGTCAGTGAATACCCCAACGGCGATTCCGCCTTCAACGACATCGTGCACCAGCAATCGCGCTTCGGCTGGGAGTTCGAGCATGCTCTCGACGAGACGTTTACCTTCCGTCAGAATGCGCGCTATTCCTGGCAGGACATCGACGCCCAATACGTCTACGCCTACAACGGTCCGCAGCACGCGCTTGATCCGACCCTGATCGACCGTGGCTCCGGCTACGACGTCCAGCGCCTCGACAGTTTCGTCATCGACAATCAACTCCAGGCAACGTTTTCGACCGGCGTGGTGGATCACACCGTGCTCGGCGGGATCGACTTCACCTGGGCTAAATACCGCGGATCGTCGGGTGGCGGCACGGTCGATCCCCTCGACACTCTCAACCTGAACTACGGCCGCTACATCGCGACGCCCGAACTCACGTCCAGATCCGACCAGAAGCAGCTGCAGACCGGCATCTACCTCCAGGACCAGCTGCGCTACGATGCGTGGACGGTGACGATGGGTGGCCGCTACGACTGGGTCAACACGGATACGACCACGACCGATCTCACGACCGGCGCTGCATCCTCTGCCGACCAGGACGACAGGGAGTTTTCGGGACGCATCGGCGTGACCTACGAAACCTCCTTCGGCATCGTGCCATACGCCAGCTATTCGACGGCCTTTTCGCCGAATATCGGGATCAATACCTCCACCAATCAGCCGTTCAAGCCGACCACCAGCACGCAGCAGGAAATCGGTGTGAAGTATCTGCTTCCGAATGCAAACGCGATGCTCACCGCCGCCCTCTTCAATATCGATCAGGACAACGGGATCTTTTACGAGGCATCCGCGACCGGCACCGTACCGGTACAGCGCGGCAAGTTGCGGTCCAGAGGCGCGGAGCTTGAAGCGACGGCATCCCTCGACAACGGCCTGTCGTTTACCGCAGCCTACAGCTACACCGAGTTGAAGATACTGAGGGGACCGGCCGAGACCATCGGCAACTATGTCTCCAGCGTCCCGCAACATTCGGCGGCACTGTGGGCAAACTATACGTTCGACGAGAATTCGTCAGCCTACGGCTTTGGCGTCGGCGCCGGAGCGCGTTTCATCGGATCGAGCTACGGGGACGACACGAACACTCTTCGAAACGGTTCCCGCACTTTCTTCGATGCGTCTCTCAGCTACGATTTCGCCGCACTCGATAAGGAATACGCCGGGCTCAAGTTGCAGGTGAATGCGACCAACCTGTTCGACCGCACCGATACGACATGCACGTCCGGGTACTGCTACCACGACGCCGGCCGATCCGTGATCGGAACGCTGCGCTACAGCTGGTAACGGCGGAACTCAAGCAGAAACACGCAAGCGATGGAATCGGCGCTCTGCGCCGGTTCCTTTCTGCCGCGAGGGAACGAAGAATGGATGCAAATTTTCTGGAAGTTACCGTCGGCTCCAAACAACTCCTTTCTCCCGGGATGATCCGTCTGTCCTTCGTGGGCGACGGTCTATCCGCTTTCAGGAGCACCGGGATCGGCGACGAGTATTTGCGGCTGTTCTTCCCAAACGAGGAGACGGGCGAAGTCGTCCTGCCGATCATCGACGAGAAGGGGCACTGGAGCTACCGGGAAGGAAAGCCTCCGGTCCGTTGCGCGACCTACACGGTACGACGCTTCGACGAGGGAAAACGGCAGCTCGACATAGATTTCGTCGTGCATGCCGGCGGCACCGCAAGCGAGTGGGCGCAGCAGGCGCGACCCGGTTGCCGCATGATCATCAACAGGCCGAGGGCAATCTTCGATCCGCCTGAAGACAGGCGTTGGCAGTTGCTGCTCGCCGATGCAACTGGCCTGCCTGCCGTCTGCCGACTTCTGGAGGAGGCTACGGCCGGTGTGCAAACGAGGGTGATCATCGAGGTCGCCTGCCCGGAGGACGAGATTGAACTGCCCGAATACACCGGGGTATCGGTGACATGGCTCCACGGCAGCGGGAACGGTGTTGGGCCGAGCCGCCTTGACGAGGTCTTCCGGATGATGAGCCTGCCTGAAACGCCGGGTTATCTCTGGGTTGCGGCAGAGCAGAAGGCGGTGAGGGCAATTCGAAAGCATGTGCGGCAGGTCATGAAGATGCCCGCCGAGCGCTACCAGATCGTCGCTTACTGGATCGACCAGAAGAAAAATTGAGATGCGGGCTGGGAAGCCCTGCCTGAAGCGATAAAGCGGCAGATCGAAGGCGCCTGGCAGTCGGATCGCGATCAGGAGGAGGTCCGCGACGAGGTCGAAGCCATCCTCGAAAGATTCAACCTATGAACAACTGACATGGGCTTAGCCCAACTCGGCGCTTCTTCAGGTTCGTGCCATGAGACGCCGGATGATGGACCGCCCGGTTGGACGGTCCTACTGATAAGGCGCGCGAAAACAATGTCCTAAAGCGTGATCTGGACCTCATCAGTTAAGATCGGGATCGGCTCACTTTAGCGTTGCCTGACGGGGGAACGTGCTTGTTCCCCCTGTCTCGAAGTTGTTCCAGTTCGAAGCCGCTGCGCACGCGCTTCGCAACTGCTTACCGTGCGTCGGGCGCGAAGGCGCGATTGGGGCGCTGGGCACGGCTGACGGGATCGAGCGTCTGTGTCTCGAAGGACTGCCGCATCGCATCGATCATCAGGAAGGTCGAGGCGGAGCCGGGGTCGATGTGTCCGAGAGAACGCTCTCCGAGCTTGGCCGAGCGTCCGCGCCGGGCTGGGATCGATGCGGTGGCCTTCATTCCCCTTTCCGCGCCGGCTGCGGCCGCGCGGAAGCAATCGACCAGGTCGCCGCCTTCGGCGAGCGCCTTTTTCGCCTGTTCGACTGCGGGCACCCAGGCGTCGACCATCGTCTTGTCGCCCGGTTCGGCCTTGCCCCGCCCCCTGACGCCGTTGGCAGCTCCCTCCAGGAAGGCAACGAGCCCGGCGGCGTCGAGGCGGTGACGACCTCCGGTCGTCGCGCCTGCACGGGTGAAGGCGGTTGCATAGAGCGGTCCCGAGGAGGCGCCTACCGCGTTGAGGAATGCCTTGGCGATACGCTGGCAGATGTCGTCGATGCTTTCGGTCTCGCCGATTGTCTCGATTTCCGCACGTACAGCGCGCCAGCCAATTCCCATGGTGACGCCGTGGTCACCGTCACCGATCACCCCGTCGAGTTCCGAGAGCCAGTCGGCACGATCCTCGATGACGTAGCTCACCTTGCGGATCATCTCGGCAAAGATCGTCGGGGTGAGTTCGCCAGCGCCTTCGGCCGCAGCGGCATGTTCTGTGGCGGTGCTCGCGGCAAGGTGAGACGCCTGCTGTTCGGCGATCCGCTGAAGACGCGCTTGTCCGTCCACGGACGCCGGCACGGGCGGAGCCCCGATCCGCAGCGCAGGGGTTGCGCAAGGATGGTCCAACAGTTCGGTGAGCTCAGCGTCCAGCTTCAACAGAGATATCGAAGCACCAGCCATTTCGAGGGACGTTACATATTCGCCGACGAAGGAGCGGTAGATGCCGACGCCACATTCGTCGAGGATCTGCTTCGCGCGACGGTGGAGCAGGTAAAGCTCCATCGGCGATGTCGAGCCAAGGCCGTTGACGAGCAGCGCGACCTCGTCGCCCTTTTCGAGCTTGAGTTCGTCGAGGATGTGCCGCATCAGTTCGTCGGTCACTGCGTCGGCCGTTTCGACGGTGGCGCGACGGATTCCCGGCTCCCCGTGTACGCCCATCCCGATTTCCATCTGATCGTCGCCGAGTTCGAAATTCGGCTTGAGCGTCTGGGGCAGGGAGCATGCTCCGAGCGCCACACCCATCGTCGCGGTCAGCCGGTTCGCCCTGCGTGTGACAGCCTCGACCTCGTCGAGGGTAGCCATGCGATCCGCGGCAGCGCCTGCAATCTTGAAGACAAAGAAGTCGCCGGCAATCCCGCGACGCTCATTGGTTCGGTCGGCCGGAGCGGAAGCGACGTCGTCAGTCACGGCAATCGATCGAACTTCGATGCCTTCACGCCGCGCATCCTCCGCGGCCATGTCGAAATTCATGACGTCGCCGGAGTAGTTGCCGTAGAGATAAATGACGCCGGCACCGCCGTCCGCCGCGCGTGTCGCTTCAAGGATCGGCTCGGGGGCCGGTGAAGCGAAAACATTGCCGACGGCCGAGGCATCCGCCAAACCGCGTCCGACGTAGCCGGCAAATGCGGGTTCATGGCCCGAACCGCCGCCGACGACGATACCGACTTTGCCGTCGCGCGGGCCGTCGACCGCCACGAGGACACGGCCGGTCGTTCCGAAGGTGGTCAGTATATCGGGATGTGCTCCCAGCATGCCCTCGATCATCTCCGGGATGATGGACTCGGGTGCGTTCATCAGCTTCTTGGTCTTGGTCACGGCGGTTTTCCTTATCGTATCGTGCGCTGTTGGCTCGGGGGATCAGCCAACGGCTTTCAAAAGCGCGACAGCCTTCTTCATGTCCTCAAGGACGAATTCATCCGTTTCCTCGAAAGGATAGATGATTTCCATCAGGTAGGTCTGGTCGACCAGCTTGTGCCGGTTCCAGAAGCCGGCAAGTCTCTCGGGCGTGACAATGCCCTCGCGGGTGAAGTTCCAGTGACGGTCCAGAAGGCCGTCCGTCTGCTGGATATGGTAGCAGGCGATGTAGTCGCCGCAGATCCGCATCCAGTGATCCATGTCCGCCTCATCCTTGAAGAGAGGAGTAAAGAGCGCATGACCCCAGTCGACGCAGAGTCGGACTGGGATTTCAGTCGAGCCCTCAAGATCCTTCATCAGTTTCAAGGCATCGGCAGCCGAAGACGGAAATTCGGTTGCCAGCGGCACCGGCTCGATCATCAGCTTGGAGAGGCCGCGGCGCTTGGCATGGCGCGATAGATCCACGATCGCCTCGAGCGCCAGCTTGTAGATCTCGGCGCGACGGGCGGGATTGACCGCATCGTCGGCGGAGTAGGAGCCGAACGGCATGCCTGCAACAGGAACGCCCATTTCCCCGGTCATGTCGATTGCCCGCTTGAGGTGTTCCTTGCCGAGCGCCCGCAGTTCCTCGGTCGGAGCCAGGAAGTGATTGTAACTGTAGGAGGCCAGTCCGCCGAAGGAGCTTTCGATCGTAACCCCTGCAGCCTCGAAGGCCCGGGCGTAGTCGCGCGCGATCGGGTCGCGCAAGGCTTCCGGCCACCACGGATCGACGAGGTCCCAGGTGAACTGGGCATAGTCGATGCCGAGATCATCCTTCACGAGATGGGCAAGACGTTCACCACCGAGCCAGCGCTTGATGGCGAAGGATAGATTGAGTCCGAGCTTCATGACTTCTCTTCCATGAAATTTGCATGCGTCGTTATGGCCGTCACCAACGTGGCTTCCTCGGGGAACTTGCAGGTTCGGCAGGCGAGGCCATTGCCTCGCCAGATGCCTGGGATAGACGGCGGCTCAGTCTTCCTTGCGGATGTAGCGCCGGGAGATCGCGTCGAAGGAGATCGCAAGAACGACGATCACCCCGCTGACGACGCCCTGCCAGTAGGGCGACACTCCGAAGAGTACGATGATGTTCTCGATGATGCCGATGATGGCCGCGCCGAGAATGGCTCCGAGCGGCGTGCCGACGCCACCTGTGGTCGCAACGCCGCCGATGACCGAGGCTGCGATCGGAGGCAGGACCCAGGTTTCGCCGATGGACGGCTGAGCGGTGCCGAGGCGGGCAACCATGAGAAGACCTGCAAGGGCCGACAGGAAGCCTGCAGCGGTGAAGACGAGCACCCGGATGCGGTCTACCTTGATGCCGAGCATGCGGGCCGCCGCCTTGTTGTTGCCGATCGCATACATGTAGCGGCCGAACGGTGTCTTCAGCGTCACGAAGGTGGCGATCAGCAGAACGACGAGCATGATGATGAAGGGAACCGGAACGCCCAGCACATCGCCGCGGCCGAGAAACTGGATTTCCTTCGGGATGTTGGTGATCGCGACACCCTTGGTGAGCACCAGATTGACCCCGCCGAAGATGCCTGCCGTGCCGATGGTCAGAACGAGGGAATGAAGGCGTAGCGATGCGACGAGGAACCCGTTGAAGAAGCCGAGCGCGGCGCCGAGGGCAAGGCCGCCGGCGATCGCGACAGCCGGGTTGATCCCGAACTGCATCATCAGCATGCCGGCGACAACACCGGCAAGGCCGCCGATGACGCCGAGCGAGAGATCGAGCTCGCCGAGAATGAGCAGCATGGCCTGGGCAATCGTTACCAGTCCGACGAAGGCCAGCGACCGGGCGATGACCGACATGTTGTACGAGGTCAGGAAGTAGGGAGAAATCGCGGCGGAGGCGACAAAGATGATCAGCAGCGCCACGAAGACACCCGCCAGCGGATTGGTCAGAAGTAAGGAAAGAGGTCTACGCTGCATTTTCTTTTTTCTCCGAGCCGAAGATCGCGCCGACGAGCGTTTCATTGCTTGTCGTTGCAGTCTCGAAACTTCCGGTAATCCTGCCGGTGTACATTGTGATGATGCGGTTCGCGCACTTGCGCAGTTCGTCCATTTCCGACGACACGAGAATGATGCCGACGCCGTTCTCGGCCAGGGTCTTCATGATGCGATAAATCTCGGCCTTGGTGCGCACGTCGATGCCCTTCGTCGGCTCATCGAAGATGAGCACGTTCGGCATGGTCGCCATGGCGCGGCCGATGATCGCCTTCTGCTGATTGCCGCCGGACAGGAAGGCGATCTTCTTGCCCATGCTGGCGGTCTTGATGTCGTACGCCTTGATGATTTCAGCGACCTTCGATTTTTCCTTCGAAGCCGAGATTCCAAGCCAGCCGGTCGTTTGCCCGAGGATCGATATGCCGATGTTTTCGCGAACGCTGAGAAGCGGCAGAATTCCGTGAAGCTTCCGCTCTTCTGAAAGGTAGAGCATGCCGTTGGCCACACTGTAGTTGGTGTCGCCGAGCTTCCAGGACTTTCCCTTGACGGTGACCTTACCGGCCGTCGCCTTGTGGTATCCGAAAAGGGTCTGCATGATTTCGGAGCGACCCGCGCCGACGAGGCCGGCAAACCCGAGAATTTCGCCGCGCTTCAGTTCGAACGACACATTGTCAAAGCGCCGCCCCGACAGATCCTCAACCTTGATGATGGTCTCCTCAGGCGCATCGGACGCCTTTTCGGGCCAGAAATGTTCGCTGAAGGAAAGCTCGGATCCGGACATCGCGCGGATGAGATCCGTTTCCGTGATGTCCTTGATGGCACCGGCGGCGACCTTCTCGCCGTTGCGCAGCACCGTGTAGTCGTCACCGATCGAGAAGACCTCATCCATCTTGTGGGAGATGAAGACGATCGCATGGTCGGCGTCGCGAAAGCCGTTGATCACCTTGAACACACGGTCGACTTCCGTGCGCGTTAGCGCCGATGTCGGCTCGTCGAGGATCAGCACCTTCATCCGCTTGTTGGTGGAGGCGCGCGCGATCTGCAGCAGTTGCTGGTCCGATACGGAGATGTTGCGTACGAGATCGGACGGGCGGGCTTCGATGGCGAAGCGGTCGAGATAGACTTGCGCTTCCCGCTCCAGTTCGCGGAAGCTGACGGTGCGCGATGAAAAGCCTGCTCGAGAGTACGGAATGAAGAGGTTCTCGGCCACGCTCAGATGCGGAAAAAGGTTGAGCTCCTGCGGCACGTAGGCGACGTACTTGAAGAGGTCCGGATCCTCGTTCGGATCCTTGCCGTCGATGGTGATCGTCCCGCGGCTCGGCGTGTCCGAGCCGGTGATCAGCTTGACGAGCGTCGACTTTCCCGCGCCGTTCTCACCGGCGAGAATGTGCACGCGGCCAAGCTCCAGCGAGATGTCGACGCCGTTCAGCGCCGTGACGCCCGGAAAGTCGCGCCCGATACCTTTGATTTCCAGAAAAGCCATGTCCGTTTCCTTATCCGGGTGCGCCGTCGTTGCCGCGAATGGTCGCGCAGGGGCGGCACCCGATCCTGAATGCCGCCGGCTGATTTTTCAGCCGGCGGCAAAGATCGGATCAGTCGCCAACGTTGTCCTTGTTCAGGACGGCGATGCCGGTGTCGATGTACTTCGGCGTATCGAGGCCGAGGGCCTTCTGCCACATGGTCATGACAGCCCAGTAGCCTTGCATCTCAGGCTTGGTGGAGGAGGAGCTGTCGGCAACACCGTCACGGATCAGCTGGAGCATTTCCGGCAGGTTGTCGAGACCGACGAGGATGACCTGGCCCGTCTTGCCGGCTTCCTGAATGGCCTGGCCGATGCCGATCGGCCCTGCGGCGTCAGAGGCGACCCAGCCCTTGAGGTTCGGGTTGGCCTGCATGATGGCCGCTGCCTGCTTCTGCGCCGTTTCGATATCGTCGTTGTCGATGCCGGTGGCGACGACCTTGATTTCGGGATGCTCGGCGAAGACCTTCTGGTGGCACTCCGCGCGGATTGCGTGGTTCGGAGCGCTCGGTACGCCCATCATGATCGCAACTTCGCCCTTGCCGTCGAGCAGTTCGACAAGGCGGCGTGCCGCGATGTTGGCCTGTTCGCAGAAGTCGTTGCCGATGCTCGTCAGTTCCATGCCTTCCGGCGGTACGCTGTCGAAGATCGTGACCGGAATTTCCTGGCCGACGGCTTCTTCCAGGGAAGCGCGGTTACCGCTTGCGTCGAGAAGGTCGATCGCGATGCCGTCCGGACGGGTGGCAATCGAGCTTTCGAGGATCTGGTTCTGCTGAACGACGTCTGCCTGCTGCGGCGCGCTGTAGTCGATCTGCACGTCGGCGCCGGTCTGGGCCTTGATCACTGCGGCAGCCTGCTTCGCGCCATCGTTGACCTTGTCGAACCAGGGATGAACGACCTTCGGAATGATGACGAAGCGGTAGCTGTCTTTCTTGGTCAGGCCGGGAGCATCCTGCGCGACGGCGAAGCTCGGCGCGATAACGGCAGCAGCTGCCAGGAGAGCAAGGGTAATTATCTTCATAGTTTCCTCCACACAAAGGGGCAGTGACTTTCCAGATCAGCGAAGCCGCCCGCGTCCATCGGTCAGAATGACGACCGACCGCGGACCTCCTCCCGATCTGCATCCACGGCGGCACCGTATCAGATGTAAATTGGAAAATACAAGTATCTGTAAATCGAAATTTACAACTATCTCGCTGACATCGATAGAGAGGGCTGTGAACCGACCGCAACGAGAAAAGCCGCCGTGGAGCGTGAGCATCCACGGCGGCTTCGTTCATGAAAATCAGTGCGTTGGGAGCTCTCTCAGGACTCGTAGAGAAGCGCGCGGGCGACGACTTCGTCCGTCACGAGCCTGTTGACATACTTGCCGCGCAATACGGCGCGGATGATCGGCAGCTTTGTGCGGCCGCCGGATGCAAGGATCGAAACGGGCTTCCGTTTCAGCTTTTCGAGCGGGAGCGCCATAATGGACTGGTTGATTGGATGCGGAACGATGTTGCCGTCAGGGTCGAGGAAGCACCCCATGACCTCACCGACTGCCCCCATATCGAGGAGTTCGGGCAGGTTTTCCTTGATGATCGTCAGCGGCATCACCGGAGACCGGTGCGTAAGGTCGCCACAGGAGACGAGGGCCACTTCCGCGGCCTCTGCCTTTGCCATTACGGCGGCAATCTCGTCGTGGGCGAGCAGCACGTTGCGGATTTCGCTCGTCGGACAGTAGATCGGGGCCGTAAGATAGTGACACTCGACGTCGAGCGAACGCGCAAGAGCGGTGGAAAGCTCGAACGTGTTGGTGCCGGAGCCGCGGGTGACGGCGCCCATCATGCCCACCACCCATGAGTTCTTCAGCCGTCGCTCGGTGATGCGGCGCACTGTGTAGCTGAGCGTCTTGCCCCAGCCGACGCCGATGCCGTGGTGGCGAGAGACATGCGCGTCGAGCATGATGCCCGCTGCCTCGCCGATCGTGCGCTGCGATTCCTCGTAATCCTGCAGTGAGGGCGTGACCATTGCCTCCTCGAGGCCGAACCGCGCCTTCAGTTCTTCCTCGAGCCTGATGCAATCGATCATCGGCATACGCAGGTCGACGACGACGGCGCCCTCGGCGCGCACAAGGCCGATGATCTTGTTGACGCGCAGACGGGTAATCTCGAGCTGGTCCGCGATTTCCTGCTGGGTCATGCCCGCCACGAAATAATACCAGGCAATGCGTGCCTTCAGGTGATCGCTTTCCGCGTCTTCTGTAAATCCGCCCTTCAAGCCTGCTCCAATTCGCTTTGAACGTCAGTTTCCGTCCAGAGAATCTTATTCCAGATTGGTGTGGTTGTGACGCATCGCCTCCGGGGACACTTCGAGCCGTTCACGCAGCCGCAGGATCATACCTTCGAAAAGCACATACTGCGCGCCTTCGTAAAGCGACCCCATGGGAAGTACGGAAACACTGCCGCCCGTATCGTTCGCCATCGTCTGGGCAGGGATGCAGACACTGTGATCCGCCATCTGCGGGCAGGCCCCATCCGGCTGGGCGGTAAAGCAAAGCGTTTTGGCGCCGTCGCGCGAGGCCACCTGCATCAGAGCCTTGACCGTGGAGAACTCACCCGGACCGGCCGAGACGATCAACAGGTCGCCAGTGCCGAGATGCGGGACGGTCATATCCCCGACGACCGCGACGTCGAGCCCCAGATGGAAAAGTCTCATGGCGAAACCCTTCATCTGAAGTCCTTCACGGCCGACGCCATAGACGGCGATCTTCTTCGCGCCGGCGATGGCTGTGATCGCATTCTCGATCTGGCTCTCGTCGACTGCGTCAAAAACGGTGCCAAGCTCGGCCAGAGCGGTGTGATAGATCGTTTTCATGCAGACTTTCCCAGGTGTTGCTGTCATTCCGACTTTCGCGACAAGAACTCGCCCATCGGAATCCATTTTTCAACCCAGATCATGATCTGCAGTTTGTGATTTCCTCGACATGTCGTCGCCGGCAGCGGCAAGGGGAGGGCGATTCGCGATGCGCGCATCGCTTGCCTCGTCGGCTTTGCAACTGCCTCGCCCGGTCACGACAGACGAGTCACAGCCCGGCAGAATTTCCGGTGAATGCCGGCCTCCCGCTGTAGACTCGCGCCCGGCGCGCCACCTTTGGTGGCTCAGCGGGCGCGAGAATTTTTCCGGTCGACTAACGCCAGCCGAGCGCGGGCGCGACGTGCTTCAGGATCGCCTCGATCACATGTGCGTTGTATTCGACCCCGAGCTGGTTCGGGACCGTCAGCAGCAGCGTATCGGCCTCCGCTATGGCTTCATCCCTGGCGAGCTGCTCGATCAGCGCATCGGGTTCGGCGGCGTACGAGCGCCCGAAAATGGCGCGGGTGCTATCGTCGATGAATCCGATCGAATCCTGTTCCTTGCCACCCTGACCGAAATAGGCGCGATCGCGATCACTGACGAGCGCGAAGATGCTGCGGCTGACCGAAACGCGCGGCGTGCGGACGTGGCCGGCTTCCTTCCAGGCTTCGCGGTAGGCCCGGATCTGTGCGGCCTGCTGCACATGGAAGGGCTCGCCCGTCTCGTCGTCCTTCAGGGTAGAGCTCTGCAGGTTCATGCCGAGCTTGGCTGCCCAGATGGCAGTTGCGTTCGAGCCCGCGCCCCACCAGATGCGGTCCAGCAGTCCTTCCGAATAGGGCTCGATCCGCAACAGACCCGGCGGGTTGGGGAACATGGGGCGGGGATTGGGCTGTGCGAAGCCATTACCCTTGAGCGCTTCGAGGAACACTTCGGCATGGCTGCGGCCCATATCCGCGTCGGTTACACCATCCTGCGGCTGATAGCCGAAGTACCGCCACCCGTCGATCACCTGCTCAGGGGATCCGCGACTGATCCCGAGCTGCAGACGGCCGCCGGAGATCAGGTCGGCAGCACCGGCGTCCTCGGCCATGTAGAGCGGGTTCTCGTAGCGCATGTCGATGACTGCGGTGCCGATTTCGATCGTCTTCGTCTTCGCGCCCACGGCGGACAGGAGCGGGAAGGGGAGGCGAGCTGCCGCGCAAAGTGATGGACGCGGAAATATGCACCATCCGCGCCGAGTTCCTCCGCAGCGACCGCGAGATCGATCGACTGGAGGAGGGCATCGCCCGCCGAACGGGTTTGCGACTGCGGGGAAGGGGCCCAATGGCCGAAGGAAAGAAAGCCGATTTTCTTCATGATGTTGCCGCCTCGAAATGCGCTGACTGATGCCGAGCTTGATGGCACAAGATGGGTCGGGGCGACAGCTCTCGAAATCCGAACGCTCTGTTCAGCCAATGAGAGGGAACTATCCGTTCACCGGTGGCTGCTGTCCTTGCAGCTGGCGGCATGCGCCCGAGACACGTTAAGTCCGCTCGTTGCACTCTGAACCGTTGCGGTGCAGGCGAGTATCAAAGCACGTCCTGAAGCGCGCGTGCAATCGCCAGCAGGTGCGTATCACAGCCGATCGCACCGGTGAGCTGAATGCCCACCGGCAGCACGCCCTGCTTCCCGCAGGGCAGCGAAATGCTCGGCGCGCCGGTCAGATTGGCGTGGGTCAGCGAAACGATCTCATCGTCGCCATCGGCCGAAAGCGCTGGATCCGAGTCGGGAGCGACAAAGGGCACCGTCGGTGCGATGAGCCCGTCTAAATCACGCAACAATGCACCCAGTTCGTCGCGCCATGCTTGCTGGCGGGCCTTGGCTTCGAGATGAACGACGGCTGGTTTGGCCATGCCGGCGCTGATCTGCTCCCGTGTGCCAGCGGCAAAGCCTTCAGGATTGCGAGCAAAGGCTTCGGCATGGACGGCCGCTGCTTCGGGAAGCAGGATATCGAGCAGCGTTGAGGCCATGGCTTGCGGATCGGGAAGATCAATTTCCACCATTTGGACGCCGGCCGTCTGCATTCTACGCAGCGCTGCGTCGATGCAGTCGCGCACGCCCGGCTCAACGGACGGATGACGCCACTGATTTCTCACTACGCCGAGCCGCAGCCCCTGCAGTCGCTCCTTGCCCGCCACCGCGCCGGCGCCTGAGGCCTCGGCATTGCGCATGGCGGCAAAGGCGAGGCCTGCGTCCTCGGCGCTGCGGGCCAATACGCCAAGATGGTCGAGCGATTGCGAGAGCGGATAGACGCCGTCCAGCGGCAGCGCTCCAAAGCTCGGCTTGAAACCGACGATGCCGCAATACGAGGCAGGAGCGCGCACCGATCCGCCCGTGTCCGTGCCGAGCGAAAGCGGCACGATGCCGGCTGCGACGGCCGCTGCCGATCCGCCACTCGATCCGCCCGCGGTGCGGGTCGGATCGAAGGGATTGTTGGTCTGGCCGAAATCGGGATGGACTATTCCGTAGGCGAATTCCAGGAGATTGGTCTTGCCGAAAACAATTGCGCCGGCGCTCCGTAGGCGGCGCACACATTCGGCATCGGTGGCGGCGATCCGCGGCGCTACCGCCTTCGTGGCGAAGGTGGTGGCGATGCCTTCGACGTCGATGATGTCCTTGATGGCCACCGGTACGCCGTGAAGCGTCCCCTTGTCGATCCCCGACGCCAATTCCGCGGTGGCCTTTGCGGCCTCCTTCAGGACAGCCTCTCTCATGGGATCAATGAAGGCATTGAGCTTCGGTTCCCATTCGGTGAGCCGTTCCAAAGCTCGGCGGCAGACGTCGAGGGGCGTGAAGGCCCCATTGCGGTAGCCCGTGGCGAGGGAGGCGACGGAAAGAAAGGCGGTATCTGTCGGCATGGCCTGCGCTTCGTGTCCTTGTCCGGAACAGGAAGCTGAGCATGCGGGCACGCGGACCGCAATGATGCCTGCAGTCACCAGCCCCGGGGCGGTGTCCTGGAAAATGCGGAGCGCCCAGACTGCTCAGAAGTGCGGGAGAATGGCGGAGACGAGTTCGCGCTCGCTGGTGATGTCCAGTCGTTCGTAGAGCCGAAGCTTGTGGTTTTTCACTCCGCCGACGGAGATGTTCAGTCGCTCGGCGATTGAGGCATTGTGGTGCCCCTGGAGCGAGAGCGTGACAATCTCCTTCTGTCGTCTCGTCAACTGATGGAGCCGGGCGAACTGCTCGACGCGTTCGGTGATGTCTGCGGTGTTGCGCCGCAAGAGATAGACGTCGGCGCCGGCAAGAACGGCGTCCTGCGAAGCCCCTTCGAACCGGGCGAGTGACCAGCCGTCGCGGCCCGAAGTCTCGGCTATGCGGCCGCAGCTGATTTCCTCGGGCTGCGGCTCGCGCTCAAAGGCCTGCGTGGCGGCATGTGACCAGGTTTCGGACTTGTAGAGCACGGTATTGTTGCTGCTGAGGATCATGACCTCGGGCTTGCCGAGCCCGTTTCGGTGCAGGAAGAGCGACACCTGGTGCTCGATTGCGTGCAGCATGTGCTGGTGATGCATTTCGATGAGCATGGCTTGCAGTTCGCGCGCCAGCGCCAGTTCCTCGTCCGAAAACCGGCCGCTCTGACGGTCGAGGCAGAGAGCCAGGAAGCTTCCCTCGCTGATCGGGAAAAGAAGCGCGAGCTCGTCTGCGATCATGAGCGTCTTGTCGAGATAACGGGCATAGATGGTGTCGAGCGCGCCACTGTCGCGCAGTTCGTGCAGGCTGAAGACGCGCAGGTCCATCCCGTCGAACCGCCGTGGCAGGGGATCGTGTTGCCACAGCGTGTCCGCATAGAGCGTCTTGGCGTTCGAATTCATCCCGTTCTCCGAGACGATGAGCGGCTTGGCCCTCGTATCGTAGCGGGCGACGATCCAGAAGTCGCAGGGGATCATCTGTCGAACCAGCTCCACCATGCTCTCATAGAAGTTGGGGCGGCCAATGTTGCGCAGTGCCTGGGCCATGCATGCCCCGAAGCCAGGGGGAAGGGCGGGGGCGGCCGGCGCCATCTGATTATTGAACATGAACTTCACCATTTCGCACACTCCCGCTGCAATGAAGCAAGATCCATGCCGGACCGGCGGAATCACATCATTACCCGAAGAAGCACCATGACTGCAGTCACTATAGTGAGGGAAAACTCCATTGCTCTATTGTTCCTGCAGGACTTCTAATCAAAAAGGCTGATCAGCAGGCAGCCAGCACAAAGGGAACGTACCATGTCGAGCGATGCCGAAAACGCAAGGACGCCGTTCAATCTGACACGCAGGGACCTGCTGCGTCATGGCGCCAATGCGGCCATGTTCGCTGCCGTCGCCTCGCAGGTGGACTTCACCAAGCCGGCATTCGCCAATGACCAGAAGCTCACCGGTCCTCTCAATGTGCTCGCCTGGTCTGGCTACAACGATCCGGAACTGATGAAGGGCTTCACGGAGCTCACCGGTGTCGAGCTGAACGTCAAGGAAGCCGAGAGCAACGGTGCCCAGCTCAGCCTGGTGCAGGCCGGCACGATGAAGTTCGACGTCATTAATCCCGATGCCGTCTGGACCTCGAAGTTTGCGGCGGCTGGCCTGACGCTGCCCATCGATACCGCCAATCTCTCCTCGCAGGAGGAGACGATTCCGATGTTCCGCAATCGGCCGGAGACCATGCATGAGGGCGAGGTCTACGCGATACCGACCCGCTTCGGTGTAAACGGCTTCGTCTACTGGCCGGATAAGATTTCCGCCGATGCCGCGAGCGATGCCGATCTTGCCTGGGACGCCTCGCTCAAGAACCGCATCGAGATCATCGACTGGCCGGAGCTCTACCTGTGGATGACCGGCGGCTGGCTCGGGATGAAGACGCCGGAAACGGCGACGGGGGACGACCTTCAAAAGATCCTCGACCGCATGATCGCCTTCCGCCCGAACATGCGGGCGCTGCAGGCCGACATGGGTACCGTCAAGAGTGACCTCGCCAACCGCGAGGCCTGGATGGTCTGGGGGTCGTCGAGCGACAACGTGCGCACCACGGCGCGCCTCGCCGGCGCCAATGTTGACCTGGCAATTCCGAAGCAGGGCGGCGCGATGTGGATGGAGACGCTTCAGATCGTCCGCGGCACCGAACACCTGGCCTCGGCTCTTGCCTATGTCAATTACATGACCAGCGCCAAGGCGATGAAACAGATGGCGTGGGGCGCCGACAAGTTCGCCGTCACGAATGCAAAAGTGAAGGACCTTCTCACGGCCGATCAGGTCAAGGCATTGGGCCTCGACATGATGGAGGAATGGGTCTCCAAGTGCACCATGAGCCAGGCCCCCGTGGACGACATCGCCTGGGCCGACGCATGGCAGACCTTCAAGACCGCCTGAGCTTTGGCGTTTTCTGAAGGAGCACAGCTTATGCATATCCGCGTTATCGTTCCGGTTCTCGAAAGCGACGAGCTCGTCGGGAAGGCGGAGAAGGAATACCGATCGTTTGCCGGCGATGGCGTCACCATATCGGCGGTGCCGCTGAAGCGCGGCACATCTTCGATCGAATGCGCCTTTGATTCCACGCTGGCGGCACCCGAGGTCATGCGGCTCGCGCGGGAGGCCGAGGCCGATGGCGTGGACGCCTGCACGATCGCCTGCTTCACCGATCCTGGGCTCGTCGGCGCCCGTGAACTGGTTTCGATCCCGATCGTTGGCGAAGGCGAGGCTGCCCTGCACATGGCGGCAATGCTGTCGACGCGGTTTACCGTCGTTATTACGGAAAAGCCGTTCTTCTCGCTGATCCGCCGGACGGTAAGCCACTATGGCCTCTCGTCCAGCCTCGCCTCGGTGCGCTCGGCGGATGCGAGTGTGATGGAGCTCAACGAAACCCATCTCGGCCACATCATTTCGGAATGCATCGACAGCGTCGAGAGGGACGGCGCCGAGTCCTTCGTAATGGGCTGCACCGGGACCGGTTTCGACATGGCTTTGACCATTGAGGAAGCACTGCAGAAGCATTTCGGCTATTACATTCCGGTCATCGACCCGGGTAAGGTGGCGCTGCATTTCGCGCGGGCCATGGTGGCAACCGGGCTCAGCCATTCCAAGGCTGCCTACCCGAAGCCGGCCTTCGCTCGCAGCGAGTACAGGTTCGCGTGATGGCTGTCGCCGAGACCCGAGGTCAGCCCCTTGTCGCCGGGGCGGGGCGGACCAATCGCCGACAGCGACTGTTCGCTGCGGCGGGCCTGGCGCCGCTGATTCTCTGGCAATCCGTCTTCTTCGTCCTCCCGGTCCTTCTGGTCTTCGTCATCAGCTTCTGGCGCACGCAAAGCTATCGCATGGTGCCGGACTTCACGCTCGACAACTACCGGGCCGTCTTCGCCAACGCCGCAATCTGGCGGGCGCTGGCACTGTCGATCGAGACCGCCGCCTTCGTGACGATCGCCTGTGCCGTGCTCGCCTATCCGATCGCCTACTTCATCGCCAAGAAGTCCGGCTGGATGAAGAATATCCTGCTGGTCGCGGTCATCGCGCCCTTCTGGATAAGTATCGTCATGCGCGTTGCCGCCTGGCGGCTGCTGCTCGGCGAAAACGGCGTCGTCAATCAGGCACTGATCTCGATCGGCCTTGTCGATGAGCCGGTCGGCTTCCTGCTCTATTCGCCGGTCGCGACCGGCATCGGGCTCATCTACGCCTATCTGCCGCTCTATGTCTTGCCGCTCTATGCCTCGATCGATGCAATCGAGGACAACTGGATTGCCGCGGCCAAGGACCTGAATGCCGGACCAGTGCGCGCATTCTTGGAAGTGACTCTACCGCTTTCACTTCCGGGACTGATCGTCGGCGCGGTTTTCTGTTTCATCTTCGGCATCGGTGAGTTTGTCACGCCGGCCCTGCTCGGCGGTGGGAAGCAACTCATGCTGTCGCAGATCATCCAGGACCAGTTCCAGCGCCGTCTCGATTGGCCGGCCGGAGCGGCGATTGCCATTGTCCTGCTCTGCATGGTGTTCCTGCTGCTTGCCTTTTCGATGAAGTGGTTCCGCCAGGCGAGTGGTGAAAAACTATGAGCAGGCGCGTCTCCTTCCCGAGCCTCAAGGGGTCCCAGGGGCTCCTCAGTCTCTATGCGGTCGCGATCTACCTGTTCCTCTACCTGCCGATCGCGGTCATCATCCTGTTTGCCTTCGATACCAAGCAAATCCCCGGCCTTCCCCTGGACGCTTTGACGACGCGTTGGTTCGCCGAGGGGCTGAACGACGCCAAGCTCGTGGGCTCGCTCCTGACCAGCCTCCGGCTGGCCATCATCTCCGCCGTCCTCTCCACGCTGCTGGCCATGCCCGCGGCCATGGTGCTCGCCTGGCTGCCGATGCGCTTCAAGTCCATCGTCATGTGCCTGGTGCTCGGGCCTGTCGTGCTCCCACAACTCGTGCTTGGCCTCGGCCTCGTCATCCTGTTGCGCGCCGCACCGGACATGGTCGGAGAGCCGGCAATCATACTGGCCCACACGACTATCACCTCCAGTTACGCGACCCTGATCCTCTATTCGCGTTTTCTGGGTTTTCGCAGGAGTTACATCGAGGCGGCAATGAATCTCGGAGCGAACGAATTCGTCGCGTTCCGGGAGATCGTCCTGCCCCTGATGCGGCCCGCGCTGATCTCGGTGTTCATGCTGGCCTTCACTGATGCCTTTGGCGAATTCCTTGTGGCCTGGTTCGTGGCCGGGTTCACGGAGACCTTGCCGATCACGATCTGGACCTCTCTTCGCCAGGTCATTTCCCCGAAGGTCTACGCCTTGTCGTCTGTCATCATCATCGTGACGCTGCTCCTGAGCGTCGTTTCGCAGCTTTGGGTCATCCGCCAAACGCGCCGCACAAGCAAAGTCAAATCCGCATGAATGACACCGTTTCCCACGCCGTCGAGCTTGACCGCATCACCAAGACATATGGCGATGCGGTTGCCATCCGCGATGTGTCAATGACCGTCGGCGACGGTGAGTTTGTCACTATCCTAGGCCCGAGCGGCTGCGGGAAGTCCACGCTCCTGCGGATGATCAGCGGCTTTGCCGACCCGACGAATGGAGATGTGCGCATCTCCGGCAAGTCGGTGACGGGTCTGCCTCCCTACAAGCGCGACACTGCGATGGTCTTCCAGGATTACGCGCTCTTCCCGCACCGGACCGTCGCCGAGAACGTCGCCTTCGGCTTGCGGATGCGCCGCATCGACCGACGTGAGATCGCGCAGCGTGTCGACGAAATGCTCGAACTGATCAACCTCAAGGGTTTCGGCAATCGCCGCGTCAGTGAGATCTCTGGCGGTCAGGCGCAACGCGTCGCGCTCGGGCGGGCGCTTGTCGTGCGTCCGGCCGTGCTGCTGCTGGACGAGCCGCTCGGGGCGCTGGACATGAAGCTCAGGAAGCAGATGCAGACGGAGCTGAAGAAGATCCATCGCGAACTGGGCCTCACCTTTATTGCCGTCACCCACGACCAGGAGGAGGCACTGACGCTCTCCGACCGCATCGCGGTGATGAATGGCGGCCGGATCGAGCAGTTCGACGCCCCGGAGACACTCTACCGACGACCCGCGAGCGGGTTCGTCGCCGACTTTGTCGGCGGAGCCAACCTGATCGATACGGAGGTCGGCGCCGGTGGCGCACTGCTGTGGCGCGGGACGGCCCTTGCCGGGGTCAGTGCCGAGCTTGTCGGCGCCCGCCCGGTGGGGAGCAAAGTGTCGCTGGTGGTTCGCCCGGAGATTGTCTCGACCGCGCCGGCCCCTGCGGCAGGCTCGTGCCGCCTGGAGGCGGAGGTGACGGAAGTGCTGTTTTCCGGCGCCGTCCAGCAAATTGTCGGACGTCTGCCGGATGGTGCAACGATAGTCGCCCATGAACCGGCGCTCGGGGAGCCGCCGGTACGCGGTACGCGGGTGACATTCTCGTGGGACGGCTCGCGGTCCTGGCTGGTCGACCGGTAAACACTTCAAGGCGGATAAGAATGCGTGAACTCGAATTCGACGAACTGGAGGCGCTCGCGATCGGCGCGGGCGTTCTCGGTACCGGTGGGGGAAACCACCCGCATCTGGAACTCATGTGCGCCCAGGCGGACTATCGGAGCGGCCGGCGTGTCCGACTGCTCGACCCGCAAGAACTTGCCGACGACGCGCGCGTAGCCGTCGTCTGTATCATGGGCGCTCCGCTCGTCACGAAGGAAAGGCTTCCCGAACCCGTCGCCATCTGCAAGGCGGTGCGAATGATGGAAGCCCATTGCGGCAAACCGTTCGACGCGATCATGTCGATCGAAATCGGTGGCGAGAATGCCTTTTTCGCCATGCTAGTCGGCATGGAACTCGGGCTTCCCGTCGTGGATGCCGACACCATGGGGCGCGCCTTTCCGGAGGCCCAGATGGCGAGCTTCGCAATCCGCGGACTGTCGATCGCGCCCTTTGCCATCGCGGACATCCGCAACAATGCGGTTCTTATCCCCGATGCGGAGAATGCCGAACGGATCGAGCGCATCGGCCGCAAGGCAGTGGTGGAACTCGGTTCCATCGCCGGTACGTGCGCCGCACCGCGCTCCGGACGGGAGGTGAAGGACCATGCAATCCTCAATTCCGTCGGCCGCGCATTGCGCATCGGCAATGCCGTTCTGGCTTCCCGCCGTGACGGCAGCGATCCGGTTAACGCCGTGCTTGCAGTCGAAAAGGGTGCGCTTCTTTTCACAGGCAAGGTCCAGGACGTCTCCCGGCGCACAACGGACGGTTTCGTTCGCGGCCGGGCGTTGCTCACCGGCCGCGGCACCTACGATGGCCGGACCCTCGAGATCGACTTCCAGAACGAATTTTCCGTCGCGCGTCTCGACGGTCGAATGATCGCCTGCGTGCCGGATCTGATCACTGTTCTCGACGAGGAGAGTGCCGAGGCGATCGGCACGGAAGTTCTGCGCTACGGCCAGCGCGTTTCGGTGATTGCGCTTCCCGCCGACCCCATCATGACGAGCCCGCAGGGACTCGCCGCCGTCGGGCCCAGGGCCTTCGGCTTTGATTTCGACTACCAGCCCTTTGCGGAGACCGTGGAATGAAACGGATCGGGATTGATGTCGGGGGCACCAACACGGATGCGGTGCTGCTCGATGGCGAACGCATCCTGCGCTCGATCAAGACGGCGACCACCACTGATGTGACGACTGGCATCCGTACGGCAATGTCCCACATCCTGTCGGGCGACGATGCCGGGGCGGCCGGCGACATCCGCGCCATCATGATCGGTACGACGCATTTCACCAATGCGGTCATCGAACGACGGGGCCTCTCGAAGGTGGCTGTGGTGCGCATCGGCTTGCCGTCCGCGTCCAGCATCGTGCCGATGCAGGCCTGGCCGAAAGATCTGCGCGACCGGGTGGAGGGACCAGTCTTCCTCATTGAAGGAGGCCATGAGTTTGACGGCCGTCCGATCGTACCCTTCGACCGCGAGCGGATGTACGAAGTCGCCCGCGAAATCCGCGATAGCGGCGTCAAGGCTGCAGCGATCACTGCCGTATTCTCGCCGGTCACCTCTGCCTGCGAGGAGGAAGCGGCTTCGATCCTGCGCGAAGTGGCGCCGAAGGTTTCCATCACGCTTTCCTGCCAGCTTGGTCGGATCGGGCTGATCGAGCGGGAGAACGCCACCATTCTCAACAGCGCGCTCCATTCGCTCGCCCGCGAGACGGTCGCGGCGTTCGAAAGGGCTATTGCCGAAAGCGGCGCGGATGCGCCGCTCTTCCTGACGCAGAACGACGGAACTGTCATGCAGTCCGGCCATGCGGCACGGTTTCCCGTCCTCTGCTTCGCCTCGGGGCCGACCAACAGCATGCGCGGCGCGCGCATGCTGTCCGGCATCGACGAAGCGATCGTGCTCGATGTCGGCGGCACGACGACGGACGCCGGCTTCATCAACGGCGGCTTCCCGCGCGAAGCCAATTCCAAGGTGGATATCGGTGGCGTCTCGACCTTCTTCCGCATGCCGGACGTGGTCGCGATCGCCCTTGGCGGCGGTACCATCGTACACGACGATGCACATCGCATCGGTCCGGAAAGCGTCGGCTACCGGATATCCGAAAAGGCCCGGGTAAAAGGCGGCGATACTCTGACGCTCACCGACGTCGCTGTGAAGCTCGAGCGCATGGCCTTCGGCGAACCATCCCTCGTCGAGGACATCGACGGCGAGCTTGTCGCGCGTGTGGACGGGTGGGTTCATGACAGGCTGGCCGATCTTGTCGACCGCATGAAGACGAGTGCCGCGGAGGTGCCGGTGATCGCCGTTGGCGGTGGTGCCGCGCTGGTGCCGGACCGTTTGCCCGGCATCTCGCGCGTCATCAAGGTGAAGAACGCAGGCGTGGCCAATGCAGTCGGTGCGGCCATGGCGCAGGTCAGTGGCGAGATCGATCAGATTTTCTATGATATCGACCGCGAAACTGCCATTGCCACCGCACGGCGGCTCGCCGAAAGCCGAGCGATCGAAGCGGGGGCCGACCCGGCGACGCTCGACCTCCTCGATGTCGAGGACACCCCACTCTCCTACATCCCAGGCAATCCGCTGCGTGTTCGGGTGCGCGTGATCGGAAATCTTTCCATCTAGAACGCGGCCTGTCGTAAGCGTTTGAAGTGCGGGAAGCGCCGGGGCAGACAGTCCCGGCGTGTTTCGGTTTTGGGCTGGGATCGGTACGGAACCCGACACACTAACGAGGTCGAAGACAGACTACCCTAGAGGGGTATATTCGATGGGACGTGCCTTGACGTATCGATAGACGAGCGAACAAGGAAAGCGTTGTCCCCATGATCAAATGCATATCCCCCGTTGACGGTTCGGCTTACGCCGAGCGTCAGGTCCTGCCTGTTGAAGCGGCGAAGGGTGTTGTCGCGCGTGCGCGCCAGGCGCAGAAGGGGTGGGCGAAGCGGCCTTTGGAGGAGCGCGTGCAGCTGGTGCTGAAGGGGTGGCGCGGCTCAACGAGATGGTGGACGAGGTCGTTCCGGAGCTCGCCTGGCAGATGGGCCGGCCGGTGCGCTATGGCGGCGAGTTCAAGGGCTTCAACGAGCGTTCGAACTATGTCGCGGCGATTGCGGCGGACTCGCTGAAGCCGATCGTCATCGAGGAGAGCGACCGCTTCGAGCGGCGCATCGAGCGCGAGCCGCATGGCGTGGTGTTCGTCATCGCGCCGTGGAACTATCCCTACATGACGGCGATCAACACGGTGGCGCCGGCGCTGATGGCCGGCAACACGGTGATCATCAAGCATGCCAGCCAGACGATCCTGGTTGGCGAGCGGATGGTCCGGGCCTTCGTCGAGGCCGGGGTGCCGGAGGAGGTGTTCCAGAACGTCTTCCTCGACCACGAGACGACCGCGGCGCTGATTGCGGCGAAGAGCTTCGACTTTGTCAACTTCACCGGATCGGTGGAAGGAGGACGGTCGATCGAACGGGCGGCGGCCGGGACGTTCACGCCGCTCGGCCTCGAGCTCGGCGGCAAGGATCCGGGCTATGTGATGGCGGATGCCGACCTCGATGCGGCCGTCGACACGCTGATGGACGGGGCCACCTACAATTCCGGCCAGTGCTGCTGCGGCATCGAGCGGATCTATGTCCATGAATCGCTCTACGACGCCTTCGTGGAGAAGTCGGTCGCCTGGGTCTCGAACTACCGGCTCGGCAACCCGCTCGACCCGGAAACGACGCTGGGGCCGATGGCCAGCCGGCGGTTTGCGGTAAGCGTGCGCGAGCAGATCGCCGATGCGGTGGCCAGGGGCGCGAAGGCACTGGTCGATCCGAAGCTGTTCCCGCAGGACGACGGCGGCGCCTACCTCGCGCCGCAGGTGCTGGTCGACGTCGACCACTCGATGGCGTTCATGCGCGAGGAAACCTTCGGCCCGGCCGTCGGCATCATGAAGGTCAAGGACGATACGCAAGCACTGGCGTTGATGAACGACTGCCAGTACGGGCTGACGGTGTCGCTGTGGACGAAGGACGCCGAGCGTGCGGCCCGGCTCGGCCGCGATCTCGAAACCGGCACGGTGTTCATGAACCGCGCCGACTATCTCGACCCGGCGCTCTGCTGGACCGGCGTCAAGGAAACCGGTCGCGGCGGATCGCTCTCCGTCATCGGATTTCACAACCTCACACGTCCGAAGTCGGTTCACTTTCGCAAGGTGACGGGTACGGCATGAATCGGTGCGGGGTCTCGGCGGAGCTCGCGTAAAGATGATGTCACGCGATGTTCGATTGAATTTCCGCTCTTTGTCTTGCCGAAAAATGAATGCTTCATCGTTTCAAGCGGTTAGCGCGTAGAGATGCCGAAAGTGAAAGGGGTAGCTCCGCGTCAAGCGTGGTGGGATCGGCGTACAGCTCATGTGGGCGGCCATGCAGCAGGAGGGCAGAAGCTGGCACGACCATTGGCGTATTCGCTACGCCAAGGAACTTTCTCGGTCACTCCGCGACAATCCCCCGGATCTCTCTCAGGTCTTCGAAGAAAGGTAGTCCAGAATGACAGTCATAGATTGCAGCGGCGACGGCCGGATGCGGGGGCGGGCACATGGCGAGGCGGCGAGGGAGCAGGTGCGCACTGCTCTTTCGCGCTGGGAAGAGGCGACGATGCGCGACGCCGCCGAACCCGACATCCTGTCCTACGCCCGAAATTTCATCGCCGGGACGGGCCTTTTGCAGGCGGTCGAAAGGCAGATGCCGGACCTCATCGAAGAGGTTCGCGGGATCGCAGAAGGAGCGGCCGTCGATCCCTCGCTCGTAACCGCCTACAATTTCATGGACGAGCAGTGGTGGTACGACCTCGGGTCCGCGCGGGTTGAGCCCGGTTGCAGTCTCCTGGCCGTTGTGGGGCCGGACGAAACGCTTCTCGCCCAGAACATGGATCTTCCCGACTTCATGGACGGTTCGCAGGCGGTTCTGCGGATCCGTGACGATGCGGGGTCGGAAAGCCTGGTGCTGACATCGGCCGGCCTGATAGGACTGACGGGGATCAGTCGCGCCGGACTGGCGATTTGCGTCAACACGCTCCTGATGCTTCGACACAATCCCGCAGGAATCCCCGTTGCCTTTGCCATGCGAAGTTCCCTGGCGCAGCAGGACCGGTATCGAGCCGTTGCGCATCTCCGATCCCTCGATCACGCCAGTGGCCAGCACTTCGCGGTGGCTGACCTCAAGGGGATAACCAGTCTGGAATGTTCGGCAGGGGGCGTCGCCGTCAGCGAAGAGCTGGCGGCTGGTTCGCTGATCCACACCAACCATCCGCTTGCGAGCAGCGATATCGATGCAATGTCGCAAGAGCTGCTGACGGCGCGCGGACGCATAGCAAATTCGCAACGCCGCTATCAGACGCTGACAGAGAGGATTGGGGATATCAGGAATAGCGACGGGATAGTCGAGCTGCTGTCGGACCAAAGCACTCCGCTGTGCATGTCGGCAACGCCAAACTACTCGCTGCAGACCTTTGCTTCGATGGTTTTTAGCCTGGGCGAGGGCGCCTGGGCACGGTTCTGCCTGGCGCAGCCCGGGCATGGCACGTGGCAGGATGTGAGCTTCGATCGCTGAGATCGTTGTCCAGCTGCATCCAGACGGGATCGAAAAGAGCCGCCGGAATGTCCGGCGGCTTTGTCGTTCAGCTATCGAGTTTCACTCGGCCGGTGCGGCATCGACCGGCAGGGATGGTGTCTTGCCGATCCGCCACTGGTCGACATAGTCGTTGCACGTCGTGAAGGTCACGCCGGGCTTGCCGGCAATGTGCCGGATGAGGCCTTCGAGCATGAACATGCGCGCGCCGCGTCCGGTCACCTGCGGATGCATGGTGGGAATGAAGATGCCTTCGCCGACCTTCTCATAGAGGTAGTCGAATTCGTCGATCCAGGTCTGCAGCACCGCGCGCGGGCTGTGTCCACCTGGCAGATAGCCGTTGGGCAGCGGCACGTATTCGAAGTAGAGGAAGTCGTCGAGCATCCAGGAAACCGGCAGTTCGACGAGGTCGACGGGCTTGCCCCATTTCCACGGCTCCGTCGGGGACCACTCGTCGCCGATGCGGCACCAGTAGGGGCTGTATTCCGAGCCCATCAGGCTGCTTTCATAGTTGAAACCGTATTCCACAAGCAGCGGAATGGTGTTGACGCTATTCTCCCAACCCGGAGAGCGATAGCCGCGAGGGCGAATGCCCACGACCTTTTCCAGCGCTTCGAAACCCTTCTCGAGAACGTGCCGTTCCTGGTCGGCCGTCAGCGCCGCGGGATTCTCGTGCACCCAGCCGTGATGGCCGATCTCGTGACCTGCGGCGGCGATGTCCTCCACCGTTTTCGGGAAGGCGAGCGCCGTGTGGCCGGGCACGAAGAAGGTCGCCCTGATCTCGTGTTCTTTCAGCAGGGCGAGGATGCGGCGCACACCCTGGGGGCCGAATTCGCCCCGCGACATCGCGCAGGGGGAATTGGGGCCGAGGCCTCCGATCCAGACCGACATGGCGTCGTAGTCGAACGTCAGCGCGACTTGTACATTCTTTGGCTTGGTCATGATGTTCCCTCGTTGTTGAAGACGATCTCAGGCCTGATCCGGCTCGACCATCGCGAAGGCATCGATCTCGATGATCATGCCGGGATAGGCGAGAGCCGGGAAAACGATCTGGGTGGTGGCGGGGCCGGGATCCGGCATGAACGACGAGCGGATCTCCAGATTCTCGTGCATTGCATCGAGCCCCGTGGGCCCCTCATACATCGTCGTAAGCTTGCACACGTCCGCGTAGGAGGCGCCGAGTTCCCCGAGGATGGTGCCGATGTGGACCATGGCCTGCCGGGTCTGTGGCTTCATCTGGTCGGGATCGACGGCACACCCCTGCTTGTCGAGCGAAACCTGCCCACCCAGGAAGATCATGTCGTGGCATTTCAGGCCATGGTGATAGGGCAGCTTGATCGTCCAGTCCCACAGGCTTTCGGGCCAGGCATGGCGACGCGGCAGGCGCGTACCGTCTTCCCCGAGCATGGCGACGACCTCGATCTTGATCAGGTGGCCGTCCAGGGAGTGCCGCGGCACTGGGATACCGGTAGCCGCCGGTCCCGGCTCATTGAAATGAGCGCCGCAGGCAATCGCAGCCGGTTCGAAGTCCTCGGCCTTGCCCTGGCCGACATACCAGCGATTGATCTTGACGACGTCGTCGAAGCCGGCACCGAAATCCCCGAGCACCGCGCCGATCTGGCGCATGACCTGCCGTGTCTGGGCGATGATGTCCCCGGGGTAGGCAAGGCTTCCTTCGAGCATCGGCGTCTGGGCACTGACGAAGATCATCTTGCCGCAACGAACTGCACTGGCGAAAGGTGCAGGCAGGGGTGTGGCGTCGCTCGAGCTTGCGTATTTCCGCGGCAGTCGAGACCCATCGGCGGCTTGCATCGCATACCCTTCGATGAGCAATTTCTGGCCGGGATATGCAAGATAAGGCAATGGTATCGCCGTAATTGCGGGACGCGCACCTTCCGGGAGCCGCGCGGCTATCATGTCGAGAAGTTCGATTTCTCCCGCCCCATGGTCGTGGACGTAGAAGCAAAGCAGCTTGGTCAGGTCCAAAAGATCGGCGCCGAACTCGCGGAGCACGCGATCAAGGTTTTCAAGCGAACCGTCGACCTGCCGCTCCAAGCTGTCCGGGTTGCGGATCGTGCCGTCGGTGCCGAGGTCCGACTGGCCGCCAAGCCAGATCATTTCGCCGGAGCGGACGCCTTGCTTGTGATGGACAGGTATCGCCCACTGCCAATGGCCCGCCGGCGATGCATACTGCTTTTGCATGTCATACCTCTAAAAATGTAACTATAAGTTGTGTATGTGAATGAAGTTGCTCCACCGGATTGCTGTGGGCGTTTCGAACTAAGCTACCGCTGCAGGTCGATCCGTCGATCCGCGGAAGACGATATCGCCGGGAACCAGGACTTCATGGGGGTCGGCTTCCTGTTCGATCTGATTGATCAGCATCTCGACCGCACTCCTGCCGAGCAGATCCGGATGAAGATCAAGAGCCGTGATGGCGACAGGTGCGGTCCGCGTAACGGCGCCGTCGCTGCCGGCCGCGATCAGAAGTTCGTCGGGTACCCTGATCTGCGCGCGTTCGGCTGCAAAGAACGCACCCACGGCAAGGCGGTCGAGCGAAGTATAGATGGCATCAGGCCTCAGATGGCAGGAGAGCAAACGCTGCGCCGCCGCATAGCCGGCCGATTCGAGGGGAGCTTCATCGATTTCCACGAACAGATCGTCCTGCCCGGTCAACGCAATCCAGTCGAGATAGGCTCGTCGTACCTCGACGCTGTAGGAATATTGCTGCGACGCCAGTATGACGCCGATCCGTTCTGCGCCACGGCTGCGGAAGTGACTGAAAATATCGGTCGCCAGCGCTCCATGGGGGCTGTCGACGGTAAAGTTCAGGCTGTCCCGCTCGTCCTGTGATTTGCCGACGAGGACAGTGGGCAGCCCCTTGGCGGTGAGATGCTCGAGGATAGGGTCCTGACGGATCGGGTCGATGATGATTCCACCATCGATTGGCATGTTGCCCAGCAGTTCCGGTCCCGTGCCGAATGGTGCAAGCAACAGCATGTAGCCGCGCTCCAGGGCGGCACTCACGGCACCCTGCCAGAGACGGATGAAGTAGTCGGTGGTGGAGATGATTTCGGTCATCGTCGGTGGAACAGAGGCAAAGACCGCCAGCGCACCGAAGCCCTTCCCGCGGAGACTGCGAGCATGGAGATTGGCCTGATACCCATGCTCGCGGGCAATTGCGATCACCCTTGCACGGGTATCGGCGTCGAGGCGACCAGTGCCGTTAAGGGCATAGGATACGGCAGTCTTCGAAAGGTTCGCCAGTTCGGCGATCTCCTTGATCCCGATGCGCGGCCGCCTTCCAGCCGGTCTATCCGCCGATTTGCCTGCCATGATTCCCCCTCGCTGGCTCAGGTGCATTCCATCGCTCCAGTGCATGTTTATCTGCTTCAAACCAGCTGCTTAATCGTTTCACCAAATTTCAAAGATGGCAATAGGTGAATTTTCCGGAGTGGCATGCGAACTGAAAGGCTGTGCAGGAGGGGATTGTTTAGCGAGGAGGGAGGCCACTTGCCGGTGCGTGGCCGCAGGCTCGCCAAAACCGCAACAAGGCTGTAAATGCGGCTGTGGCGAACAAACAGGTTGTCCAATCATGATGCACTCGACGCGCATAGACGAACTCGACCGCAACATCATCCGCGAGCTGCAGAATGACGGCCGGCGGCCGCTGCGAGAGGTCGCCCGTAACCTTGGCATAGCCGAAGCCACTGTCAGGCTGCGACTGAAGCGGCTTCAGGACGAAGGCATTCTGCAGATCGTCGCCTTTGCCGATCCGACGAAGCTCGGGCCGTCGCACATGGCGCTGATGTTCCTCTCGGTCCTGCCTGGCGCACATTCCGGCATCGTCGCGACCCTCGCCGACTGGAGCGAGGTGTCCTACCTCTCCACCACCCTGGGCGACGCCGATATCTGCGCGCAGGTGTTGTGTGCCGATCAGGCTGCTCTGTGGGAATTGCGCCAGAAGATCTGCGCTCTGCCGGGCGTCAGTTCGGTGCGAATCCTGAACGAAGTCGATGTGCACAAGATCCGTTTCGCACTTCCTGTTGAAATAACTGACTAATTTCGAAATGCGCAGAAATATGGCTTCTGAAATGCGCAAAATAAATTGAGAATTGCCAAAAATATTTGACATGCGCAGAATCTGTCGGCAATGTTTACGCATTCCGACGGTCTGGGAGTGGCCGTCATCAAATGACGGAGACACGCATGCTCGACACGGTTCGCAAACCCTGGGAAGACCTGCCACAGCTTTCCGGCCCCAAGCGCGATGCTGCTGAACGCGCCATGAGGCGCCAGTGGTGGGCGGTTGCCCGATCTGCCGATCTGGATACGCCGCAGCCGGCCGTACTGCTCGGTGAAAGGCTCGTGGTCTACCGCACCGCTTCAGGCAAGGCGGTCGTGCAGTCGCGCCGCTGTCCCCATCGCGGCGGTGATTTCGCGCAGGGCAAGGTCCATGGCGAGGCAATCGCCTGTCCCTATCACGGCTGGCAGTTTGCCGCCGCCGACGGCAAGTGCAGCCATATCCCGTCCCTGGACGATCAGGCGAAGATCCCGCCGCGGGCCGCCATCGCTTCCTATCCCGCGATCGAGAAATGGGGCCACGTCTGGACCGTGCTCGAGCAGCCCGCCATGCCGATCTATGAAGTCGATGCCTGGAAGGATCTGGATCTCGAATGGCTCGCCGGCCCGCCGCTCGATTCCGAAACGGGTGTTGCGGTCGCGATCGAAAACTTCCGCGATGTCGCACATTTCCCCTTCGTGCACGAAGTCTCGATGGGTCCGTCTCCGCACATTGTCGAGCCGCTCAAGGTCAGGCGCGAGGGTATCGATATCTTCATGCAGCGCACGCTTTCTGCCGGCAACGGCGACTGGGCCAACGATGGCGACTGCGAAATGTACTATCACTGCACCGCGCCGGGCCTAGCCACGATCACCTACGACTATGCCAACTACGGCAAGCGCATCGTCGCCGGGTTCCCGTCGCCCATGGCCTACGATCACGTGATGATCTTCTGGGGCGTCGCAAATGAACGCACCTACACGGGAGCCGGCCTCGACGAATGCCTGCGTATCGAGGAAATGGTCTACCGCGAAGACCTGCCGATCGCAGGAGCGCTGGAACCGCGTGAAATCGATTGGGACGGCAGCTACGTCGAACATTCCGTTCCGGCCGATCTCTTCACACTGAACTATCGGCGTGCGTTCAACGAATTCGTCAGCTCCGCGCTGGTCGAGGAGGGACGCTGATGATGTCGGCGGTCGCAAGCCGGGAAGTTGCGGCGGCGGCCGCAAACGTCCGCTTCACTGCGCGGATCGTCCAGATCACCCTTGAAGCGGATGGCATCGTATCGTTCGCAATGCGGGCGGCCGACGGCAGGGATCTCCCTGCCTGGACGCCGGGCGCACATGTCGATCTCTGTCTACCCTCGGGGCTCGTTCGGCAATACTCGCTCTGTGGCGATCCCCGTGACCTCAGCCAGTATCGGATTGCGGTGCTTCGGCAGGAGGACGGGCGGGGAGGTTCTCGCGAGGTGCACGAAGATCTGCGGATCGGCCAGACCGTGAGCCTGGTGGGCCCGCGCAATGCTTTCGTCCTCGTGCCTTCGCAACGCTATCTTTTCGTCGCCGGCGGCATAGGCATCACCCCGATACTGCCGATGGTCCTTCATGCAGCGTCAAGAGGGGTGGACTGGCGTCTCATCTATGGGGCCCGGAGCCGGGATCGCATGTCCTTCCTCGGCCCGCTCGCAGGCGTCGATGCTGGACGCGTCGATCTCCGTCCGGCCGATGAGCGGGCGCACATCGAGATAGAGGAGATTGTCGCGGCGGCGAGGGGATGTAGCGAGATCTACGCCTGTGGGCCCCGCGGACTGCTCGATGAACTGGAACAGCGGTTCGCCGCGGACGGTCTCGGGTCCCGGCTCCATATCGAGCGTTTCGGCGCATCCGCGCCCCCCGTGCTCCCCGGCGACGGATCCATTCGCGTCTTCCTCGCCCGTAGCGGCGGCCATGTCGACGTTGCGGCCGACTGCAGCGTCCTCGAAGCGCTCAGGCAGGCGGGGCATGATCTTCCGTCGTCCTGCGAGCAGGGCTTCTGCGGAACATGCGAATGCCGCGTGCTCGATGGCGTTCCGGATCATCGGGACGCGCTGCTGACCGAAACTGAGCGTGCCGCCGGAAAGACGATGATGCCCTGCGTTTCGCGCGCGGTAACCCCGACCCTCACGCTTGACATCTGAGCGCCTGAAATAACCCGGCGGGGGTATGTCCCGCAAAATAGAGTGGTGACAACACTATGCATGCTTTTTCATCTGTTCTTGAAAGTGGCGAAAAAATGTACGCCGGACGCGGATGGGTTGAGGGTAAGATAGCGCTCGTAACCGGAGCCGGCTCCGGCATCGGACGCGCCGCCGCCCGCCTGCTGGCCGCGGAAGGCGCCACGGTCTATCTCACGGACATCGATGCAGATGCGGCAGAGGCGACCGCGGATGCAATCGGTCCTGCCGCCCGCGCAATCCGCCAGGATGTTCGCGACGAAGCGGGCTGGGAGATTGTCACGGGCAGGATCCTCTCCGAACAGGGCCAGCTCGATATTCTCGCCAACTGTGCCGGCATCCAGCTCACCCGCGGACTGATCGAAACCTCGCTTGAGGATTTCCGCCATGTCTTCCAGGTCAATGTCGAATCCGTGTTCCTCGGCACCCGGGCGGCGGTCAAGGCCATGCTGCCGCGGAAGAGCGGATCGATCATCAACATAGCCTCGAACTTCGCCAATATCGCTGATGGATTGAACACCGCGTACTGCGCCTCAAAGGCGGCGGTCGCTCATTTCACCCGGGCCGCAGCGCTCGATTGCGCGCAGCGCAACACCCGTATCCGCGTCAACTCCATTCATCCCGGCTGCATCAACACGCCGATGCTGGAGCGGGAGATCGTGGACGTTGCCGCAAAACGTGGCGACCCGGATACGTCCGCCGTGCGGGCCGAATGGCAGACGCTCGCGCCCCTGGGCATAGGCTCGCCCGAGGATATCGGCTGGGCGGTGGTCTATCTGGCTTCCGACCGCAGTCCCTATACGACCGGATCGGAACTGGTGATCGACGGGGGGCATATCATCCGCTGATCGGCGACGCGCAACAACAGACAAAAGCAACACAGAAAAGGGGAATGACATGACACAACACTTCGAAAAATCTTCGAAATTCAAGAGCTCGCTCGGCGTCAGCCGTCGTCATTTCATGATCGGCGCAGCCGGCCTCACCGCTATCGCGGGGTTTGGCATGAAGCCGGTTCTCGCTGCCGGTGATGTCGCCTTTCTCGGCTGGGAGGGCTATGACCTTGCCTTCAAGTCGAAGGATCTTCTCGACAAGGCCGGCGTCAGCATGCAGACGACGTACATCTCGGCGATCGAAGACATCATAACCAAGTTGCGTGGCGGCGGTATCGGCTCGATCGATCTCACCACGCTGATCTATCAGTATGTCGGCTTCTGCGGGCAGAGCGAACTGCTCGACCCGATCGATGAAAGCTTGGTTCCGAACCTCGCCAGCATGCATCCGCGGGTCAAGGAACTCGACAAGTTCCTGCGCGTGGATGGCAAGCTCTACGGCGTCCCCTTCACCTTCAGCTCCATCCCGCTTCTCTACAATCCCGACCTGGTCGAGGAGCCCAAGAGCTGGCTCGACCTTCTCAAGCCAGAATACAAGGGCAAGGTCGTCGGCTATCCGGACGTCATGAGCATGATCGTCACTTGGTCGAAGGTGGCAAACGGCCTTGATGACCCGAGCAAGATGACCAGGGCCCAGCTCGATGCCACCGTTGACCTCATGGTCAAGGTCAAGCAGAATTCCCGCACCATACCTTCGAGCCTTGGTGAGATTTCCGACATGTTCAGCCGCAAGGAAATCGTCATGGGCATGGGCTGGGAGCCCATGATCAAATGGGCCGGTGACAAGGGCGTCAACCTCAAGATCGCCTCGCCGAAGGAAGGCACTTTCGCCTATTTCGACACGGTAAACATCGCCAAGGATGCGCCGAACAGTGAGCTCGACCACGCGCTGATCAATTGGGGCCTCTCGGCCGAGAACCAGAAGGCGTTCTCGGAAGCCAACATCGTCGGCATCGTCAACCAGGATGCCATGAAGGCGGTCACGGACCAGACCGTCGCTGGGATCTACCACTTCGAGGACCTCGACAAATACTTCGCCGACAAGTTCCTGCCCGGAATGTTCCCGCTCGAAGCAGAGGGAGAGTTCGTTACATGGGATGACGTGCTCGCCGCCTTCGAGAGCTACCAGAGAGCGTGAGGTGCTGCCCGTGAACTTCGTGCCGCCAGGAATGATCGCAGCCGCCCAGACTGGAGCGGATCCCGTAAACGCGCCGCCGCTGGTAAAGCTGAGCGGGCTCGCCAAGAACTACGGTATCTATCAGGCCGTCTATCCCCTGGATCTCGAGTTTGGCGAGGGGGATTTCCTCGCCATTCTCGGACCATCCGGTTGCGGCAAGACGACCCTTCTCAAGATGCTCGGCGGCTTCATCGAGCCATCCGAGGGTACGATCGTGATCGGCGGACGCGAGGTCACGAAACTGCCTCCCGAGAAAAGACCGACCAACATGGTCTTTCAGGGCTATGGCCTGTTTCCGCATATGACTATCAGGCAGAACATCGGATATGGCTTGCGGATTGCCGGCAAGCCTCGCGCCGAAGTCGACGCCAGGGTCCGCGAGATGCTGGCGCTCGTCCAGATGGAGGCCTTTGCCGACAAGTTGCCGCCGGAACTCTCCGGCGGCCAGCAGCAGCGGATCGCACTGGCGCGCGCCCTGGTCATGCGTCCCAAGGTGCTTCTGCTCGACGAGCCGTTCGCGGCCCTTGATCTCAAGCTTCGTCAGGCCATGCAGGAAGAATTGCGTCGGCTTCACCGGGAAATCGGCGGGACATTCGTCTTCGTGACGCACGACCAGGCCGAGGCCATGTCGCTTGCCACCAAGGTGGTGGTGATGTCGCGGGGCAGGGTGGAGCAGGTCGGCACGGCCGAGGAGATCTACCTCAAGCCGAAGACCCACTTCGTTTCCACCTTCGTCGGCGAGGCAAACTTTCTCAAGGCGAAGCGGAAACTGGCGCGCGTGGCTATCGAAGGCGCGTTCTCGTTCGACGATCCCGGACCGGATGGCGACGTGCTCGTGGGTGTCCGGCCGGAGAAGGTCAGGCTTGGAAAGGCTGCCTCGGGTTGCGATCATCGCTTTTCGGGACAGTCACCCAGCGGGTCTTCCTCGGAGCGCAGGTACAATACACGGTTCATCTCCGGAACGGGGAAAGCTTCGTTGCCTGTCGACAGGACGGCGACCTCATGTGTGGTGACGAAGTCGAGATCGGTTGGGCGTTCGGCGATCAGTGGGTGGTGACGCCATGAACGTAGCCACCCCGCTTTCCGCCGGACGAAACGGCGCGCTCATCCTGCCCGCCGTCGCTGTGCTCGCCGGGCTCTTCATCGGCCCGATGATCTATTTTCTGATCGTCTCGTTCTTCAAGGTCTCGCTGTTCAAGATCGTGCCGGCCTTCGACCTCGGCAACTATGCCAAGGTGCTCGGAGCCTACGGGGTTCCCATCCTTTTCACGATGGCTATCAGCTTCCTGATCGCCAGCATAACGACCGTGCTGGCCTTCGTGGTGGCGCACCTCATCTGGACACGGGGACGCGGCTTCAGCGGCTTCCTGCTGGCAGCCACTTTGCTGACGCTGTTCGGCGGCTACCTCGTCAAGATCTATGCTTGGCGCACCCTTCTCGGGAGAGACGGCATCGTCAACAATACGCTCGTCGGCCTCGGCATCGTTCGCGAGCCTATCGAGGCTCTTCTCTACAGCCCGATTGCCGTCGTGCTGGTCCTGGTCAGCTACCTGCTGCCCTTCGCCATCCTGCCACTCTACGGGGCTCTGCGGTCGATCGAGACAAAGACGATCGAGGCGGCCAGGGATCTGGGCGCAAGCCCCTGGGTCGCCGTTCGCGATGCGGTCCTGCCGCGTTGCGTGCCGGCGCTGGTCACGGCTTTCGCCCTCTGCTTTCTGGTCACCGCCGGTGACTACGTAACGCCTCGCATGGTGGGTGGCACACAGACAATGATGATGGGAAATTTCATCGAGAGCCAGTTCGGCCTCAGAATGAATGTGCCGTTGGGTGCGGCCATGACCTATCTCACGATCATTGTTTCAGTCGCCGTGATCTCTCTCGTCTGGATAGCCCTGAAAACGGTATTGAGGCCCAAATGAACATCGCCTTCGGCCGTCTGGCCAACAACACCATCGGCGTCCTGTGCCTGATTTTCATGGTGGCGCCCCTCTTTCTCGTCGTGCTCTTCTCCTTCGGCTCGTCCAGTCTGATGACGTTCCCGATGGCTGGCTTCACGCTGGATTGGTACCGCGCGCTGGTCTCTCGGGAAGATTTCTGGAGCGCGCTCGAAAACAGCGCCATCATCACCGGCTCTGTCGGCGTACTGGCGACAGCGATCGGCACGACCGCTGCCATGGTGATCGCGCGCATGCGGCCCAAGCAGTCGGCGACAGCCTTCTTCCTCTTCGGCCTTCCGATGATGATGCCGCCACTTGTGCTGGCGCTGGCGCTGCTTTCACTGTTCTCGGTGCTCGGCGTGAAGCTCAGCCTGATAACGGTCGTGCTCGCGCATCTCACCTTCACGATGCCGTTCGTCATTCTCATCGTGACGGCAAGGCTGCGCGACTTCGACTACACGATGATCGACAGCGCCCGTGACCTCGGGGCTTCGCCCGC
The DNA here is from genome assembly GCF_016864555.1 of Sinorhizobium sp. BG8. Taxonomy (NCBI): domain Bacteria; kingdom Pseudomonadati; phylum Pseudomonadota; class Alphaproteobacteria; order Hyphomicrobiales; family Rhizobiaceae; genus Sinorhizobium; species Sinorhizobium sp. BG8. The sequence continues at coordinate 809,249 of NZ_CP044012.1, read as the reverse complement.
AAAGACCTTCTTCACGGTGACGTTTCCGCTTATCCGCCCGACACTTTTCGGTGCCGCGCTCATTGCCATGGCGCTGTCGCTGGATGACTTCGTGATTACCTTCTTTTTGATCGGCGGTGGCAATACGCTTCCGACCCTCGTATGGGGCATGCTGCGCACCGGCCTTGATCCTTCGATCAACGCGCTCGGAACGCTGATCCTGCTTCTGACGATCGGCAGCTCGGCCGTCGCTCTACGCTTGACGAGGTACAGGGGATGACCAGACCCGGATGGACGATCGCCGGCGCATTGCCGCGCGGTTCGATGGACCTGCCGAACGCCCGGGAAGGCGCCGAGGTGGCGCTGACCGGGGTTCATTCCGATCCGACCCTTCTCGCACGTGTGATCGACGCGATCGAGACGGAACAGTTCTTCCCCGCGTTGCGCGACTTCATCAATGCCGCGGTGGCAATCGACAATTGCGTGGCGCTCGTCTTCGCCACAGACAAGCCCCCGCTTATTCTGCACCAGTGGTCGCCGCAGGAGCCCAATTACTTCCAGATGCTCTACTGCCAGGGTGCCTACGTGCTCGATCCCTTCTACCGGATCTGCGCCGAGAACAGCGGCGGCGGCACCTTCCTCCTCGACGAAATTGCGCCGGACAGTTTCAACGAGAGCGATTTCTATCAGACCTATTATCAGAAGGTGCAGATGATCGATGAGATCGGCCTGCTTTTTCCGGTCGACGGCAAGCGCATGATCCACCTGTCTCTCGGCAGGCGAATGAAGTCCGAATACTTTACCGCGGCCGACGCGGCTCGCATCCGCCATATCGAGCCATTGCTGGAATCCCTGTTGAAGCGCCATGCGCGCACCAAACTCGATCAGTGGACGGCTGGGCACCCCGCTCCCGGTGATCCCGTAGCACATTCGGCCACCCACCTCGCCAATCGCTGGCTCGCTCCCTACAATGTCACGAGCCGCGAGGCCGAGATCGCCGCCATGGTGCTGCGAGGCCATTCCAATACCTCGATCGGCCTGACGCTGAACATCAGCATCGAGACCGTGAAGGTGCATCGACGCAATCTCTACAGCAAGGTGCGCATTTCTTCGCAGGCAGAGCTCTTCATGCTCTTCATCAATCACATACTCGAGACGGGAGATTCGACGCTGCAAGCCATGCACTGATTGTGCGTCGTCTGGAGGCGGTCACCGATTTCAGTACAAAAATATATTCAAAAACGATTGGATAACGCTTCAATATAAAATCACAGGATCGTCTCAAGAAACAGGGCACCGTTTTTCAACGGTGCCCTGATTTCGTTTGTCCGGATCTGTGACGACCCGGGATCAAGCGGTGCGGACTTCGCCCTTCAGGACCTCAAGATTGCCCGCTGCAACATCCAGGATCACGGTCGAGAGCGTCTCGTAGGCGTTTGCGGGGTCGGCGCCGGGTTCCGGGTGGCAGCAGACCGCGCCTTCTCCTCCCTCGTGCCGTTTCATTTCGGAAAGGACATCCCCGGCGGTTGGCTGCCCGATCGCACCGAGACCTCGCCTCAGCAGATCATGCCGCAGCAGGGTATCCGGAAAGGCGCGGGGCTCGGTGTCGCAAGCCGCTGGGCCCGGCGCGAGAAAATGGTTGGTGTGGACGATGAAACCTTCCGAATCCGGCAGCACAAAGCTCGGACCGCCCGGGTGGAGCTCCACCGACATGGCCTTGCCGATGCCTTTCTCGAACCCGACGAGATTGATGGAGCTCGAGGCTGACACCTCGGCCGTCGCCAGCAGCTGGGCGGCACGATAGATGTTGGAGGCGCCGTCGAGCGCCGCACGCGCTGCCACATGCACCGGTACTCCAATCTTGCCGCCATCGGCGGTGTGGTGGAGGATAGTGAAGAGCAGGCCGAGTCCACGCGTGTTCAGCCCGGATTTGCCGACGATGCCGTACTCGGTCATCGTCTTGGTCACGCTGCCGTCGGCAAGCGGAATTTCCCAGACGAGCCAGGAATCGTGAAAGATCTGGTACCAATCCCAGGTCTGCACCGCGACCGGCGCCGACAGGTCGGACGGCAGGTGGATGACGGCGGAGCACTCGCCACGCAGCTTTGCCTTCGCAGCGGCGAGAATTTCGGTTCGCGCATTGAGCGCGCCGATCAGCGCCGGGTCGATGCCCGCGCCCTCCGCAATGCCGAGCATTTCTTCGTGGAGCGCCGGGGCGAAAATCGAGACTGCGGCAAGTGCGTCCCGGCCGGCCGACGCGATGTCCAGGCATCCGTCGGAAAGCCGGTCAAACATTGCGCCGTAGGTGTCCACATTGGCTTTCACCTTGGCCGCGAACCTGTGGCCGAATTCCTTCCCGCGCGCACGGGAATTGAGCTCGGTCGATCGAAAAACCGTCGTCATGGGATCATGTCCTCAATGTGTATGGAGCGGGCCGGTCACAGTCCGTCGCGGCCGCAGGCGTTCTGTGCCTGCGGGGCTCCGGATTTGAGCCATTTGTCCAGCGGATTGTTTGCGCGCCACTGGTCGACATAGGCGCCCATCGTCGAGAACGTGACACCGTCGCGGCTCTTGAATGTGTTGATCAACCGCTTGAGCATCATCAGCCGGTGGCCGCGCCCGATGACCTGCGGGTGCATCGTGACGTTGAACAGCCCGCCGGGAATGTTCCTGTGGGCATAGTCGAACTCATCGGTCCAGATTTCCTCCACCTTGGTGGAAGCGGAAAGCCCGTAGGTATCCTTGTCGACGAACTCGAAATGCGGGAAGTCATCCATGACCCAGGCGACGGGCAATTCGACGAGGTCGACATTTGGGCCGAAGTGATAGGGTGTCTTGTCGTCGAAACGGTCGTCTATGCGGGCGTAGTAAGGAATGAAGTCCGATCCCATCAGACTGGAATCATAGCTGAATCCGTAGTCGAGCAGGATCTTGATGGTGCGCTCAGAAAAGTCCCAGGAGGGTGAACGGTAACCCTTGGGCCGAACACCGGCCGCCTTGTGCAACGCCTCCAGCCCCTTGTCGATGTTGGCGCGTTCGCCGGCTTCGTCGAAATCGGCGGGATTTTCATGCACCCAACCGTGATGGGTGATCTCATGGCCCTCATCCCGGATGCGTTTGACGATATCCGGATAGGCGAGCGCGGTATGACCGGGAATGCAGAAAGTACCCGGTAGCTCGTGTTTCTTGAGCAGGTCAAGAATGCGAGGCACGGCGATCGCGCCGAATTCTCCGCGCGAAACCATGGATGGATTTCGAGCCTTGTAGGAACCGAGCCACACGGACATGGCGTCGAAGTCGAAGGTCAGGGCGCAGCTTAGGGTCATCGGTCCGCTCTTTTCGGTTTGATTGCCAGAATAGGGTGAGGCGCGCCCCTGGGAGGATCAGCGCGCCTCGGCTCGGACCGTCAGGTCGAGTATTCCGGATCGGTGGTGATGTGTTCTTTGAGGATGATCCACCTTCCATCCCGTTTTTCCATCGGGAAAGTGCACCACTGGCGCAGTTTGGCAGGTCCGCCGGCCAGCATGCCGCCGCCACGCAGAATGAACGAGGCGCAGGCGACGTTTCCGTCCACCCAGATCTGGATCGACTCTTCCTCGGCCTTGATGGCCCATTCCACCATGTATTGCTTGACCATTTCTCCCCAGATGGTGAGGTAGTCCTTATGGCCATAGAGCAGGGACAGCTGCCCACCGTAGTCGTCAATCACCATGGCATCCTTGTCGAGGATGCGTTCGAACTTCTCGATGTTCCATGGATTGCTGGGGCTGAAGGTCCAGCCGTCGAGCCATTCGTCGATGGCGGCGCGCACCCCTGATACGTCTTTTTCCGACATGTCGATCTCCGTTGAAAGTTGATGATGACAGTCTGCCAATACCGATATTTCGGGTCACTACCCTTGTGGGGTTATTACGGGCCGACGACCGGCCGCGGTAAGTGCATCGAGACTGAACGGGTGGCCTGCGATCATCCGCTGATTTTCTGGGAGTGCGCTATGTTGAACGTAGACTTGACGACGCGGGAGCGACTTGAAGCGAATATTTCGCCCGAAGCTGAGTATGTTTTGGCTGCCATCTGCGACATGAATGGAATATTTCGCGGCAAGCGTGTACCCCGCAACAAACTCGAGCGCGTCGAGGCAGACGGTATCCGCATGCCGATGTCCTCCATAGGTGTCGACATCTGGGGCACCGACGTCATGGGTACGCAACTGACGCTCGAGCGCGGCGATCTTGATGGAATCTGCATGCCGACGGGCAGGGCGGCGCTCGATCTCGGGTGGGGTGGCCAGGGTTCGCTCGTGCCGATGTGGATGACCAAGGAAGACGGAACACCCTATTTTGCCGATGGACGGCGCCTGCTTGCGGACGTGCTTGAACGCTATTCCAGGGCCGGTCTGACGCCTGTCGTCGCAACCGAGGTGGAATTCTATCTGCTCGATCCTGCTGAAGCGCTGCCGGCGCCCGCCCGTGGCGGAGCTGCGAGCCAGCCCGGGGAGTTCGATAACATTTACTCCCTCGACGAACTGAACGAATTTTCGTCATTTTTCGACGATGTCTATGCCATGGCGAAGGCCGCCGGCATTTCCGTGGAAGCAGCGATTTCAGAAGGTGCGCCCCGGCAATTCGAGTTCAACCTGCAGCACAAGCCGGATGCATTGAAGATTGCCGACGACACCCTGTTCTTCAAGCAGATCATGCGCAACGTGGCCAAACGTCATGGGCATCTGGCAAGCTTCATGGCCAAGCCCTACAAGGAGCACGCCGGAAGCGGACTGCATGTTCATTTCTCCATTCTCGACTCCAACGGAGCCAACATCTTCGACAATGGCACCGATCTCGGGTCGAGTGCGATGCGCCATGCCGTCGGCGGACTTCTGGACTGCATGGCCGAAATGACCCTTGTCTTCGCACCGCACCTCAACTCCTACCGTCGCCTCGCACCGGGCGGTCTGGCGCCGACGACAGTGGCATGGGGGTACGAGAATCGCACGGCCGCCGTGCGCATCCCCGCCGGTCCCCATGTCGCCCGGCGTATCGAACATCGGGTAGCTGGTGCGGATGCCAATCCCTACTTGGTGCTCGCGGCCATCCTCAGCGGGGCGCTTGACGGCATCCAGCGACAAGCGCAGCCCTCCGAACCGGTCAAGAGCAACTCGCACCAGGTCGATGCACCCCAGCTCGCGAGAGACTGGCGGCAGGCGCTTGAATGGCTGCGGTCTTCGCAGAATGCCGGACGCTTGCTGTATCCGGAATTTGTAAGCGCCTTCAGCGCTTGCAAGGAGCAGGAGCAGGATGTCTTTGCTTCGCGCATGACCGATTTCGAGGTCGCGACCTACCGTCTGTCGGTCTAGAACTGTCGCCAGCCTATCTATCCGCAACAACGGGAAGCCTCGCCCATGGCCGAATCCTATTGCAAGTCCTACTACGCTGCCACGGCCAACAAGATCGATGGCTTTTCGCGCCTCGAGGAAAGCATCGACGTGGATGTCGCCATCGTCGGTGGCGGTTTTACCGGCATATCGACTGCGGTCGAGCTCGCCGAGCGGGGCGTCCGCGTCGCGGTGCTGGAGGCCAACCGCATCGCCTGGGGTGCTTCCAGCCGCAATGGCGGGCAGATTACAGGTTCCCTCTCCGGCGACAGGGCGATGGAGAAGCAGTTCCGCCGCAAGCTCGGGAAAGACGCCGCTGACTTTGTGTGGAAGCTTCGTTGGCGCGGACACGAGATCATCCGGCGCCGGGTGGAGAAGTATGCCATCGCGTGCGATCTCAAGTTCGGCCACATGCAGGCTGCCTACAAGCCTTCCCATATCGCCGAACTCGAGGCGATGTACCAGGCTGCGCTTGACCACGGAATGGGCGACGAGGTGCAGTTCGTGCGGGGGCCGGAAGTAGAAGGGATCATCGGCACGAAGATTTATCACGCCGGGCTCGTCAATCGCCGCAACATGCATGTCCATTCGCTCAATCTCTGCCTCGGAGAGGCGAATGCCGCCCGTAGCCTGGGTGCCCGAATCTACGAGGATTCGAGGGTGGAGAAAATCAATTACGGAAAGCGCCCGGAACTTGTCACCGCAGCGGGACGCGTGCGCGCTGACAAGGTGCTCCTTGCGGGGAATGCCTACCATCGCCTCGCTCCGGCAAGGCTTGCGGGAATGCTGTTTCCCGCCTCGCTCGGCATCGTCACGACCGAGCCTCTGCCGGAAGAGCTGGCGAGGGCGATCAATCCGCAGGATCTCGCGGTCTACGACACGCGCTTCGTGCTCGACTACTATCGGCTGACAGCCGACAAACGACTCCTGTTCGGCAGCGGTACCAATTACACGGGTAAGGAAACGCGGAACATCGAAGACGTGATGAGGCCTGCAATCGAAAAGACATTCCCGCAGTTGAAGGGCGTCCGCATCGATTTTGGATGGCAAGGGCAGGACGGCATTTCCATCAATCGCATTCCGCAATTGGGAAAGGTCGCCGCAAACGTCTACTATGCGCAGGGCTATTCAGGGCACGGCGTCGCCACCTCCCATATCATCGGTGAGATCATGGCTTCGGCGCTTTGTGGCGACAGTCGCGATTTCGATGTCTTCGCGTGCGCGCGGCACTGGCGAATGCCGGTCGGTCGCTATCTGGGAAATCAGGCGCTCGCCATCGGCATGTGGTATTTCCAGCAGCTAGAAAAGTTTCGGTGAACCCGTCGCGGGTGGAGCGAGCAGGCCCTATATGATCTGCAGTGACACACGAAGGAGTCGCAGTTGTTGATGAACATCGGTATTTTGCAGACCGGCAGCGCGCCCGAGAGCCTGGCGGATGCGCAGGGCGATTATGATGCCCGCATGCGCTGGCTGCTCGGCGAGAATGATTTCTCCTATGTAACCTACAAGGTCGAGTTCGGTGAGTTGCCCGCTTCGCCCGAGGATGCGGATGGCTGGATCATCACCGGCTCCCGTCACGGCGTCTACGAAGACCACGCCTGGCTGCCACCGCTCGAAGACTTCATCCGCCGTCTCGCATCCGTGCGTCGCCCCTTGATCGGGATCTGTTTCGGTCACCAGGTAATCGCCAAGGCCCTTGGCGGTAAGGTGGAAAAGTCCTCCGAAGGCTGGATCGCCGGCCCGCAGCTCTATGAGTGCGAGGACGGACGGAGCTTTGCCGCCAATGCCTGGCATCAGGACCAGGTGGTGGAGCTGCCTCAAGGCGCGCGGCCGATTGCGCGTTCCGAGAGCTGCGCCTTTGCTGCGCTTCACTATCCGGGCTTTGCGCTCTCGGTGCAGCCTCATCCCGAGTTCACCGCAGAATACTTCGAGGGCCTCCTCGACGAGAAGGGCCATGTCCTGCCGGAAACAATCCGCGAGACGGCTAGGCACGACAGCGTCCAAGGCAAGGCGAATGACCCGTTCATGCGTCAACTTCTGCGCGATTTCATGCGCCTGGGCGACGCCGCACTCGTCCAGTGAGGCTTCATGTGCCTGCAGCGCTGCGTTTCGGATGCGGCGCTGCGATGGGCCACGTTACCTTTCGAACCCGCATCCCGGAAGTGATCATCGGATACCACCGTGAGAAGACGACGGAAGCTTCTCGTTCCGCCGTCTTCGCACTAGGCCGCTTTACTTCTTCAGGTTAGTCCAGATCGCATCGTAGTAGACTTGAACCTCCTTCGGGCAGGCTTCGACGAAGGCGCCGTGGGTGGATTCAGCAGGGCTGACTTCGGGAGAGGCGAGCAGGTCCTTGTCCATGAACTTCTCTGCACCTTCGATGGCGGAGGGGAAGCGCGCGTAGTTGCTGATTGCGGCTATGTTCTCCGGCTCCATCAGGAAGTTCAAAAACTTCATCCCGTTCTCGGGGTTCGGTGCATCCTTCAAAAGCACGGCGTTGTCCATCCAGTAAATGTAGCCCTGCCGCGGATAGGCATATTCCACATTCGCCCCTTCGGCCCGCGCCTTTGCGGAGTAGCCGCTCCAGATCATGCCGGCCTTGGCATCCCCGGAAACCAGCACGTCCTTGGCGATTTCCGAGCTGATCGACGCCCAGTCGGCCTTGGCGTTCATGACCAAGTCGTTAAGCGCCTTCAGTTGGGCTCTGTCGGATGTGCATTGCGGAATGCCGAGGTGCATAGAGGCAAGGGCGAGCAGATCCCCCTGCGCGTCCAGCATGTTTATCTTGCCCTTCAGTTCTGCCGGCGGATTGAAAAGGATGTCCGTGGTGTTGATATCGCCCTTGTAGGCATCGCGATTGACCGCAAAGCCTGTCGTTCCCCACTGGTAGGGAATTGAGTACTGCCGGCCCGGATCGAACGGGACATCGATCCATTGCTTCTCAATCCGCCCGAAGTTCGACAGTTTGGCATGGTCAAGCGGCTGCAGCATTCCTTCCGCAGCTAGAATCTTCACCATGTAGTCGGCCGCCACGGTCACGTCGTAGGTACCGAGTTTGCCGGCCTTGAGGGCAGCAAGCAGCGCCTCATTGGAGTCGAACGTGTCCATGGTCACTTCGACATCGTATTCCTTGGCGAATTTGTCGAGGAGCGACTGCGGGATGTACTCGAACCAGTGATACAGGGCGAGCTTGCCCTCGGCATGGGCAATGGTCGTGCTGGCGGCCAGTATGGCGAATGCTGAAGCCAAGCTTCTGAAGCTTTTCATGATTGTCCCCTTTTGTTGAAGCATGATTTTATTGTCTCCGCCCCATGCGGCCGATGAGGTATGAGAGCGATACGCAGAGCACGGAAAAGCAGAGAAGCAGCGACGAGATCGCCATGATGTCTGGCTTTATGCCGAGCTTGACCGAGCCGTAGATCGCCGTCGGCAGGGTCTCGACGCCGGCGCCCTTGACGAAATTGGTGATGAGAAAATCGTCGAGCGAAATGATGAAGGCGAGAAGCAGGCCCGCCACGATTCCCGGCATCAGGAGCGGCAGCAGCACCAGGCGGAAGGTTTCCCAGCGGCTGGCATAGAGGTCGAGCGCCGCCTGTTCGTACATGTCGTCGATACCTTCCAGCCGTGCCGCGATCGGGAGATAGGCGAAGGGCACGCAGAAGACGACGTGAATGACGAGTATGGAAACGTAACCCTGCGGAAATCCGATTGCCGAGAAGAAGATCAGGCAGGCGACTGCGGTCACGATCTCCGGCACGGTCAGCGGCAGGTTCAGCAGCGCGTGGCTAGCACTCTGACCGCGGAACCTGCCTGCACGCGAGAGCGCAAGCGCTGCCGCGATGGCGATTGCGGTTGAGATCAGGGCCGCGAGCGTAGCGATGGTGAAGGACACCAGTGCCGCGGACTGGAACCGTTCGGCATTTTCGCCCCAGAATATCTCACCATACCAGGCAAGCGAGAAACCCTGCCATTTCGTGATCGAGGGCGAACTGTTGAACGAGTATACGGTTACCACCACAAGGGGCGCGTAGAGCATCGTGAGGCAGAGTGCGGCGATAAATCCGAACCCTGTGTAGCGGCGCAGGTCGGTCTTGCGGGCCATTTCAGGCGCTCCTCCGGCTGCGGGCATAGAGCATCAGCAGCACCATCACGATTGTCAGGAGGACCATCGCCACGGCCGCGCCGAAGGGCCAGTTGCCGGCGTTGCCTTTGAACTGTTCCTCGATGAGCGAACCGATCATGTAGGTCTTGGCACCGCCGAGCAGGTCGGGGGCGAGAAATGCACCGAGGCTCGGAACGAAGACGAGGATGCACCCGGCGACGATGCCGGGCATGATCGTTGGCAGAACCACCAGCCTGAGCGTCGTCCACCGATCGGCATAGAGATCGGCCGCCGCTTCCGAAAGACGGAAATTGTAGCGTTCCACGCTGGCATAGATCGGCAGGACCATGAACGGCAGGTAGGAATAGAACAGGCCGAGCTGGACGGCGAAATTCGTGTTGATCAGATGGATCGGCTCGCTGATGAGCCCGCTCCAGATCAGGAACTCGTTGAGAGGCCCGTTGTCGCGGATCAGGAATTTCATGGAGACCGTTCGGATCAGCAGGTTGACCCAGTAGGGCACGGTTATGAGAAACAGCAGAAGTCCACGGAACCGGGGACTAGCCGTTCCAATGAACCAGGCGGTCGGAAAGCCCACGGCGAAGCAGAGCACTGTTGCCATTGCCGCCTGCCAGATCGACCGGCCAAAGATCGTCACATAGGTCCATTCGAGGGTCGGCGGGTCGTCGCCGAACAGCCCGCGATTGAAGATGAACTGGTCATAGGCAGAGATCGAGAATTCCCAGATGACACCGCCCCTGAATTCCTTGGTGAGGAAGGAGTAGCAGGCCATGATCAGGACCGGCACAAGCAGGAAGAGGCCGATTGCAAGCCACGCCGGGAGTACCAGCGGCAGCGCTAGGCCCCGATAGATCCGGCTGTTGCCGCGCGGATCCGCCGTCGTCTTCACCGCGGCCATTCAGCCAGCGACCAGGCGTGCGGCGCCTGCCTCCATTGCCAGGCCAATGCTCGCGCCCGGCTCCGGGATTGCGGCATCTGCACCATTCTGGATGCGTACGCGAAGCACATCCCCTTCCGCGATACGCACCTTCAGCTGCGTATCGGTGCCGAGGTAGATGTGGTCGGTCACGACGCCGTTCAGGCTGCCCCTGTTCGCGGCAACCACCGCGAGCCGCTCCGGCCGGATGGAGAGATGCAGAGGCTGTTGCTGGATGGGGCCCGTCGCAGCACAGTTGAGCCTGCTGCCTCCCGGCAGTATCACCTCGGCCGTTCCATCCCGCAGCGTGGCGACAGTCACCTGAATGAGGTTGGTTTCCCCGATGAAATCCGCCACGAAGCGGTTTTCCGGCATTTCGTAGATCTCCCGGGCGGTACCGACCTGCTGTACCTGTCCCGCCGACATCACGGCGATGCGGTCCGACATGGTCAGCGCCTCTTCCTGGTCATGGGTGACGAAGATGAAGGTGATGCCGGTTTCCCGCTGTATTTCCTTCAGTTCGAGGCGCACGGCCTGGCGGAGCTTGAGATCGAGCGCGGAGAGCGGCTCGTCCAGCAGCAGGACCTTCGGATTGGGCGCCAGTGCTCTCGCGAGCGCCACGCGCTGCTGCTGTCCACCGGAAAGTTGTGCCGGGTGCCGCTCGGCAAAAGCCGAAAGCTGGACCAACCCAAGCATGGCCAGCGCCCGTGCCTTTGCTTCCTCGCGACCTTTCTTCAGTCGCAGGAGACCGAACATCACGTTTTCCAGGACCGTCATGTGTGGGAACAGGGCATACTGCTGGAAGACGGTGTTGAGCGGACGGCGGTTTGGCGGAAGGTCGGCAATATCTTCGCGAAACAGCCGGATCCTGCCCGACGTGATCTCTTCGAAGCCGGCAATCATCCGCAGCAGGGTGGTCTTGCCACAACCCGAGGGTCCGAGCAGCGTGAAGAACTCGTTGTCCCGAATGTTGATTGATACATCGGAAAGCGCGACGTGGTTTCCGTATTTCTTTTCAAGCCGTTCGATATCGACGGCAATCTCGTTTGGTCGCGGAATCGTTAGCAAGCTGCCCCCTGTCGCATTTCTCGGCGCGAGGGTATTTCACCAGCAAGGAGCAACAATAACCCGGCAGGGGTAGACGTGTTCGCCCATCTCGAGGGAGGCGGTCATCGCGGACGTTTGCGGATCGCTCCCAGGGCGTATTGCGAACGTCGCGAACCGCTATTGCCGCCTTGATCGATTGTACTGATCCATGTCTTCCGGAACCGTTGACCGCTTCCGGGAGACAGGAGCTACGGAGCCGAGGGCCTGTACCGTCTCAGGGCAATGGCGCCGCCTATGCTCATCGCGGCCAAGGCGAACCAGGTGAGCGCATAGACAAGATGGCTGTTGCGGAAACTTACGACCGTCATGCCGCCGATTGGCAGGCCACCAGGATTGGGAGTCGAATCCGCGTCGATGAAATAGGGGGCGACGTTGGAAAGCCCTTTGGCATCTGCGATTGCGGCGACGTCGCGAGAGTACCAGCGGTCGTTCTCGGGATCATTGGAACGAAGGAAAGCGCCGCCCGGTTCGGACAAGCGCAAAAGTCCGGTCACCTGAACGGACCCCGTCACTTCACCCGCGCTGCGTGAGGACGGATCGCGACGGTCGGAGGGCACGAAGCCGCGGTTTATCAGGATCGTCGTTCCGTCCGCTTGATGAAGCGGCGTGAGCAACCAGAAACCCGAGCCGCGCTCGGTCACGGCCTGCACCAGCACTTCCTTCCCGTGGTCGAAAGTACCGGTTGTGGTGACGCGCCGGTACTCGTCGTTCGCGGCATTGATGCCCGCCCATGAGGCGATCGGCGGTGGCGGTACCGGCTCGGCGGTGACCCGCGCGTCCACGCGCTCGATCAGGTCGAGCTTCCAGAACAGCCGTTGTATCTGCCACGTGCCGAGGCCGATGAAGGCGAACGCGAGGAACAGCAGCGCTCCCGCGAAGAGCAGACGCGACCGGGGCGGGCCGTCCAGGCCAGCTCCGGTCATATCATGGGTCGGGGGGTGGTCAGCGGCCATGCGCCAAACCTCCCTCAGGGCATGCTCTTCATCATCTCCGGCGACATGGGCATCATGTTCACGTTGAGGTGATGCATGACCCAGAACGAGCCGGCAAGCATGATCGCCACGATGATCAGCGTGAAGATCAGCGCCATCACCGTCCAGCCGCCTTCAGAACGCGGGTTCATGTGCAGGAAGCAGACCATGTGGACAACGATCTGCACGGCTGCGAATGCCATGATCAGGACGGCGGTCACGATCTTGCTGTCGAAAACCTCTCCCATGACCAGCCAGAACGGGATGGCGGTCAGGATGACGGAGAGGACGAAGCCGATCATGTAGGTCTTGAGCGAGCCGTGTCCGGCATCGTGACCATGGCTGTGACCGTGGTGGACGTTGTGGGCGTCTTCGTGGGCAGGTGCGTGGGCTTGCGAGCTCATCCGAGAACTCCCATCAGGTATACGAAGGAGAAGACGCCGATCCAGACGACGTCGAGGAAGTGCCAGAACATCGACAGGCACATGAGGCGCCGACGATTCTCCGGAATCAGTCCGCGCAACTTCACCTGCACCATCAGCGTGATGAGCCAGATGATGCCGAAGGTGACGTGCAGACCGTGCGTGCCGACGAGCGTGAAGAACGACGACAGGAAGGCGCTGCGTCCTGGACCTGCCCCTTCCTGGATCAGGTGATAGAACTCATAGAGTTCCAGCCCGAGGAAGGCCAGGCCGAAGAGGCCGGTGACGCCAAGCCAGAACAGGGTCTCCATCTTGGCGTTGCGCTCCATCTGGAGCATGGCGAAGCCGTAGGTGATCGACGACAAAAGCAGCATCGACGTGTTGATGGCGACGAGCGACAGGTCGAAGAGATCGGCCGGAGAAGGGCCCGCCGCATAGTTGCGGCCCAGCACGCCGTGCGTGGCAAACAGCACGGCGAAGATGAGGCAGTCGCTCATCAGGTAGATCCAGAAGCCCAGCATGGTGCTGCCTTCGGGATGATGTTCCTCCTCCAGATAGAACTGGGGGCCGTGGCTTCTTGAGTGTGTGCTTTCTCAGTCATGTCAGGTCCGTTCCGCCAGCAACTCGGAGCGCGCGTCCTCGGTAGCGGTCACGGTCTCGGCGGGGATGTAGAAGTCCCGGTTGTAGTTGAACGTATGGCCGATCGACACCGCGATGATGCCGATGAAGGAAACGATCACCAGCCACCAGATGTACCAGATCAGTGCGAAGGCAAGGGCGACGCTGAGGCCGGCCAGGATGACGCCCGTTCCGGTGTTCTTCGGCATGTGGATCGGCTTGAACCCGCCGAGCGGACGCTCGTAACCACGGCTCTTCATGTCGTACCAGCTGTCGTGGTCGTGCACGACGGGCGTGAAGGCGAAGTTGTAGTCCGGCGGCGGCGACGAGGTCGACCACTCCAGCGTACGGCCGTTCCAGGGGTCGCCGGTAAAGTCGCGGAGCTGGTCGCGCTTGAGGTAGCTGACAACGATCTGAATGACGAAGGATGCGATGCCGAGCGCGATCAGGAAGGCGCCGAAGGCTGCAATGATGAACCAGATCTGCAGCGACGGATCCTCGAACTGCGAAACGCGGCGGGTCACGCCCATCAGGCCGAGTACATAGAGCGGCATGAAGGCGAAGAAGAAGCCGATCTGCCAGAACCAGAAGCTCATCTTGCCCCAGAAGGGATCGAGCTTGTAGCCGAAGGCCTTCGGCCACCAGTAGACGATGCCTGCCATCAGGCCGAACACCACACCGCCGATGATGACGTTGTGGAAATGGGCGATGAGGAACAGCGAGTTGTGCAGCACGAAGTCCGCCGGGGGGACGGCCAGCAGGACGCCGGTCATGCCGCCGATCACGAAGGTGAACATGAAGCCCACCGTCCAGTACATCGGCACTTCATAGCGGATACGGCCGCGATACATGGTGAAGAGCCAGTTGAACATCTTCGCACCTGTGGGGATCGAGATGATCATGGTGGTAATGCCGAAGAAGGCATTCACCGAGGCACCCGACCCCATCGTGAAGAAGTGATGCAGCCATACGAGATACGACAGGATCATGATCACGCAGGTTGCGTAGACCATCGATGCGTAGCCGAACAGGCGCTTGCCGCAGAAGGTGGCGACGACTTCCGAGAATATGCCGAACGCGGGCAGCACCAGAATGTATACTTCAGGATGCCCCCAGATCCAGATGAGGTTCACATACATCATCGGATTGCCACCAAGGTCATTGGTGAAGAAGTTCGTGCCGGCGTAGCGGTCGAGCGACAGCAGGGCCAGGGTTGCGGTCAGGATTGGGAAGGTCGCGACGATCAGGATGTTCGTGCAGAGCGAGGTCCAGGTGAAGACCGGCATCTTCATCATCGTCATGCCCGGTGCGCGCATCTTCACGATCGTCGCGATCAGGTTGATGCCCGACAATGTCGTGCCGACGCCCGCCACCTGCAGGCCCCATATGTAATAGTCGACCCCCACTCCCGGACTGTAGTCCGCGCCCGACAGCGGCGGGTAGGCGAGCCACCCGGTCCGGGCGAATTCGCCGACGAAGAGCGACATCATGATGATGATAGCGCCGGCCGTGGTCATCCAGAACGAGAAGTTGTTCAGGAACGGGAAGGAGACGTCGCGCGCACCAATCTGCAGCGGCACTACATAGTTCATCAGGCCCGTCACAAACGGCATTGCCATGAAGAAGATCATGATCACGCCATGGGCGGTAAAGATCTGGTCGTAGTGATGCGGGTTGAGGTAACCTTCGCTGCCGTTGAAGGCGATCGCCTGCTGGATGCGCATCATGATGGCGTCAGCGAAGCCGCGCATCAGCATGATAAGCGCCAGGATCACGTACATGATGCCGATCTTCTTGTGATCGACACTCGTGAACCATTCCTTCCAGAGATAGCCCCAGAGCTTGAAATAGGTGATGAGCGACAGGACGGCGATGCCGCCCAGCGCAACAGCGATGAAAGTCACGACGAGAATTGGTTCATGATAGGGGATGGCCTCCCAGGAGAGCCGCCCGAATATGAATTCCGTCAGAGTTGTATTGCCGAACATGGGTCTGTCCAAAATTTCTTGATATGCGGAGTCAGTGGTGCTTGGCGCCGTTATTCAACTGCGCGGGCGCGACACCGTCCTGGTTGTTTCCGTTCTCGGGCATGGTGTGGCCCTCGTGCCCGTTCTGGGCGTCGTGGTTCATCGGCTGCTGGGTGTCGACGCCTTCTGCCGGTTCCTCGCTGCGCGCCGGATTGCCGGTAGCCGGGAAGGTTGCGGCGGGCGCGGCAATTCCGTGCCCGGTTTCACCGGCATGGCGATTGTCGTACTCCAGCTTCTCGCGATTCTCGTGGCTTTCCTTGCCGGCGCCACCCATCATGTCGATGTGCATCATCTCGTTCATGCACATCTGGCCCGGGTGGGCGCACATGTTGAGAATGGCGTTGAAAAGGCCGTCCTCGACGGTGGCGAAATATCGTACGGGTTCCCTGGTGCTCGGCTTTTCGAGCTTCAGGTAGGCGTCCCTGTTGAGTGCGGTACCTTGCGACTTCACGCGCGCCACCCATTCGTCGAAGCCTTGCTGCTGGACGCCGTGGAACTTGAAGCGCATGTGCGAGAAGCCGTCGCCGCTATAGTTGGCAGAGAGGCCTTCGAAAACGCCTTCCTTGTTGATGACGGCATGGAGCTGCGTCTGCATGCCGGGCATCGCATAGATCATGCCGGCAAGCGCGGGCACGTAGAACGAGTTCATGACGGAGGATGCGGTGATCTTGAAGTTGATCGGCACATCCACCGGTGCTGCCATCTCGTTGACTGTGGCAATCCCATAGTCGGGATAGAAGAACAGCCACTTCCAGTCGAGCGCGACCACTTCGACCGTCAGCGGCTTCGTTTCAGCGGGAATGGCGCGCTCCGCGTCGATCCTGTCGAGCGGACGGTAGGGGTCGAGCTTGTGGGTGCTGATCCAGGTCACCGCGCCGAGAGCGATGATGATCGCAAGTGGCGCCGACCAGATGATAACTTCGAGGCCGGTCGAATGATGCCATTCAGGGTCATATTTTGCGCGGGTATTGGAACCGCGATACCGCCAGGCGAAGAAAAAAGTGAGGCAAACAACCGGTACGATGATCAGGAGCATCAGCACGGTCGAGACGATGATCAGGTCTCTTTGCTGCACGGCGATATCTCCCGAAGGCGACATGACGACCATGTTGCATCCGGAAAGCGCCAGGACGGACAGCAGGGCGACCAGCCGTCCTATCGTATTTAACTGAGTGGACATTTCAGGCTCGAATTTACGTTTGTCTATTTTCGCACTAATCGCGGTAGGACTTCGACTGGAATGAGGTCGTTCGTCGCAGTGCAGCAATCTGTCGCAGTGCAGCAATGCAACCGACTCCCTTTTCCGGCGTTCCCCAGTGCCGCCGAAATGCGGGCCGAGGAGGCGCCAAGCGAGGATCTAGGACAGGATGTCGTTCCAGAAAGTGCTGAGCGGCACGAAGAGCAGCTTTTTTCCACTCAATCCTTGATCTCGCCCGATCTTTGATCGACATTTCGAAGAGGCGAATTGTCGCCGGGAGGAAGAATGCATGGTCACGGTCGTCAATCCAACATCATCGGGTTTCGAAAGGGACGCCCGCCGAATTCATGGCGACAAGCCGATTTCTCCAGGCAGCATCGCAATCGGTGTGATCATCGGTCGCATGTCCGAATTCTTCGATTTCTTCGTCTACGGCCTCGGTTCCGTACTCGTGTTTCCGAAGCTGATTTTCCCCTTCGCGTCGAGCCCGCTCGCCGCCATCCTCATGTCGTTTGCGATCTTTCCGCTCGCCTTCATTTCGCGGCCGGTCGGTTCCTTTATCTTCATGTGGCTCGACCGCAACTATGGGCGCGGAACGAAGCTGACGATCGCGCTGCTGATTCTCGGCGGGTCGACCGCCTCGATCGCCTTCCTGCCTGGATATGATTCGATCGGGTATTGGGCGGTAGCCTTGCTCGCCTTGTTCCGGCTGGGGCAGGGCTTCGCGCTCGGTGGCGCGTGGGATGGTCTGGCATCGCTCCTCAGCCTCAATGCGCCTGCGAACCGGCGCGGCTGGTATGCCATGATCCCGCAGCTCGGAGCCCCGTTCGGCTTCGCCCTTGCGAGCGTCCTGTTCGGTTACTTCGTGGCCAACCTCTCGGAGGCTGATTTCCTCGATTGGGGCTGGCGCTATCCGTTCTTCGTGGCCTTTGCGATCAACGTCGTTGCGCTCTTCGCGCGGCTGCGCATCGTTGCGAGCGCCGAGTTCGGTGCGGCCATGGAGGCACAGGAGCTGGAAGCCCGGCCGATTTTCGAGATGCTGAGCAAGCATGCCCGTGACGTCGTGCTGGGTGCCTTCGTTCCGCTCGCAAGCTTTGCCATGTTCCACCTGGTGACGATCTTCCCCTTGAGCTGGATTACGCTGCATGGCGGCCAGTCCACTGGTGAGTTCCTGCGGGTGCAGGTGGCGGGTGCCGCGGTTGGCCTCATCGGTATCGTACTGTCGGGTGTCCTTGCCGACCGAATCGGGCGCCGCAGCCAGTTGATGATTGGTGCGGTCATCATCGCGATCTTCTCGTTCTCGGCGCCCTTCCTCCTTGAGGCTGGCGGCAAGGGGCAGGATGCGTTCATCATCATCGGCTTCGGCATTCTCGGCCTGTCGTTCGGCCAGGCCTCCGGCGTCGTCTCGTCGCGCTTTGGCAAGTACTACCGCTACACCGGTGCCGCTCTCACCTCCGACCTCGCCTGGCTGGTTGGTGCCGCCTTCGCCCCTCTGGTGGCGCTCGGGCTCGCCAGCAGCTTCGGCATCATCTTTATCGGCGGATACCTGATTTCGGGCGCGATCTGCACGCTCGTCGCGCTCGGCGTTACCCGTGCGCTCGATCAGAGCACCGTATCACCCGGCTCGAAGAACCTCTGACCCTTCGACAGCCTGGATAGACGAAGGGCCTGCGCAACGACGAGTGCGCGGGCTTTTTTCTTTGAGGGGACGGCTTCTTGCCGTACGCGCCAGAGGTCTTGTCTGTGGGCTTCCTATGCCTATTGGGAGGGGCGGATTTTCCCCGGATGTCGCCCTCTGCCGCAGCGGAGATTGATACCCTTGCGGCGTACAAGCCTTCGGGTTTTCCGACCCGCTCTTCCAACCCGCGTCCGAAGCGTTTTCCGCTGCCAAATATGGGATGGAGGGACTGCGCGTTAACCATTTGTTAACCGTGAATCGCGTAGGTCTTGAGAACGAAAAATTAACGAAGATTTCCAAAGTGTTAACAGAAGCTCGCTCGATCCGTGTCAAGGGCCGGTCATTCCTGGCGCTCGTCCTTTCTCCGGAACTGCCCCTCGATCAGTGGCTCGAGCGGCTTGACGATCTCGCCGCGCGTTCGGCGGGCTTCTTCCTGGAACGGCCGATCGTGCTCGACCTTTCCGAGATCGATATCGACCGGCCGCGATTGAAGGACCTCGTCGAGGATCTGGCGAAACGCAACGTGCGGGTCATGGGCATCGAAGGCGGACGGGCATCGCTGCATGGGCCTGGCATACCGCCGGCCATGAAAGGCGGGCGCCCGGGTCCCGACATCGAGGTCCCCGAGGAGGCTCCAGCGGTCGAGAAGGCTGCAGCGGCCGAGCCGGCGGCGGAAGCCGTCCTGGAGAAGGCTCCGGTCATCCGCCAGGATCCGCAACTGTTGAGGGCGCCGGCGTCGATCATCGTGCGGGAGCCGGTACGTTCAGGGCAATCGGTGATCTTTCCGGAAGGCGACGTCACCGTCATCGGATCGGTCGCCTCCGGCGCGGAAATCATCGCCGGTGGATCCATCCATATCTACGGCACGCTCAGAGGGCGCGCATTGGCGGGCTCGGTAGGGAATGCATCGGCGCGCATCTTCTGCCGTCGGCTCGAGGCGGAACTGCTGGCCATCGACGGTGTCTACAAGACAGCAGACGACATGGCGCCAAAGCTTCGGGGGCAGGCGGTCCAGCTCTGGCTCGAAGACGAATCGATCATGGCAGAAAGACTTAACTGAGCCGGCTGCCGGCCAGAAACAGGAGCGGAAGATGGCGAAAGTAGTTGTTGTTACATCAGGCAAGGGCGGTGTCGGCAAGACGACTTCGTCTGCGGCGCTCGGAGCGGCACTCGCGCAGCGCAACGAGAAGACGGTCGTCGTGGACTTCGACGTCGGCCTGCGCAATCTCGACCTCGTCATGGGTGCCGAGCGCCGGGTCGTCTACGACCTGGTGAATGTCATCCAGGGCGACGCGAAGCTTCCGCAGGCGCTGATCCGCGACAAGCGCCTGGACACGCTCTTCCTGCTCCCGGCATCTCAGACCCGCGACAAGGACAGCCTCACGCCAGAGGGTGTCATGCGCGTGATGGAAGACCTCAAGAAGCACTTTGACTGGATCATCTGCGATAGTCCTGCGGGGATCGAGCGCGGTGCGACGCTCGCGATGCGCCATGCCGACGTTGCCGTCGTCGTGACGAATCCGGAAGTCTCTTCCGTTCGCGACTCCGATCGTATCATCGGTCTTCTCGACTCCAAGACGGAGCGGGCCGAGCGGGGTGACCGGGTGGAGAAGCATCTGCTTCTGACACGCTACGATGCCGCCCGCGCCGAACGGGGCGACATGCTGAAGGTCGAGGATGTCCTGGAAATCCTGTCGATCCCGCTGCTCGGAATTGTTCCGGAAAGCGTGGACGTCCTGAAGGCATCCAACATCGGTGCTCCGGTAACGCTTGCTGACAACCGCTGCGCGCCGGCAATCGCTTATCTCGATGCCGCGCGTCGGCTTGCCGGCGAAACGGTGCCTATGACCATTCCGGGCGAAAAGCGCGGGTTCCTTGGTAAAATATTCGGACGGAGGGCAGCATGAGCATTTTCCGTTTGTTCCGCAAGCAGAGTTCCGCGCCGATGGCGCGCGAGCGCCTGCAGGTCCTTCTCGCTCACGAAAGAGCGTCGGTGGGTCAGTCGGATCTAGTTGCAGTTCTCAGGGAAGAGATTCTCGCCGTCATTGCGAAGCATGTCCAGATCGATGACGACAAGGTGAGCGTCACCATGGACCGTGGGGAGCATGTGACTACCCTCGAGGTCGACATCGAAATTCCGCTTCCCCCCGGTGTCCGGGCAGCTTGAAAACTGGAGCGCCCAGACCAGGGCGCTCTGAAGCTTGGCAGGTGCGGGCGACCGACAGGGACCCGGAACACGCCGCGGAGACGGTGTTTCGTGCGCGCTCCAACTGGACATGCGAGCAAATACGCTGAGCGTCGGGGGTCGATCCGTTCAGCGATGAGTCGTCCGCAAGAGTGAGCTTGCAGGCATCAACATATCTCCGAGATGCCGACCGATAGAATCGCCTGAAAGAATCACGCTCTCACGAAGGGTGCGCCCAGACATAATGGCGTACATCCCGTTGAGACCACGCCTGAGAGCGTTCTGCGCGACTTCCGTCCGACTGAGTCGACGACCCCGCAGGAGCAACGCAATCACCGCTGCGCTTCGGTGTAGGATAAAACCGGTACACTGCTGTCCGGGCCTCTTTTACCATGGTCGAACGGGAGTACAAACTTCCCGGCTTCCCCTTGGATTCACGGGGACGAAGGCCTGCCTCCCTGTGATTGCGGCGGCTCCAACCACTCCAGCGATGCCATCTGCTGACGCGCTGCGCGGTCACTAGCGCCGAAAAATTCGTAGCCGGCCCAAGCCTCGGGGGCAGTATGCGACACCGGGCTCCCGTTCCCGCATCACTGTCCAGATCAGGTTCAAGCAAGCCTATCTCCATACTCTTTTCTAGCGCACGGGTAGGTCGGGGGATCGACGCTCGTCTCTGCGTTGAGGAGCGCTGCTGACGCCGGCAGCGTATCCGGGCGCGGGGAGGCCGTGGTGGCAGGGCTTTCGTTGTTTTGCGGAAGTTTGGAAGCGTGATTCAGGCGGCAGGATAGCATCAAAGGGTTTTGTTTATGACTTCGACCATTTCTTCGCTCAGCGTCAGCACTATCAGGACTCTTAGTGCCGCGTCGATTGCGACCTGGACCACGGAAGACATCGCTGCGCTGTCTACAACGCAGATCAAGGCCCTGTCCTCTTCCCAGATTGCCGCGCTGGAGACGGAGGATCTGGCCGCCTTTTCCACAAAGCAGCTCAGTGCTATCTCGGCCACGGCGATCGTCGGCCTGAGTCTCGATCAGCTTGCCATTCTTAATGCGAACAAGATCGGAAGCCTTGGAACGGCGCAGATTGCGGCACTCAGCACCACCCAGATCGATGGTCTGGACACGGTACAGGTCGAAGCGCTGACGTCCTCGCAGATCGCAGCCCTCCGCGCGACGCAGATCGACGCACTGTCTCCTGAGGATATCGCCACCTTCACGACTGCCGAAATCGCGGCGATCAGTGCAAGTGCGCTGTCGGGCCTGTCGGCGAGCGACCTCGCGACGCTCAACTCCGCCCAGCTGGCGGCCCTCAAGACAAGCCAGATCGCCGCGCTGAAAACCAGCCAGATCGCGGCGTTAAGTTCCGATGTGATCGCAGCACTGACCACGTTGCAGATCAGCGCGCTCAGTGCGCAGCAGGTCAAGGCTCTGTCCACCGACAATATTGCCGCTCTCTCGACCAGTCAGGTTGCCGCCCTGAGCGCAAAGGGGGTCGCTGGCCTCACCTCGACGCAGGTTTCCGCTCTGTCGACCGCTCAGGTCGAGGCTCTGACGTCGACCCAGGTCGCAGCCCTGAGCGCGGTCCAGGTCGCGGCTCTGTCGTCCGAAGATCTGGCGACGTTCTCCACGTCTGAGATCGCGGCGATCACTACGGCCGCGATTTCGGGCCTGTCGAGCGACAACATCGCCGCCCTTAGCCTCAGCCAGGTCGCGGCCCTGAAGGCCACCCAGATCGCGGCCCTGAAGACCGTCCAGATCGGATCGCTGGGTACCGACCTCATTGCGTCGCTGACCACGTCTCAGATTGCAGCCCTCAGCGCGCAGCAGGTCAAGTCGCTATCGACGGACAGCATCGCAGCTCTCTCCACGAGCCAGATCGCCGCTCTGAACGCGAAGGCTATACCGGGTCTGACTTCGACCCAGGTCGCTGCCCTGTCGACCGTACAGGTCGAGGCCCTGACGACCACGCTGGTTGGCGCGATGAGCGCGGCGCAGCTTGCGGCACTGGCGCCGGAGGATATTGCGACATTCACGACTGCGGAAATTGCCGCGATCAGCGCCAGTGCGCTCTCGGGACTGTCGGCCAGCGCGCTTGCTTCGCTGAGTTCGAGCCAGGCAGCAGCACTGAAGACCGCCCAGATCGCCGCGCTCAAGACAAACCAGATCAGCGCTTTGAGTTCCGCGCAGATCGCGGCCTTTACCACCTCGCAGATTGCTGCGCTCAGCTCGCAGCAGGTCAAGGTCCTCTCCTCCGACAGCATTGCAGCCCTGTCCACCGGGCAGATCGCGGCCCTCAACGCTAAGGCGGTTCCGGGCCTGACCTCGGCGCAGATCACTGCCCTGTCGACCGCGCAGGCCGAAGCCTTCACGACTGCCCAGGTCGCGGCATTGGGATCGACGCAGATCGCCGCACTCACCACCGATGATCTTGCGACCTTCTCGACTGCTGAAATTGCGGCGATCAGCACGGCCGCGATATCCGCTCTGTCGAGCGACAACATATCTGCACTCAGCTTCGATCAGGCGGCGGCCCTGAAATCGGCCCAGATAGCGGCATTGAAGGCGAGCCAGATAGAGGCTTTGGCACCGGCGTTGACCTCATCGCAGGTCGGTGCATTGAGTTCGGCGCAAATCGCGGCGCTCTCCACGGGCAGCATTGCGGCCCTGACCGATGACCAGATCGCTGCCCTCAGCACGAAGGCGGTATCCGGCCTGACTTCAACACAGCTGGCCGCCCTGTCGATCGGCCAGGTCGACGCCCTGTCTTCGGCGCAGATCGCAGCTTTGAGCTCGACCCAGGTTGCGGCTCTCAGCTCGGACGATATAGAGACATTCACGACCGCTGAGATCGCGGCGATCAGCACGGCCGCGCTAGCCGGGCTCTCGACCGCCAACATCGCGGCACTGAGTCTCGCCCAGGTGGCGGCCCTCAAGACGAGCCAGCTGGCTGCGTTGAAGTCGACTCAGATCGAAGCCTTGAGCCCCGAGCTGGTTGGTGCACTGAGCACGGCGCAGATCAACGCCCTCGGCTCACAGCAGGTGAAAGCTCTCACCACCGACAGCCTTGCCGCGCTCTCCGCCGAGCAGATTGCCGCCCTCAACACGAAGGCGGTGCCTGGCCTCACCTCGACACAAGTGGCGGCCTTGTCGATCGCGCAGGCAGAGGCCTTGTCGTCCGCGCAGATCGCCGCATTGGGATCGGCGCAGATCGCAGCTCTGACCTCCGAGGATCTCGCGACCTTCTCGACTGCCGAAATCGCGGCAATCAGCGCCGCGGCTCTTGCAGGGCTTACGACGGGGAATATAGCCGCTATCAGCATCGACCAGGCGTCGGCGCTGACCACCGCCCAGATCGCTGCCTTGAAGACGACCCAGGTCGAGGCGCTTACCTCCGAGCTGATAGCCGCATTGACCACGGCGCAGATCAGTGCCCTCGGCTCTCTGCAGGTGAAGGCCCTGTCGACCGGCAGCATTGCCGCTCTTTCCACGGATCAGATTGCCGCCTTGAGCACGAAGGCGATCCCCGGCCTCACATCGACACAGGTCGAAGCCTTGAGCACCGATCAGGCGCAGGCGCTGACGTCCGCGCTCGTCGCTGCGATGAGTTCGAACCAGATCGCGGCACTGGACTCGGCTGACATTGCAACCTTCTCGACCGACGACATCGCCGCGATCAGCACGGCTGCGATATCCAGTCTCTCCAGCAGCAACATATCGGCGCTCAGCACGGACCAGATTGCGGCCCTGAAGACCAGCCAGATCGCCGCGTTGCAGACCAGTCAGATCGAAGCGTTGATCACGACGCTGACCACATCGCAGATTGGCGCCCTGAGCTCAGCGCAAGTTGCAGCACTCTCG
The DNA here is from genome assembly GCF_016864555.1 of Sinorhizobium sp. BG8. Taxonomy (NCBI): domain Bacteria; kingdom Pseudomonadati; phylum Pseudomonadota; class Alphaproteobacteria; order Hyphomicrobiales; family Rhizobiaceae; genus Sinorhizobium; species Sinorhizobium sp. BG8. The sequence continues at coordinate 784,797 of NZ_CP044012.1, read as the reverse complement.
ACCGACAGCATTGTGACGCTGTCGACCGACCAGATTGCAGCGCTCAGCACGAAAACTGTGTCAGGCTTGACCTCGGCACAGGTCGATGCCTTGTCGACGGCGCAGGTCGAGGCATTGACGTCCTCGCAGGTTGCGAGCCTCAGCACCCAGCAGATTGCCACGCTGAGCACGGCCGATCTGGCGACCTTCTCGACAGAGGACATCGCCGCGATCAGCACAGCAGCCATCTCCAAGCTCGCGGCTGAAAATATTGCTGCGCTGAGCACCGCCCAGGTGGCCGTCCTGACGAACAGCCAGATTGCAGCGCTTGCTTCCAGCCAGCTCGAAGCCATGGGGTCAACCCAGATCGGTAACCTGACCACCGGACAGATCGCCGCTCTCAGCTCGACGGCCATTCCCGGATTGTCGACCACTAATATCGCAGCACTCTCCACCGACCAGATTGCCGCCCTGAGCACGAAGGCGATCAGCGGTCTGACTTCCACCCAGATCGCTGCGCTATCGTCGCTCCAGATCGACGCACTTTCGACAGCCCAGATTGCCGCGCTGGGATCAGCCCAGATCGCAGCCCTCACGGCCGCGGACCTCGAAGTGCTTTCGACCGATGATCTCGCCGCCATCAGCACGGCTGCCATATCGGGCCTTTCGACGAGCAACATCGCTGCTCTTAACTCCGAACAAACTGCGGCCCTGACGAAAAACCAGATCGCGGCGTTGACATCGAGCCAGATCGCAGCCCTGAGCGTGTCCCAGATCGACGATCTGACGACTGAACAGATCGGGGCGCTGAGCTCGACTGCCATCACGGGGCTGTCGGCCTCCACGATCGCGGCGCTGTCCACCGACCAGATTGCCGCCCTCAGCGCCAAGGCGGTCGGAAACCTGACGTCTGCACAGATCGTCGCATTGTCGACCGAGCAAATCGACGCCCTGTCCTCCGCCCAGATTGCGGCCCTGGGATCGACGCAGATTGCAGCTCTCGCTGCCGAGGATATTGCAGCCTTGTCGACGGACGACATCGCGGCGATCGGCTCGGCTGCCATCGCGGGGTTGACGACCGCGAACATCGCGGCGCTCAGCGCAAGCCAGACGGCGGCCTTGACGACAAACCAGGTTGCGGCGCTGACATCCAGCCAGCTTGAGGCGATGGGGTCCGCCCATATCACCAACTTGACCACCAGTCAGATCGCAGCGCTGAGTTCGGCTGCCGTCTCGGCTCTGTCGACCTCCACGATAGCAGCACTTTCCACCGACCAGATCGCCGCTCTCGCCACCAAGGCGATCGGGAGTCTGACGTCCGCGCAGATTGCTGCGCTGTCGACGGGCCAGATCGACGCACTGTCCTCAACCCAGATCGCTTCATTGGGGTCGGCTCAAATCGCCGGATTGTCTACCCAGGACCTCGCAACCTTCTCGAGCGAGGAGATCGCGGCGATTAGTTCGGCTGCCATATCTGGTTTCTCGACCAGTGCCGTTGCGGCACTGACCTCCGAGCAGACGGCGGCGCTGACGACGAACCAGATCGCGGCGCTGACCTTCAACCAGGTAAAGGCGTTGACGACGGCCCAGGTCGCCGCCTTGAGCACCGATCAGATTGAAGCGTTCAGCGCCGTCCAGCTCGCTGCGCTGGGCACCGGCAACATCACCGCCCTTTCGACCGATCAGATCGCGGCCATGAACCCGAAGTCTGTGCTGGGGCTGACCACCGCGCAGATCAGCGCCCTCAGCACTGAACAGGTCGAGGCGCTGACCGATACACAGGTGGCCGGATTGAATTCGGCGCAGATCGCAGCTCTCGGCACCGAGGATCTGGCGACGTTCTCGCTCGCCGATATTGCTTCGATCAGCTCTTCGGCCATCGCCGGGCTGTCCACGGCGGATATCATGAGCCTGTCGAGCAGCCAGCTGCAAGCCATCACGACGGCGCAAATCCAGGCGCTCGACGCCGGGCAGGTCGCTGCTGTCATTTCGGCCTATCAGTCATTCTGATAATTGGCTGAAAGACGTTGAGTTCCCGGTGGGCAGATACGACTGCCCACCGGGCTTCGTTCTGGGGGCAGGGGTCGCCCCAGCCTGACAACATGGGCAGACGCCAACCGACTGCCCGGCATTGTGACCCTGGGCGGTCCTGCGGCAAAAGGCTGGCCGTCAATGCAACGGCTGTTTTCGCGGCCTTACGAAAACAGAAGCCATCGGCCGGTTTCCTGGCCGATGGTTTGCTCGTGGATCGTATGGCCGCACGCACGACCGTTCGTCGCCTGTGATCCTAGGACTGGCGACGCGTATTGCGCTCGGCT